>NZ_QGAA01000008.1:0-314922 GCF_005233485.1 Pseudomonas sp. CFBP13509
CAAGCTTATTGTGGTGAGCGTGCTTGCTGTGGTGAGCGGGCTTGCTGTGGTGAGCGGGCTTGCCCCGCGCTGGGCTGCGAAGCAGCCCCAATCAGGCTCCCTGTGTTCTGTCGGGTAAACCGCAGCGCCTGGTTTTGGGTCTGCTTCGCAGCCCAACGCGGGGCAAGCCCGCTCACCACAGGTTACTGGGCCTGGCGTGAAAGCCTTTGCAGCTTTGCGATGACCGCCTCGGTTGCCCGCTGCATCGGCGCCCGCAACTCACTGTCGATCAAGCCCTCCAGCGCCAGTGCGGCTTTCACCGGCGCCGGGTTGGGCTCCATGAACAGTGTGTTGATCAACGGCACCAAGCCAAGGAACGTCGCCCGCGCCTCAGCCAACTGGTTGTCCCGTACCTGTTGCCACAGCGCCACAAACTGTTCGGTGCACACATGGGCCGACGCGGCAATCGCACCGCTGGCACCCAGGCACAGCGCATTGAAGATCTGCAGGTCCTCGCCACACAACACATCGGCCTCACCGCTGGCCAACACCGCCAGGGTATTGCCCAGGTTGCCGCCGCAGTCCTTGATCGCCACGATCTGCGGGTGCGCGACGATGTTCAGCAAGGTCGCCTGCTCGAAGGTCACGCCGGTACGGTAGGGAATGTCGTAGAGAATGATCGGCACGCTGGACGCATCGGCCACCGTGCGAAAGAACGCTTCAAGGCCGGCCTGGGAAGGGCGGATGTAACTCGGCGCCGGCACCAGCAAACCCGCCAGCGGGCGCTTGAGGATCTCGGCCTGGAATTGCAGCAGCTCAATCTGGTTGTTGCCCGCCAGGCCCATCACCACGCGGTGGGCGGGCACCTGTTGCAATACCGCATCCAGCACGGTCAGTTGTTCCTGGCGGCTGAGCGATGCAGCTTCGCCCGTGGTGGTGCACACCATGATCCCGGCCACGTGCTTGCCCAGCAGGTGGCTGACCAGGCGGTGCAGGCCGACAAAATCGATGGCGCCATCCTGGAACGGCGTGACCACGGGAACCCAGATACCTTGAAACGATGACATGCACTTTCTCCTGATGATTGACCGTTGAGTCACCGTCAGAAGGGCATGGGCAATTGTGCAAGGGGGAGGGAGTCCGCGCTCAATGTCCTGTCAGCTCATCTGACGGGACAGCGCGCCCCGGTCACATGAGCGACTGTTTCTTCGATTTGAGGGCGTGCGCCACGCAACCTTGCGCCTTGGCAATCAAGCCAATGACGGAAAGGTTAACCACTGAGGTTGCGGACATAAGCTGACACACCCATGAAGACTGGGGCTATCTTCATGGAATATTACGAGGTGTGTCAACTTCCTCCGTAGCTTGAATGCGCCGGTGCAGGTGGATCAGCCTTTTATCGCTGCTTCAATCGCCGCAATGTCGATTTTGGTCATGGTCATCATCGCGTCGAAAGCACGTTTGGCTATTGTCGAGTCAGGGTTGGCCACCGCATCGGTCAACACCCGAGGCGTGATCTGCCACGACAATCCCCATTTATCCTTGCACCAACCGCAGGCGCTGGCCTGGCCGCCGTTGTCGATAATGGCGTTCCAGTAGCGATCGGTTTCGGCCTGGTCATCGGTGGCGACCTGGAAGGAAAACGCTTCGCTGTGGGGGAATATCGGGCCGCCATTGAGGCCAATGCACGGGATGCCCATCACGGTGAATTCCACCGTGAGCACATCGCCCTGTTTGCCGGACGGGTAGTCACCGGGGGCCAGGTGCACGGCGTCGAGCGTACTGTCGGGGAAGGTGCTGGCGTAGAAGCGCGCAGCCTCCTCGGCGGTGTCGTTGTACCAGAGGCAGAGGGTGTTCTTGCGTTTCATGATCGGTCTCCACGGACAATGGGTCCATGGAGTTTAGACGGCCAACTGCCGTTCGATCGCCGCCTTGTCGATCACCGACCAGACCTGGGCGATTTTGCCGTCGACGAACGTGTAGAAAACGTTCTCCGAGAACGCCACCTGGCGACCATTGATCGCCAGCCCGAAAAACTCGCCCCGGGGCGTGACATTGAAGTTCAGCCGGCAGGCGACGGTGGGCGGGTCGGCGATCAGCAACTGGATGTGGAACACCAGGTCGGGGATCTCGCGGAAGTCGCGCTCCAGCATGGCGCGGTAGCCCTCCAGGCCGACCACCTTGGCGTTATAGGCCACGTCAGGATGGACGAAGTCGCCCAGGCGGTTCCAATCCTGCCGGTTCAGGCAGTCGATGTAGCCGAGGTAAAGGTCGGCAAGTTGGTTGCGGGTCATGTTTTTTTCCTCAAGCCCTACGTGCGGTCAACAACACCGTCGCCGCCGCTGACAACAACCCCGCACAGCAGCGGTTGAATATCCGCTTGCCACGCGGCTCGGCAAACCAGCGGCGCATGTGCAGGCCCATATAGGCGTAGAGGCTGATGGCGATCCATTCCAACACCAGGAACAGCGCGCCCAGCACGGCGAATTGCGGGGTGATGGGTTGGCCGGGGACCACGAATTGCGGGAGGAACGCGGTGAAGATCAGGATCGCCTTGGGGTTGCCCGCCGCCACCAGGAACTCCTGTCGCGCCAGTACCCACAAACCCACCTTCGCGCCTGCCGATTGCGCCTCAGCCTGCGGATCAGCCCGCCACAGCTGAAATGCCAGATAAAACAGATACGCCGCGCCCACAATCTTGATCGCGTAGAACAACAACTCCGACGTCTGCAGCACCACCGCCAACCCCGCAGAGGCGAGGGCGATCATGCCGGCAAAGGCCAGCAGGCGGCCGATACCGGCGATGCAGGAGGTGCGGTAGCCATAGCGGGTGGAGTTGCTCACGGACAACAAGTTATTGGGGCCGGGCGCCATGTTCAGGGCGAAGCAGGCGGGGAGGAACAGGGCGAGGGTGGCGAGGTCCATGGCGGCTCCGGTTTTGGACGGACGGGGAGCGTCGAGGATAAGGGGAGTGGAGGTGGTTGGACAATGTGCGGCTTGTTTCCCATGTCCGGCGTGCAGTTCGCCGCCTCATGCACAGGCGGCCCTGTGACTGCTCCGGCTAAGCCACCTGATTCGCAAACCTGCCCACCGCGTCGACCACCCGCTTGGCGCCATCCTGAATTTCCACAATGACCTGGCCTGCCTGCGTGGCGAGTTCAAGACCTTGCTCTGCCTGGGATTTGCTGTTGGCCATTTCGGCGACGGTCTCATCCACCAGTTTCTGGTTCTGCAGCACCACCGAGGCGATTTCTTCCGTCGCCGTGCTGGTGCGCCCGGCCAGTTGTCGCACTTCATCAGCCACCACCGCAAAGCCGCGACCTTGCTCGCCTGCACGGGCGGCTTCAATCGCGGCATTCAATGCCAGCAGGTTGGTTTGCTGGGCAATGCTGCTGATGGTCTGAATGATCGAACTGATCAGCAGTGACTGTTTTCCGAGGGCTTCGACTCCACCGGCAGCCGCCTGCATATCAGCGGCGATTTTATGCATGGTATGCATCGTGTCGTTGACCACGACGGCTCCACGCTCGGCACTGACATCGGTCTGCCGGGAAATTTCAAATGCGGTTTGCGCCGCGCCACTGACTTCCTGTTCCCGGGCAACCTGGTCGGAGACCACCGTGGCGAACTTGACCACCTTGCACAGTGCGCCTTCAGTGTCGTACACCGGGTTGTAGGTTGCTTCCAGCCACACGGTCTGGCCGCGGCTGTCAACGCGTTCAAATCGGCCGGCTACAAACTCGCCCCTGTTCAGGGTTGCC
Organism: Pseudomonas sp. CFBP13509; assembly: GCF_005233485.1. Classification (NCBI taxonomy): domain Bacteria; kingdom Pseudomonadati; phylum Pseudomonadota; class Gammaproteobacteria; order Pseudomonadales; family Pseudomonadaceae; genus Pseudomonas; species Pseudomonas sp. CFBP13509. The sequence continues at coordinate 3,741 of NZ_QGAA01000008.1, forward strand.
CAGAAATCCTTGTAGTGCTGCGACGAGGTTTCCTCCGGCTTGCAGAAAATCCGGTGGTGGCTGCCTTTGGCTTGTTCCAGGCTGTAGCCCATGGCGTGCAGGAACTGTTCATTGGCGGTGATGACATGCCCGGAGAGGTCGAACTCGATCACCGCCGTCGAGCGCAGCAATGCCTGGATGAAAGAAGTGTTTTCCGAGGCTTTTTCTACCCGGGCGGTAATGTTCGTTGCATAGCAGGTGACATGACTCAGCTGGCCGCTCGCATCCGTGATCGGCTGCCAATGTGCATGCAGCCATATCAATGAGCCGTCGGCATGCAGGTAGCGGTAATCGTCGGTAATGGACTTGCCTGCGGCGACCGCCGCTCGGAAATTATGAAAGCAGGGCAGCTTGGAGACGTACTGCGGGACGATCTCGGCCATGGCACGGCCTCGAAGTTGCTCCGGGGTGCAGCCCAACGACTTGGCAAAGTTGTCGTTGCATGCGGTGATCTTGAATGTCGAGTCGATGCTCAACGTCAGCATTTCACGGTTCAGGCCATCGCGCAGTTGGCGCAGTTCCAACAGCTCGGCTGCCTGGGCGTGAAGCTGGTTCTTGGCTTTTGTATTGAACATGGGAAACCGCCTCCTTGGGTTATATCCAGCCTATCGGCACGTCATTCTGCAAATTTAGGCCGTTCGACGGGTAAAGCTTCATCAGCCAGCCGGATCCCCGCTAACGTGTTGCGGTCCGCCGCATGTACCGCGCTGGCGGCGAGCCCAGTGTCTTGCGAAACATGCTGATGAACGAACTGACCGACTCGTACCCGAGGGCTTCGGCGGTGCGTTGCACGGATTCGCCCTCGGCCAGGCTCTGCAAGGCCACGATGATTTGCCATTGCTTGCGCCATTGGCCAAAGGTTAGCCCAGTTTCGCTTTTAACCAAGCGCGCCAGGGAGCGCTCGCTCATGGCGACCTGGCGTGCCCATTGGGCCATGGTGCAGCGATTTGACGGGTCCTGGGCCAACCCCCGTGCGATGAAACGCAGCTGCGTTGTGGCCGGAAGCGGCAGGTACAGCTGTTCCGAGGGGGCCAGTTCCAACTGTTCGAGGAGCACGCTCGCCACGCGTGCATTGGCAGACGCCGGCGGATAGTCCTGGGCTTGGGCGCTCAAGTGCAGGATCAATTCCAGGACCAGCGGTGACAGCACCAGCGTGCAGCATGTGTGCGGTAATGCTGCGGCACCGGGCTCTACGAACAGATAGCCGATCTTGCCGTTGGCGGTCACCCGGTTGCTGTGGGCAATACCGCCCGGAATCCATACGCCGAACCCCGATGGCACCATCCACACGCCATCCTCTACGGTGCACACGATGCCGCCGTGATACGCCACCACCAGTTGGCCTTTGCGGTGCGTATGGACGGGGAATTCGGTGTCGTTTCGCTGGCTTCCCAGCATCAACGCCACTGCGGGTTGGTCGAAACTGTCCAGTTCGAATTGATCCACCCCGTAGAGATGTGTCTCGTCCACGTCGCGCACCTCGATTGTCTGAATTTGATTATATCTTGGCAGCATACTCAATATCGGCACGGCCTTGCAGTCCCTACCATCGTCAGCAAGGCCATTGCCGACTGCGAGATTCAACGATGCTGAGCGAAATCACGATTGCCCACCTCTACTTGCCGCCTTTCTTGCTCTACCTGGGCGTTACCGCCGTGGTTTACGCACTGCTGGAGCGGATCGTGCGGCCCTGGCTGGACTGGGCCTGGCACCCGAGCATGGCGCGTTTCTGCATGTCGTTGATCGTTCTCTCGATCCTCGTGCTGAAGTTTTGAGGCGCGGGCGATGACGATCAAACACCTGCTCAAGACCCTCGTCACCCTGATGCTCGGCTTGACCGCGCTGCTGTTGTGTACGCAGTTGTGGCGCGCCTATGAGCTGGCCCCCTGGACACGGGACGGGCGGGTCAGCGCGCAAGTCATCCGCATTGCCCCCGAAGTGTCCGGCCAGGTTGAACAACTGCTGGTCGAGGACAACCAGTGGGTCGCCAAGGGCGCGTTGTTGTATCAGATCGACCGCAGCGCCTATCTGCTGGCCCGGCAACAGCGAACGGCCGAGCTTGCCGAGGCGCGCAGCGTGTTCGAACAGCGCCGCTCACAGCTCAGCCGTCGCCAGCAACTCGGCGATGCCATTGCGCGGGAGGAGACCGACAATGCGGCCCGGGACCTGGCGGTGGCCAGGGCGCGGGTGGACGCGGCCCAGAGCCAGTTGGCCCACGCGCAGCTGGATCTGCAGCGCACGACGGTTCGTTCACCGGTCGACGGGTATGTGACCCAGCTGCGGCTGCAGCCGGGTGACTACGCGGCGGCGGGCGATACCAATATCTTTGTGGTCGACAGCCATAGCTTCTGGGTCACCGCTTACTTCGAGGAGACCAAGCTGCCCGGTGTTCGCGTGGGGGCCGCAGCGTCCATCAAGCTCATGGGCTTTGCGCCGCTGCTTGAAGGGCATGTGGCGAGTCTCGGCAGAGGTATTGCCGACGGCAACGAGCTGCGCAGTAACAGTGGCTTGCCCCAGGTGGCTCCTACGTTCAGCTGGATACGCCTGGCCCAGCGTGTGCCGGTTCGGATTGAGCTGGACAAGGTGCCACCGGGCGTGGAGCTGGCGGCGGGGATGACTGCGAGTATCGAGGTCGCCGAGGCGGGGGCCGCCCCCCATTGGCGGCTTACCCAGTGGCTGCAGGATTTCATGTGATGGTCCGCGCACTGCGAATGCTCGGGGCATGGTCGCCCGAGACCTCGGGGTATGTGCTGCGCAGTCTTGCGGCGGCCACATTGGCCCTGTGGCTGGGCTTCCAATTGCACCTGGAGGCGCCGTTCTCGGCGGCTTCGACCGTGTTGCTGCTGATCCATCCGCTGCAGGGCGCGGTGGTCGGCAAGGGCTTCAATCGCGTACTGGGAACCCTGGTGGGGTTGCTCGCCGCCCTGGTCCTGACCGGCCTGTTCGCGCAAAAAATGCTGCTGTTCATCCTCGGGATCGGGGTGTGGCTCGGCCTTTGTGTCGGTGCCATGACCGTGCTTCGGCACTACCAGGCCACGGCGGCAGTGGTCGCAGGCTATACGGTTTGCCTTGCCCTGGGCCCGGCCATTGTCGCCCCGCAGCAAGGTTTCGAGCATATCGTGGCGCGGGGCACGGCCGTGGTCCTCGGGGTGTTGAGCCTGAGTCTGGTGGCGACGCTGTTCAGCCGCAAGACCGTCGAGTCCAAACTGAACAAGGCGCTTGAGGACATCGCCGCCCGTACCTTGGGATTGCTGGCCTTGCGAATGGAGGGGGAGCAGGACGCGCAACTGGCTAGTGTGCAGGGCCAGCTGGCCATCGATGTGGGTAAGGTGGACGAGCTTCTCGGGATCGGCCGAGGTGAGTCCCGCCTGATCCGTTCCAGGCTTGCGACCCTGCAGGCAGGGCTTGCGTATGTGCATGGGGTGATCCTGGACGAGTCACCGCTCAACCGCAGTGGCTTGCCTTCCCTCGTTCGGATGGGCGCGCAGCTGCAACAGCTGGCCGAAGCAAAGCCGGGTTTTTCCGCGGCAGCCGAGCATGTCCGGGAGATGCAGCACTGCCTCGCCCAGGCGCATGAAAACTGTCAAAGCCAGCAGTGCTTGAGTGAACAATTGGCAGACCTGTCCAGCGCCTTGCTGAGCTTTGCTTGCCTTGAACGCGCGCCCCGGACGCCGGCCCGCGCCGTGGGGTTCCACCGCCATTACGGCGACGCGCTGCGCAACGGTCTACGCGCCCTGGTGGCCACGCTTGCAACCGCTGCGGTCTGGTACCTGACCGCCTGGGACCAGGGGCCAACCTTGCTGGCGGTGTTGGGCCCGTGCTGCACCTTGCTGGCCACCAGCCCGGCGCCCGCTCAAGGCATCGGCCGCTTCTTCGAGGGGACGCTCTACGGCATCGTAACGGCAGCGGCGTGCAAGTTCCTGGTGTTGCCGCACATCAGCGGGTTCGCGTTGCTCAGCATCGTGCTGATCGCTTTCTGGACCGTCGGCATTCATGCCACCACCCGGCCGCGCCACGCCTTGCAGGGCATTGCCTACCTGATCGCGTTCAACACCCTCGTCGGCACCGGCGGCACGGCCCAGTACGACTTCACGGACTTCGCCAATCAAGCGCTCGCCTGGCTGGCAGCGCTTGCCATCTGCCTGCTGGCCTTCCAGCTACTGCCGGGGAAATCCGCCCGCCATGTACACGTCCTCACCCAGGCGCTGCACAGGGACACCCGGCGCTTACTCCGGCACGGGCGCCGCATGGACCTGCTCAAGTGGCAGGCCCGGCAACAGCACCGATTGGTCGCCTTGCAGGCACTCTTGGGCGCTGGTCACCAACCGGCGGGCGGCGCCGGCTCTGTGTCCCTTCAATTGAGTCGCCGGCTGCTGACTTTACAACGCCAGACACGGGAGCTGGAACCTGACTCGGCGATCGCCACGTGCGCGCAAAGGGGCGAACAGCGTATTTCACGGTATGCCTCCACTCCCGCGATCAGCGCGGCTCAGGCACGTCGGACGTCGAGATCATTGACCCGGCTGGGGGCTCACGCTCTGGCGGCTGGCTACCAGGAGTTAGCCGGGCTGCTCGACACCTATTCAAGCATTACCAACGCGGATATCCGCATCCATTCCAGTTCAAACAACCAAGGTGAGATGAAATGAAGCAACTCCTTATCTGGACGCTTTTCGGCATGATCGCGTCGACGCCATGGGCCGTGCAGGCATCGGACGGGGCTGAGGCGCTGGTGCGCTGGCAGCAGCAATTCAAGCAGGAGCAAAAACAGCGGGCTGAACGCCCGAGGGGGGATCAGGGCTCCAGGTCCAAGGCCGCAATGACCGGGAAAGGGAAAACCTGATCGGATAGCGGCCGGGGCAGGGACATTCCTCGGGCGAGGGCTTGATTGAACAGGTTTTGCAGAAGCCCCTCACCCCGCCGCAGAGTCAGAAGCTCTCAAGACGCACGTGGATTCCCGCTCGTCCAGCCAGCTCGATAACGTCTTCCAGTCGATCCGCGTCAACAATGAAACCGTCGTAATTTTCACCTCCGGAGTCCAGGTGAAGAAACCGTTTACCGAACCGGGCGAGCCACTGATCAAAGTTATCGAGAACCTGTGGCATGGAGGTAGCGTCTTCCCGTACATAGGCGTAGGGCGCCTTCAAGCCACTGGCGCTGACCAGAAAGGGCGCTTGATACTCAAACACGTCATAGCCCTTCCAATCCACGCTGAGGAGTACAAGGTGTTCAAGTTTTTGCCCCTTGGCGTCATTCAGGAAACCTTCGGTGAGGGCATTGCAGGGGTCATCTCCCATCGCGTATCTGCGCATAACGCGGCGGACAAGTCTGGCGCCTTCTTTTTCCGCAGTGGTCGCCACCAGCGCCTGGGCAAAGGCTTCGAGGGCTTTTTTCTGGGTGGGGTCGCTGCGCTCGGGCCGTAGCTCTTTCATGATCGCTGAAGCGCTGAGGTTGGTTTCCTCGGGAGGCGGCATGGTAAAGCGTCCACCAAACAACCGATCCAAAATGCCCATGTCTGTCCCTGTATGAGTGTGAGGAAAACCATTGAGTCAAGCACAACTGCCGTTCAACAACTGTCCCGGGACGATCAAGGCAAGGACGCTGGGGTCACGGTGTACCAGCCCGACGGCGTTTTGGCACACACCTGGGGTTTCAGCGGCGTTTCTACGGTGGTGTCGGCCTGGGTGGAGAGTTGGCGAACGGCAATCACGCAGCCGGCCTTGAACGTGCTGATTTTCATCATTTGAAGTTCCATTTCATAGTCTTTACCGGGCTCGGGGATGAGCGTGACAGGCGCGGGAAAGCAGGAGAGTTGCGATCCCCCCATGGCGAACCCTGCAATAAACGGTTTACCGGCCGGGATGACATGTTCGTCAAACACCTTGGGCGATTGATTGATGGCTTTGCTCGCCTTGCTGGCAGGCATGCCAATCACGCTGTTCTGGCGGTCTGTCGCCCGGAAAGGGTAGAGCCCCGCCGAGTCGACATGGGCTGTTTGCCATCCGGCTTCTTCAGGGGTTTTGGTCAGCAGGGACTCGTTGTAGAACATCTCGCAGGTCTGGCCACTGATAAAGCCTGCGTGGGTGGTGTCACCGGTGATCAGGCGGACACGCGCCGTATTGGCCGGGTCATATCGACTGATGTGTGCTTCGTTGCGAACGTCGGTCTTGGTGGTGGCGCAGCCGATCAGCGTCAAGCTGACGGCCAGGGGAAACAGTAAACGCATGGGTAACCTTCATATCCTGTGAGGGTTGGGGGCCGCAACCATACTATGGCGGGGATATGTTCGCCCACTTGCGATACACGGGGGAAGGGACAGGGAGGGGACGTTCATGGCGGCTGTACATTGACGTAACATAGCCGCATAACACTCAGCCTCGGATGTTATCGGGAATGAAAACTGGCCCACTGGACGGGATGAAAATTGCCTATCACATCACCAGCTCACACGTTGCGTGCACTGTCGGAGCTCGATTACTACCACATTAGGTCGGTTCAGCTCCCCGTTGAAATCACCATGCTTGACGCGTGGAACATCACAACGGCTGAGCCGGGGCTGGCCATGCGGCTGGCTTTCCGAATAAGGGACGCAATTTCTTCGTTATTCGGTGTGAGGCGAATCGGCGGGTTCTCGGGCGTTGCGCGAAAAACGGTACACGCAGGCGAACACCTGGATTTCTTTCTGGTGGAGCACAGCGCCTCCAATATCCTGGTTCTTACCGAGCGTGACAGGCATCTGGATGTCATGATCTGCCTTTCGATAACCGATCGTGTGCTCACCATCACATCATCGGTCGTCACGCATAACCTCTATGGACGCATCTACATGTTACCGGTAGGGCTCGCCCATAAAGTGATCGTCAGTAGTCATCTGCGCCGACTGAAGAGAAGCCTTGAAGGGCAGTAGAGGTTGGTTGTTCCGGCTGCATTTCATCGATCAGCGAACCCGTACACGACTCCATCAGCACCCATCCTGTCGCCCACTGACAGGCGCATGCACGGCCAGCAACTCAGTCACCCATTCGATAAACACACGCAGCTTGAGGCTGATATGCCGGTTCGGCGGAAAGGCCACGTAAAGCGGCATCGGATCAAGGTGCCAGTCCTTGAACAAGGGCACTAATTCGCCCCGGTCCTCGAAGGCTTTCGACATGTAGGTGGGCAGCCACAGCACGCCAAGGCCCGCCAGGCCGGCAGCAAGGTAGGCATTGCCATCATCGACCGCCAGGGCGTAGCGGCCCTTGATCTGGAGACTTTCCTGGTGCTTGCCCATGGCATAGGGCAAGGGCTTGCCGGTGCGGGCCCACAGGAAGCCGACGATACGATGGTTGGCGTCTTCCAGTTCCCGTGGGTGGGCGGGCGTACCTACGCGTGCCAGGTAGCTCGGCGCGGCAAACACGCCGAGCGCCAGGTCGCCTACACGTCGGGCCATCAGGGATTGGTCGGTGAGTTCACCGCCACGCACCACGCAATCGACGTTCTCATCGATCATGTCGACGATACGGTCGCTGACGCCCATGTCGATCTGGATGTCCGGGTAGCGGGCGTAAAACCCAGGCAACGCGGGGACGAGGATCATGCTGGCCAGTGGGCTCGGCACATCCACGCGCAGGCGGCCCCTGGGCAGGGTTGCCGCGCCGGACAGGCTGGTCTCGGCGTCGTCCATATCGGCCAGCAGCTGCAGCACGCGTTCGTAGTACACGGCGCCGTCGGCCGTGACGTTGACTTTGCGCGTGGTGCGGTTAAGCAATTTGACCCGCAGGCGTGCCTCCAACTGCTGCACCAGTTGCGTCACGGTGGTCTTGCTCATGTGCAGGGTCTCGGCGGCCTTGGTGAAGCTGCCGGCTTCCACCACGCGAGCAAATGCCTGCATTGCATCAAAACGGTCCATTAAGGCCTCGGCGATCGATTGTTTGGGTTTCACAAACAGTGCTGGCCAAGGTTGCTGGTTTATCGCCCTGGCACAAGCCCCTAGAGTCTGCCCATCGTTAATTGCGGGTCAATCTCGACCCTTTGATGGAGGCTTCCATGACGCAGCGTAATGTGGTTTTTCCGCCTGGACGCCAAGCGCTGTATGAGCGCAATCGCTATTCACCGGCCATTAAGTCCAATGGCTTTTTATTCGTGTCGGGGCAGGTCGGCAGCCATGCAGACGGCTCGCCCGAGCCCGATCTGGAGGATCAGGTCCGTCTGGCGTTCAACAACCTGAATGCGATTCTGGGGTCTGCCGGCTGCACCTTTGACGATGTGATCGATGTGACGGTGTTTATCGTCGATCCCGAATCCAGGTTCGAGACGATCTGGAAGGTGGTGCCGGAGTTCTGGGGCGAAGCGCCGCACCCTACGCTGACTGGCGTGGGGGTTACCTGGCTGTATGGGTACCAGTTCGAGATCAAGGTGATTGCCAGGCTTCCTGTGTGAATCCGTGCTGGCACATCCACCTCAGCAAGCACGGCTAGGCGCAGGCTGTCGGTATAGTTGATCCTATCGTCCAACGCCTATCCCGGAGCTTGCAACCCGTGTCTGACTTGCCAGGCAACGCCGCCTACACACAGCGTTTCGACGCCGTACTCGCCTATATCGACGCGAATCTTGAAGGTGACTTGTCGGTGAAGACGCTGAGCGGGGTGGCGCATTTTTCGGTGTTTCACTTCCATCGGCAATTCACCGCGTTCGTGGGCATGCCGGTTGCGCGCTATGTGCAAATGATGCGCCTGCGCCGCGCGGCACATGACTTGTCTTCCCGCGCTGATTATTCGGTGCTGGAGGCGGCGCTGGGGGCCGGCTTCGAAAGTCCTGAAGCCTTTGCCAGGGCGTTCAGGCGAGCGTTCGGCATGGCGCCGAGCGCATTCCGGAAACGACCGGATTGGCAGCTCTGGCGCGCGGTATTCAGCGTCCCTTACTTTTCCAGGAGCATCATCATGCAGGTACGAATTGTGGAGTTTCCTGCGGTCAAGGTGGCCGCATTCGAGCACCGCGGCGCCCCAGGGCGCGTGAATGAAAGCGTGCAGACGTTCATTGCGTGGCGCATGCACAGCGGGCAGTCGCCGGTGGCTTCAAGTCGCAGCTTCGGTATTCCCTTCGACAATCCTGATACGACCCCGGCCGATGCGTTCCGGTTTGCCATTTGCGGCGAGATTCACCAGGCGCTGGCCGCGAATGAGTTCGGCGTCACTGAACGCGTCATCCCCGGCGGGCGCTGCGTGGTGGTGCGTCACGTGGGTTCGCCGGATCACATCGCAGAGTCGATCTATCCGATCTACCGCGACTGGCTGCCTGGCAGCGGCGAGGAGCTTCGGGACCAGCCGTTGTTTTTCGAATACCTGAGCATTTTCCCCGAAACACCGCAGGATCAATGGCAGACCGATATTTATGTGCCGTTGCAATAGCGGCGCTCGCCAGCCTGTGGGAGCGCGACTGCGCTTCCACGCCCGGTGTTGCGGCCGGCTACGGCTGAGCGGTCCACACCGCCAGCTCATAACCATCCGGGTCAATGAAGTGAAACCTGCTGCCACCGGGGAACGAAAAGGTCTCGCGGCTGATCACGGCGCCGACGGATTTGAGCCGCTGCTGCGTGGCTTCAAGATCATCCGCGTACAGGATCACCAGCGGGCCACCCGGTCGAACGGGCTCTGCGGTCGTGAACCCGCCGGTCAGCCTGCCATCGCTGAACTCGGTGTAGGTGGGGCCGTAGTCGACGAATGCCCAGCCGAACACTGCGCCGTAGAAGGCTTTGCTGCGGGCGATATCGCCCACGTTGAACTCGATATTGTCGATCTGTCGGTCTGGACCGCGAACGCTCATGGTTGCCTCCTTGGCGGATGGTTGAGGGGCGAGTGTAGCGGTTTACACCCGGGACTGGGTTACCATGCCGGCGCGAAATTTCCGCCGAACCCTCTGGCCACTTATGTCCTCCAACGCGCTGTACACCGACCTGTCCATCTACTACGACCTGATGTGCGCCGACATCGACTACCGCGCGCAGAGCCACAGCGTGCGCCGGCTGCACCAGTTGTTCGGCAATGACGGGCGCCGCCATCTGGACCTTGCCTGCGGCACCGGGCCCCATGTGCGCCACTTCCTCGACTTCGGCTACCGCAGCACCGGCCTGGACATCAGCCAATCGATGCTGGACCTCGCCCAACTGCGTTGCCCCGAGGCAGGGTTCAGCCGCCAGGACATGGCCGGTTTCCAGGTGGACGAACCGCAAGACCTGATCACCTGCTTCCTGTACTCGACTCACTACAACCCTGGGCTGGCCCAACTGCGTGCCTGCCTCGCCAGCGTGCACGGCGCACTCGCCGACAACGGCGTGTTCTGCTTCAACGCGGTGGACAAACTGCATATCGACAATCGCTTGCTGGTACGCCATAGCGTGGAGTTTGAAGGCAGTCATTTCACCTTCGGTTCCGGCTGGCATTACCGCGGAGAAGGGGAGCAGCAGGCACTGCGCCTGAGTATTGAGAAGACCACGGCGGGGGTGACCCAGGCCTGGCAGGATGAGCACACCATGGTGGCGCTGAGTTTCACGGAGTTGCAGGGGCTGTTACAGCCGTATTTTGAGGTGCAGGTGTTCGAGCATGACTATGAGCGGATCACGCCCTGGGCGGGCGTGACCGGCAATGCGTTGTTTGTGTGTGTGAAGCGGTAATGAACTGCCAGGCGGCCCTGATGCTGACGCGCTGGATCGCAATGACGCCAGCGCGGGTTCAGTTGATTTGATTTAACTTGCTGGCGCTTCTTCTGCGGCTGAAACCTGGGCACGCAAGCGTTGACCGATGATCGCCACATCAGGCCAGGGCCATCACGCAATCATCAACTGCCCTTTGATCAGGTTTTCTTGCCCGCTTCCTCCAGAGCCTTTTCAGCGTTGAACCCGTCGAAGTTCTCGAACACGCCCATAAAGCCCGGCACGGTCACTTCTCGCGCCCAGTCGCGCTGCAGCTCGCAATACATCTGCACGCGACTGATGAGCTTCGCGCCCGCCTGCTCCATTCTGCGTAGCGCCGCCTCGTGTGCGGCGAGCGATGTGCCGCCAACCGCGTCGACCGGCACATACACTTCATAGCCTTCCTGGATAGCGTCGAGCACCGGGAATGTCAGGCAGGCCTCGGTCCAGAGCGCCGTCATGATGAGTTTCCTACGCCCAAGCGCCTTGACCGCCTGTTTGAATTCCATGTCCTCCCAACTGTTGATCGAGGTGCGGTCATAGGTCGGCAGGTGGCCGAGTACCTCTTGCAGTTCCTGGATCGGCGGTTTGTTGCGACCGGTCGCTACATTGACGGTCGAATGGATGATCGGAAGGTTGTAGTTGACCGCCGCCCTGGCGACGCTGGTGATGTTGAAGACGAGTTCGTCACGCGGCATCGAGCGGATCGAGGAAACCTGAACAGGCTGATAATCGATGATGATCAACGCTGAGTTTTCCGGGGTCAGTAGTGGGTCGGTATGGGGGTTGCGCAGAGTCTCGCTTGCCATGGGCAAATCCTTTTTATGGGTGCACGTTGGTAAAAAGGCCTGAGCCCGTGCGGGTAATGGATTCCAGGGCACGGGTAGAGGATGCTGTGCCTGGAAAATCCATTGTGCTGTTCCCATGTTCGACACAGTAGTAGCATCCTGCGATGTGCTGTGTCGCATGACGGGGAACGCAAGCATGGATATCGAAGAACTACAGACCTTCGTGGAGGTGGCTGATGCCGGGGGCATTTCGCAGGCAGCAGTGCGTCTTGGCGTATCGAAGTCGATCGTCAGTCGTCGCCTGGCTCGGCTTGAAAGCGAACTCGGCGTGCAACTGCTGGCACGCTCCACTCGCGGCGCGGCACTCACTGAGTCCGGCGCGACATTCAGGGACTACGCCGCCAGAGTCTGCACCGAGATCGACATCGCCAAGGAAACGATCCTGCCTGCCGGCGCTCTTCGCGGCCGCCTGCGCGTGGCCGTCCCGCTGTCGTTTGGCCCGACTCATTTCGCACCGGTGCTGGCGGAAATGGCACGCCGTCACCCTCAGTTGCATATGCAGACTTGCTACAGCGATCGCTTCGTTGACCTCATCACCGAGGGCTACGATTGCGCCATTCGCGTGGGGTATCTGAAGGACTCCAACCTGATCGCAAGGCGCATTGGCCCGGTCTATACCAAGCTTGTCGCGAGCCCGGATTACATCAAGGCGCACGGTACCCCCGCGACGCCGGACGACCTGGTCGACCATCAGGCGCTCCTGCAAGGCACTGAAGCCTGGCAGTTCATGGACGGCGACAAGATCATCACGGTTCGTCCGCAAGGACGCTTCAAGGCCGACAACGGCATCGCCCTTGTTGCCGCTGCGATTGCTGGCCTCGGCGTCGCCTACCTGCCTGACTGCCTCACCCATGAACACGTGGCATCCGGCGCACTGGTACCGATCATGACAAACCATCCACCACCACCGGCCGGGGCCTACATCCTCCGCCCGCCGGGTCCGCATCCCGCCCGTAAAATACGCGTGCTCACCGAACTGCTGATCGAGTTCTTCGGTGAATCTCCGCACCTGGCGGTGCAGCCGCTGTCACATCGGGAAGATGCGCCGCCGAATAGCTGAATCATGGTGGGCCGAGTAACCGGGCTGAAGGTTGGCACTGTTGGCTGAGCTGGCGTCGTGCGTGAATCAAGGTCCAGCGCTTTGTTTGTTCAAGCCAGGACAGGAGATGTGATGTGCTTCAACGCTCGCGACAGTCAATGGGCCGGACTGCGTTTTTTGCAGACACAACGGCGCTGATCGTGTTTTTCACAATCACCGGCATCGTCAATGAACGTTTCATTGCCGGCATGGCGTGGGATCAGGTCCTTCATGCGCGCCTTCTGGGCGCAGTGCTGATGGTGCCGGTCGCGAGACCTTACGGTCTATGGCGGGATTGGGTGATGACGCGCGCCAGTCAGGGGCGGGTTTCCAGGTTGCTATGGGACAGTCTCGCCCTCGTCAGTTTCCAGGTGCCCATCTATGCAGCGATCATTGCCTTCAGTGGTGCATCGGGCAGTGGGCTGGTGCGCGGCACGCTCGGTGCGGCGTTGATGATGCTGGTTCTGGGCCGGCCTTATGGGGCGTTTCTCAATGGGGTGCGCAAGGTGTTTGGATTGCCTCCGGGTGGAGACAAGCCGATGTCGCTGAACAGCTGAGCGACCGCTGCTGGGCGATTCTGTTGCGGTGGTCGGACGGACGTCCTTCGATATATCCGGGCATGGACATCCCCCAGCTAACCCATTTCCCTGGCGAAATGCTTGGTCAGTTCGAGCAGGGTCGTTCGCAATTCAGGCGGACGCACGGGCTTGGACAGGATGGAGATATTCATATGGATCAATGTGCTGCGGATACGCTCGATTTCATGGCCGGTCATGATCATGGCCGGTACTTCCCAACCACGCTGTTCGCGAATTGCAGCGATACACTCGGAACCTGAAATCCTAGGGCCCAGGTCGAAGTCGGCAATGATGATGTCGCATTCCGTGGTCACGTTCAGTCCATCGCTATGACTTTCTACCTCGCATCCCCATTTTTCCAGCAAGGCCGAGGTCGCCATCAGTACGTTGGAATCGTCTTCCACCAGGCATACCCGCAGACCCTGCAGACGGCTTTGCGTGGGCGCTGGCCGTTGCGTCTCGATGCCTGGCGCGACGCTTTCCAGGCGCTGGATAGTGGCGCGGGTGCCTTGGCCGAGTCGGGAGTCCAACTGGATATCCAGATTGAGCAACTGGCTGATGCGCTTGACGATGGACAAGCCCAACCCCAGGCCCTCGACATCCTTGTCGCGTGCGTGGCGCACCCGGTAAAACTCCTTGAATACTTCCGGCAGATGTTCAGCGGCGATGCCGCGTCCCTTGTCGTAGATGACAATGGCCAAGCCCTTGCCTCTGGGACGCACACCGATCAAGACCGGTTGGCCGGACGCGTATTTGAGTGTATTTGACACCAGGTTCTGCACCATGGTGGTCAACAGCCCCGCATTGACATTAACCCAGTGCTCGCAAGGGCGCAGGCGCAGTTGAACCCCGGCCCAGCGCGCGGCCTCGGTGTTCTGTTTGACGACGTCCCGCAGCAGCGCGCCCAGGTTCACCGGTTCCGCTTGCGGCTCCAGCTTTCCGTTGTCGAGGGTGTAGATATCCAAAATCGAACGGAACAGCTGAGAGACGGTGTGCAGCGAGCGGTCGATGTTGTCCACCAGTCGCAGTTCTTCGCCGCCCAGATTCGCGTCACGCAGGCACGCGGTGAACAGGCCGATGGAGTGGATGGGCTGGCGCAGGTCGTGGCTGGCCTGGGCGAGAAAGCGTGATTTCTCCTGATTGGCGGCGATTGCCTCTTCCGATGCGATACGCGTGCGCTTGAGTAGAATGTGCGCATAGGCCGGCACGACGATGGTGGTCACGATCAGCATCAGGAACATGTAGGGCTGTGCGCGCCAGAACGGGGTAAGCATGAAGATCATGACCAGCATGCTCAGTGCGATGAGTGTCGCGGCGGTCAAGTAGCGCGAGCCAAAGCGCATGCCATTGCCCAATGTGACCCAGAGCAACGCGGCATAAACCGGCAACGCGCCTTCTCCACCCACGATCATGGCGAAAGCGATGCCGGTATAGTCATGGGCCATGGCGAACAATCGGCGCCAGAAAAAGTGCCCTGGCCAGCGCTTGATCGCCATGCGCAGGGGGACTGCCACGCTGATGAAAAACGCCATGTACCACATGATCGGTACATAGGTGGCGAAGTCACTTGAAGGAAGGAGGGCCACCACCAAGATGTACAGCGAAGCACAGGTGCTGACCGTCAACCGCAATGTGGCCTGGTCCAGTTCACTGTTCTTTTCCGTCATGTTCATTGCGATTCTCCAGGGCAAGAAGTCGCTTAAAAGTTGAAACCTGGCGTTACAGTTTGCGTTACGATGCGCCGGACCTGAGGTGAGATGGACCTTGACATGACGCACAGAATCATAGTGGCAGATGACCATCCTCTGTTTCGCGAAGGTATGCTGAGAACCATAGAACGGCTTATGCCGACAGCGATGATAGAGCAGGCGGGCAATCTGGATGAAGTACTGGCGCTGGCGCGTGCGGGCGCAGAAGTTGATTCGTTGATTCTGGACCTGCGCTTTCCCGGTATCACGTCTATGCAGGTCATAGGCCAGCTGCGCAATGAGTTCAAGCGCACCTCGATCATTGTGGTGTCGATGGTCGATGACCTGGACATTATTTCCCAGGTCATCGCCCAAGGCGCTGATGGCTTTATCGGCAAAAACGTTGATCCGGCAGGCATTGCCGAAGCCATCCTGGCGATTCGGGAAGGGGAAGTCGTGGTGAAGTACAACCCCGAAAATCCCCTGCTGGACCCAAGCCTTGCCTCACTCACCGCCCGCCAGCGGCAAGTGCTCGGCCTGGTTGCGGCGGGCAAGACCAATAAGGAAATAGCCAAGCAACTGGGTATCTCCCCGTTCACCGTACGCATCCATGTTTCCACTCTGCTTAAATCCCTGGGTGTGCCCACCCGTGCGGCGGCGGCGGCTCAATTCAGTAACTTTCCCGGTGCCAGTGGGTGGCCGGGCAAGCTCGATACGTGAATCAAGACGGTGCAATGACCATTAGAGCGTGGGTTGGGGGACGGGGGCGTTACCGGGGATCAACTTGGCGCCTTTAGGCCTTTTTGGACAGTCGCCAGATGAATACCAGCGGGTCACCACGCCCTTTTCAATCATGAACCGCTGTTCGCAACGGGCGTAATCAGGCACATAACCCCATTCCATCGAATGGCTGCCGTTTGTAAGCCATACGTAGTCGTAGCCGATGATTTTCGAGTTGCCATCACTGAGGCCATGGCTGTTTTTTGGCGCCCCCCATGACGTCACCAACTCATCTTCGGACGCACCTACCCATGAAGCAGTAATGTCCGATGTCGTTTGATAACGCTGGTTCGTGACCAGATTACTCAAGGGAGAACCCGCACACCCGGACAGCATCAGAATGGATAAGACGGTGATCCATGATTTCATATTTCGACTCCATTCATGCGGCTTCAATAATCGGGCATTACATCAACTGGCGAGCAATTTATTACATTAATTCAAGCCATTAATGTCCATCTGGCTATGCTAGACAAGTCCCTGTTGTCCGCCTATAGCACACTTGTACTATGGTGTCAGCTCACGCGCCCTCATAAGCTGTACACGCTCGAAAAAGTCTTAAAGGCTTTGAGCCCGAGCGCACACCGGAATGCACTTTAACTTCAGCGTTGAAGTGTTCCAGCGTGTTTGCCCGCCTGTGAATCCAAAGGCTCGATTAGTTGCACTACGTTGTGTCAACTTCACCGTGCACCCGGTCGAAATGGAATGGTATTAATCACAACTCAAGGTAAGTCTATGTGCTTGAAATATGGAAAACTACTTAGAATCGGATTCACGCTGTGCATACTGACCGCAGGCCTGGGAGGCTGTGCTAACACTGGGGATTTGATGAATTCCTTAAACCCTGGAGCACAAAAGTACGATGTTGCTTACCTGAAGAAAACCATCATCCCGGGAAAAACTACCAAGACTCAGGTGACGCAATTGTTCGGCGCTCCAGCCGAAGAGGAACTTGATTCAACGAGCAGAAGCAACGGGTCCAACTGGACCTATGATAAAAACCAGGAGGGTCTGGAAAAGTACATGACCCTGGCCCACAAATATGTCTCGACCGAGACAAGCCTGAAGATGTACGACGCCTCGTCGCAAGTGTCCAAGGCACAGGGTGTCGCCAATGATGTCGGCAGTGTGACGGGCACGAAAAAAGCTCAAAGCCAGACCCAGGGAACGAAGTTGATAATTTACTTCGTGGATGACGTGGTGGATTACTACAGGCTTTACTGACACGTTCCGCTTCTGATACGACACGCCGTGTCGTTTGATGCCTTAACACGCCAACCTACGCCTTATTGTTCTCAAGGGGGCGGCATCCAGCGATGCATCCCCCATGGTCCATGAGGTTGAACGCGTGGAAAAGAACAGCGAACTCAATCAGGCCACGTTGCGCCTGACCGTCAGCGCCTGTGCGCTGCTGTACATCATCGTACTGAGCGGGCTGCGCCCCAGCGATACCGCAGCCTACACGCCCATCATCGTGTATATCTCGACCTTCATCGTGGTGTCGATATTCCTGCGCATGGCGATCAAGCGCTGGCCAGGACACTTTTTTTGGCGGCGCTTGCTCTCAATGCTCCATGACTACACCGGTATCGCTTTCGCCATGGTGCTGGGAGGCGAAGGTGCATTGCCTATTTATGCCGCGCTGCTCTGGGTGACCCTGGGTAATGGCATGCGTTTCGGCTCACACTATCTGGCCCTGGCAACCGTGATCGCGTTGTCTACCCTTATCGTTATTTTCTTGTTCAACCCCTTCTGGCGCGCGCAGCCCTACATGTTCCTGATGCTGATCGTGACCACCATCGTCGTGCCGACCTATGCACACATTCTGCTCAAACGCACGCGTATCGCATCGGAAGAGGCAATCGCCGCCAATCAGGAGAAATCACGCTTTCTCGCCCAGGCCAGCCACGACCTGCGCCAGCCCATCCACTCCATCGGCCTGTTCACCGCGTGCCTGCGGGACGCGAATCTGGGCGGCGAAGAACTGCGCATGGTGGACAACATCGACCGCTCGCTGCACACCGTCTCTCAGCTGTTCCGTTCGATCCTGGATATCTACACCCTCGACAACGGGAAGCTGGAGCCGCGAGCGGAACCGGTGAACCTGGGCGCGCTGTTGCAGGAGGTCGTCAAACAGAACACCGAGGCTGCGCGTTGGGCCGGGGTTCAACTGCGCCTGCACCCTTGCCCGCATTGGGTGAACGTCAATGGGGGGCTGTTGACCACCATGGTGCAGAACCTGGTGTCCAATGCGATCAAGTACGCATCGGGAGAGCCCGTGCTGATCGGTGTCAGACGCCAGGCAAAGGGCTTGGCCGTGGTGGTTTACGATAAGGGCTGCGGTATCGCCGCCGAACATTTACCGGACGTGTTCAAAGAGTTTTACCGGGTGCGCCACGCACGCGACAAGGATGTCGAGGGCCTGGGGTTGGGCTTGTCCATCGTCAAGCGCATCAGCCAATTGCTCAATGTCGATGTACATATTCGCTCCACGCCCGGGCGCGGCACCCAGGTGGCAATCAGCGGGTTGAAACACGCCGCCCCAAAGGTCATCGCGCCTCGGATGAAAAGCACCCATGAGCGCCTGAACGGACTACGGATATGCCTGATTGAAGACGACGCCAATGTGTTGCTGGCCACCAAGGCCCTGCTGGAGAAATGGGGCTGCGTCGTCGAGACCCACAGTGATGCGGATACCCTGGCCAGCGATTGCGACATCATCATTGCCGACTTCGACCTGGGCACAAAGGTCTCGGGGTCCGAATGTATCGCGGCAATACGCGAGTTCCGGGGTCAAGAGATACCGGCATTGGTCATCACCGGGCACGAAATCGAGCGCATCCGTCAATCACTGCACGCATTCAATATCTCGGTACTGGCCAAACCGGTGCGACCGCCGGAACTGCGCAACGTGTTGCTTGAGCAGGTCAAGTCAATGAAGTGCGGTGCGAGTTACCCGTAGATCCATCAAGGGACTAGCAGGTGTAGCGCCCCGCGAAACGCGCGGCGGCTACTGCTCTATTGGGTACGTTCAAGGCACGTATCAGCGAAGACACGTGAATACGCACGGTATAGGGAGAGATTTCCAGTTCAGCGGCAATTTCCTTGTTGGTTTTACCTTGTGCGATCAAATGCCAGACTTCCCGCTGCCGCGACGTCAGTTTGCCCATCGCATGATCACTTTCAAATGATGGTGATCCGGCCGGTTCGTATTTGACCACTACTTGGCCATTCCGAATATCGTTGATGGCGTTACGTACCTCTTCGGCTGAAATGTTCTTGCCAATAAAACCATTGGCGCCGGCCTCCATCACTCGCGTAATGACCACGCTGTCATCGACTGTCGAAACAACAACGACTGCAGTAGTGCCTCTTTCCCCGCACAGTTTCGCAAGCTCTTTCAAGGAGCAAAGCCCTGGCAAATATACTTCGATAAACAGCATGGCGACAGGTTGCCAGCGTTCCAGGAGAACCCAGACTTCCTCCAGGTTTCCTGCCTGTTTTATCGTTGCTTCAGGTATTAAGCACTCCAGTAGCCCTGTCATGCCCTCTCGATAAAGTGGGTGTTCGTCCGCCACCACAATTCGGCAACTCATATCAGCAAGCACAACCCGTCCAGATCAATGAAAACACGCTTTGATCATGTCCGACTCATACAACTTATGATATAGAACAGCTGAACTAGTACACCTGTGCTAGTTACTAAAGGCCATTAAGCAATTAAGTACATTTTGGTCGATGCAACTGCGGCACAAACAGCGGGCTTGAACCCGTTGCCAGGAAGGGCAGTGCTATCCTCCTTCTCATCGCCTGGGCATAAAGCTACCTAGTTGGCTCGCGTCTCATATCGCATCTTGACCACTTCAACGAGCCGCTCCTGTCCTCCATTGGTTCCGGAGAGGCTGGCCGACCTGATTGATTGTCCACGGTAGGGCCCTTCGGCAGCAAACCAATTCTGCACCACGACCTTCTGGGTCGGTTGCTGACCGGACGTTGATCCAGTGGAAATTTCATTGGTGAAGCGACAGGTCTCGAACGTCCCGAGTGCTGTCTTGATCGTCTCGCGGCCGTGGTAGGTCAGCTTTTCTGATACCTCAAACTCAAGCGTGGTGCCGCCGCTGGCGACCTGGTTCTTGTAACTGACGGCGACTGTTTGCCCGGGTTGTAAATCCAGCGGCGTGGTGGGCGGAGGGGTGTAAAGGGTCGTGGTCAACGAAGGCCCGGCACCGTGTCGATCACCATAGCGAATCAACTGGCCGTCCTTGATTTGCGCAAAGGTGGTCGTTAAATACACCGGCGAATTGCTTATGAACGTGGTGTGTAACGACGCCACCGGGTTGGCCCCGGCGAAGTCTTCATGGCCCAGCGTTTCGGTTTTACTTCGATTGGTTACTGCAGAGGTGTTGTCGCGACTTTCAGACTCCACAACGGTGCCGGCCTGGAAATCCGCTCCATTGGTACACGGTGCCGAGGAGGCCGTTGCACCAACGGCTGCCTCGGTCCAGGTAGCGCTGGTGGTTAACAGCGAGATCAAGGCCATCGCCAGCGCAGCGTTCATTTCAATTTTTCTGGTGGTTATAGGTTTCAAAAAAAGCATCCCTGTTCAATACGATCGGCAGCGTCGAATAGCGTAGAAAAGACCTGTTAGAGCGCGAACAACTGTGATCCAGCGCCAAAGCGCGATGCAATAGGGCAGCTGTGCTATTGAGTTATCTCGATAGCCCCGGTTTTATAAGCAGCCAACGACAGCAGCACCCTTTATCCGCTCGACCATCACCCTGGGTGCTAAGGATTTGCGGGAATAACATGACGTTAGTGAAAAAAACAGCAGCGACTACCCTGGTTTTAATCGTCACCCTGGGGCTGAGCATTCAAGCCTCGTCATTCGAGAGCGGAGCAGACAACAAGGTATTCGATGCCGCGAGTCTTGAGGTGTCGAACGTGCCGTTGGGCGCCTTTCCCTACATCGCCCTTCCCGACGGATATGTCATCGCCACCGCGCCCGATGTCTCCGACTTTGATCAGGTACCCTTCTGGACCGGTGATCGCCTGGCAGTAGTAGAAGGCAAGGTCTGGTCAGCCCATATCGACGCCGCGCAAGGCAAGGCGTTCTCCGACCTGGAATTGCAGCGCAACCTCGAGTCCGTCGTGTCCTCGTTGGGCGGCAGCAAGATCTTCGATGGCAGGATTCCGGAAGACCCCGGCCAGAAGATCAAAGAATGGCCGCGGGACTTCGCGCTCAAATACAACAGTGGCCTGGGGGACATTTGGAATAACGCCGCGCAGGTGTTTGTTATCCATCGCGCCGACCGCGATATCTGGATTCATTTGTGCAGCTACGCGTTCGGCGGCGGCCTGCTGATTGCCGAAACCAAACCGCTGCAAATAACGGCCAGCCTGTTGCCGGCCAGTGAACTGAAAGCGCAGATAGATAAAACCGGCAAGGTGGCATTGCACATCAACTTTGCGACTGACCAGACCCGCATCCTTCCGGGTTCACAGCCACAGATCGAGCAAGTGTTGTTGTTACTCAAGCAAAATACATCGTTGAAACTGGCCATTAACGGCTACACCGATCACACCGGTGACCCCGCGCACAACAAGACACTGTCATACGGCCGCGCCAAGGCCGTCGAGGCCGCCATCACCGCCAAGGGTATCGACGCGGCGAGGTTATCTGCGGCCGGGTTTGGCGAGGCTGACCCGGTGGCCGACAACGCCACCGAGGCAGGCAAAGCTGAAAACCGCAGGGTCGAGCTGGTCAAGCAAGACTAAGCGAACGCTCAGGATCAGGGGCGGCCCGGGCCGTCAAGACGAGACCCGTGATGGCTTCCGGCCGATGGCGAGCCCCAAACTATCACGGGTGAAACCGCCGCCCCAACGCATCCAACCGCACCGCAATCGGCGGCAACTGCTCGCTGCTCCTGGCCAACATCTCCACGTCGTCAGCGGTGTTTTGAGCAATGCTCTGCACCGATTGCAAGCGCCCGACAATCTCCTGATTCGCCGAGGTCTGTTCGCGTGTGGTGGAGACAATCCGCCCATTCAGCGCATCGATCTGGGTAATGTCATTGCCCACCGCTCGCAGCATTTCCACTGCCAGCTGACTGTCCTCCACACACCGTTCCACGCCCTGGCGGCTGTCGTGCATGGCTTCCACGGCCTGGCGGCTGCCTTGCTGCAGGCCTTCGATGATGGTTTTGATTTCCTGGGTGGAGACGGCGGTGCGTTGCGCCAGGCTGCGCACTTCGTCGGCGACGACGGCGAAGCCGCGGCCTTGTTCGCCGGCGCGGGCGGCTTCGATGGCGGCGTTGAGGGCAAGGAGGTTGGTCTGGTTGGCGATGCTGCTGATGACTTCCAGTACCGAGCCGATTTGTTCGGCCTGGACCGCCAGGCCTTGGACGGTGTGGTTGGTGCCTTCCAGGCGTGTGGCCAGTTGGGTGATTTCGTGTTGGGCGCGGCCGACGCTTTCCTGGCCACGCAGGATTTGTTGGCTGGCGACGCCCGCGTGTTCAACCGCTTCTTCGACGTGCACCGTAATGTGGCCCATGGCGTCTTCCATGCGCTGCATGGAGTCGGTCATTTGCGCGATTTCGGCCAGTTGGTGGCGAGCGCCTTTTTCCAGGGTGCCGCTGGCGTGGGCCAGTTCCTGGCCGAGTTGGCCGAGGCCGTGGGAGTCACGGGCGACGCCGTCGATGAGGTGGGTGATTTGTTGCAGGAAATGGTCAAAGCGCTTGGCAAGGGAGACGTGCACCTTGCCTTCACCTTTGGCGCTTTCCACGGTGAACTGGGTGGTGACGGCGAGCATTTTTTCCAGCATCTCCTCGCTTTCCACCGCCTCGGCCTGGCTGTTTACCGCGAGGTAGAGCAGGGCGATGGTTTCCATCACTACGTAGAAGGCGTGGACAAACACCATGGTCCAACCGCCGTGATGCGCCATCACGAACACCGGGAAGCCTTGATGCTGCAACGCATGGAACACCACGTGGTGCACGGCAATCGTCAGGGCGGCCACCAGGATCGGCAGCCAGTCTCGATAGAACGTCAGCACCGCCAGCAGCGCGAAAATCCCGAAGTGCGCTTCGATCACACCCTGGGCCTGGTTGATGTGCAGCGCCGCCATGACCATCAAGCCCGCGCCCAGTGCGCAACGCATCACCCGCGTGCCGCCGATGGCGCGGTAGAGCGCGGTGAGCACCGTGCTGGTGCCTCCTCCCACGACAATCGCCTGGGTCAGGGTGTCGTGCCAGAACGCAAGCCCGACGGAGAACAGCGTCATCAGCCAGATCAATGCCAGCATGATGCGGTCGGCCTTGCGGTAGTGCTCCAGGAAACGTGCGCGTGCGGGCATTCACTCTTACTCCATGTGGTCTGGCAAGGATCAAAGCATGCGGCGTGCCACTACGGCCCGCGTTCAGGCACTTTGCGGGTGCAGGGAAACCAAAAAGTTTATCGGCTTTGCGGGAGGGGACTTTAAGCGCGAATGCGTTCGGAGGGGGCAGAACACATTCGTGGTGACAAGCCGGGGGGCAATGTGGGAGGGAGCAAGCCCCCACATCAGGACCCCCGTTCGCCAGGTGGATCAGAAGCTGTATTTGGCCGTCAGCATCATGTTGCGTGGGGTGCCGTAGGCGTCGCCGCCATAGCTCACGGAGTTGGCGATGGTGGAGTAATAGCGGCGGTCGAAGATGTTGTTGGCGTTGAGCTGCAGGTCGAGGTGGTCGTTGACCTTGTAGCCGGCCATCAGGTCGGTGACGGCGTAGGCGCCCTGTTGGAGGCGGTAGGTGCTGCCGTCAGCCAGCTTGACGTCGTTGTACAGGCGGCTTTGCCAGGAGATGTTGCCGCCCACGCGCAGTTTCTCCAGCGGGCCCTGGAAGTTGTAGCGGGTGGTCAGCTTGAACAGGTGCTCCGGAACGTCCGTGTCGTACTGCTTGTTGACCTTCTGCGGGTTGGCTTCATCCTTGATGGTGTGGGTACGCGCGTAGGTGTAGCCACCGCCGACCTGCCAGTTCTCGGTCAGCGCGCCTTGCAGTTCGAAGTCGATCCCCTGGCTGCGAATCTCTCCGGAGGCCTCATAGCACTCTGTCTGTGGGCAGTTTTGCACGGTCACCTGGGTGGCGCGGTTTTCCTGGTCGACACGGAACAGCGCCACGCTCGCATTCAGCGCGCCACCCAGGTATTCGCCCTTGATGCCGACCTCGTAGTTTTTGCCGACAATCGGCTTGACCGGGGTACCGGAGGTGTCCTTGGCGCTCTGCGGCGTGAAGATGTCGCTGTAGCTGACGTACACGGAGTGGTGATCGTCCAGCTCGTAGATCAGCCCCGCGTAGCGGGTAAGGTTGCGGGTGACGTGATAGTCGCCGTCGTTGCTGCCGTGGGCATCGTAGTCATACCAGTCCAGGCGCCCGCCGAGGATCAGCTTCAACGGGTCCGCCAGGCTCAGGCGCGTGGTCACGTAGACACCGTCCTGGGTGGTGACCTCGCGATCGTCCGTGGTGTGGACGAAGTCCGGTTTGCCCGCGGTGAGGGGCCAGTTGGTGTTGTAGGGGCTGTAGTTGTGGGTGGTCATGTCGTAGATGCGTCGGCTGGCGCCCACCACCAGTTCATGGGTGCGCCCGAATGCCTGGAACGGGCCGCTGGCAAAGGCGTCGACACCGGCCTGGTTTTCATCGTAGGCGGCCTGGTAGACCGTGCGCGCCAGGGTGTTGTTGACCCAGCGCGACTGGTAGGAACCGGAAAACAACGCGTTCTGTTCGGCGTAGTTGGCGTTGACCTGAAGCTTCCAGTCATTGGCCAGGCGCTGGCGCAGTTCGGCGAAGACCGTGTTGATTTCCTGGTCCTTGTTCTCCCAGTCGGTACCGGGATTGTAGGAGCGCGGCAGATCCAGGTGATGGCCGTCCTGGCCGATCATCGACGAGCCCCAGAAGTAGTTGGTCTTGTCCTTCTGGTTCGAGAAACCGAGGGTGAGGGTGGTGTCTTCGCTCAGGTCGGCCTCGGTGACGGCATAGAACAGGCCGTGATAGGACTCGGCGTTGTCGATGAAGCTGTTGGCGTCTCGGTAGGAAGTGACCACCCGGCCGCGCCAGGTGCCGCTGTCATTGAGCGGGCTGGAGGCGTCGAGCTCGCCACGGTAGTCATCCCAGCTGCCGGCGGCACCGGTGAGGGTGACTTTCTGTTCGTCCAGCGGCCGCTTGCGGACCAGGTTGATGGCCGCCGACGGGTTGCCCGCACCGGTCACCAGGCCGGTGGCGCCACGCACGACCTCGACACGGTCGAACATCGCCAGGTTCGGCTGGGCGCCTACGGAAACGCCGTTGTAGCCGCTGGGGATGCCGTCGTACATCAGGTTGTCGATGTCGAAACCGCGTGAGGTGTAGGACTGCCGGCCCGGGCCGCTGGAATAGTTGAGGAATAGCCCAGGCGTGGCATTGACCACGTCGTTGATGCTGGTCATCCCCTGGTCATCCATGCGCTGGCGTGTGATGACGGTGACGGCCTGCGGGGTTTCACGCAGGGTGAGGGGCAGTTTGGTCGCGGTTTTCATCGCGCCGGTGGTGTAGGACTGCGTACCCTCGGTGGTTTCGCCCAGTTGTTGCTCGCCGGAGATCTGGGTCGCACCCAGTTCCAAGGTGGTTGCCGGCGTTTCAGCGTCGGCGGCGAAGGCCGCGTGCGAGGTGGCGAGACACACCGCCAAAGCGATCAGACTGGGTGTAAAACCTTTACCGCCGTGTTGTTGCACAGACATGGAACGGACTCTCCCCTAAGTGCCGTCCGTGGCGAATAATAAATCTGTTGATAATTATTCGCATTAGTTTGGCAGATTAAATCTGTCGGAAAAAGCCTTTGGGGAGAATTAGTTAACGAATTTTTCACATCGGCAGGGCAGGCTTTTTGCCATTACCTGCCGTCGGCGAGTTGTTTTTTTGCGTGTTCAATCGCGTTTCGGAATCGCCATCCGACTCGTCGCTTTCACCTCCCGCAGCGCCAGGCTCGACTGGATCGACGCAATCCCCAACTGCCGCCGCAGCACGCTTTCGACAAATTCGCTGTAGCTGTCCAGATCCTCCGCCAGCACCTGCAACAGGTAATCCGCGTCGCCGGTGATCTTGTGGCACGCCAGCACCTGAGGAAGCTCCTTCACCACCGCTTCGAACGCATCCGGAGCATGGTCGGTGTGGATCGCAAAACGCACATGCACAAACGCCATGATGTCCAGGCCGAGCAACTTGCGATCGAGGTTGGCCTGGTAGTCCTTGATCACGCCTTCTTCCTCCAGGCGTTTGCGTCGCCGCCAGCAGGGGGTGAGGCTCAGGGCCAGGCGTTCGCTCAGTTGGGCGTTGGAAATACTCGCGTCTTCCTGCAGCAGGGCGAGGATGGCGAGATCGGTGTCGTCAAGAACGACCTGCTTGGTTTTATTTTTCATAGTTGGCTATCAATGGGGTAAAAACACCCGATAAAGCTATCAGCGTCAGAAGTAAAAGCAAAGAAAGCCCTGCGCAGCCAGAACAAAATAGACCCTGTCTTTTTCTGGCGGATGTATCCAAATGCTGACTGTTTTTAGTGATGACCACCGTTTGCACCACGGCACCGAACTCAAGGACGGCGTGCTCAAGCCCTCATTCGAACAACCCAGCCGCGCCGACACCGTGCGTGACCGCGTCCGGCACGTCGGGCTGGGCGATATCATCGTGCCGCGCCGCTTCGAGCGCGCCTGCTACGTCAACGCCCACAGCGAGCGCTACGTCAGCTTCCTCGAAACCGCCTGGGCCGAATGGACCGCCATCGGCCGCAGCCATGACGCACTGCCGCTGGTGTGGCCGGTACGGGACCTGGCCAATGAGCAGGTGCCGGACTTCATCGACGGCAAGCTGGGCTTCTTCGCCATGGACGCCGGCTCGCCGATCACCGCCACCACCTGGCAGGCGGTCAAGACCAGCGCGGACATCGCGCTCACCGGCCTGGCGCTGATCGACGAAGGCCATCACAGTGCCTTCGCCCTGTGCCGCCCACCGGGGCACCACGCGGCCCGCGAATACATGGGCGGTTATTGCTACCTCAACAATGCCGCGATTGCCGCCCAACAGGCGATCACCCAAGGCGCCAAGCGCGTCGCGGTACTGGATGTGGATTTCCACCACGGTAACGGTACGCAGAATATTTTCTACGACCGCGCGGAGGTGCTGTTCATCTCCCTGCACGGCGAGCCTGCGGTGTCCTATCCGTATTTCTCCGGTGCCAGCAGCGAGCGCGGTGCAGGTGCCGGGGAGGGCTTCAACCTGAACTACCCCTTGCCGAAAAACACCACGTGGGCCCAGTACAAAACCGCGCTGATCCACGCCTGCCAGCAACTCAGACACTTCGCCCCCGAGGTGCTGGTGATCTCCCTCGGCGTCGACACCTTCAAGGACGACCCCATCAGCCACTTCCTCCTCGACAGCCAGGACTTCCTCAGCATGGGCGAACTCATCGCCAGCGTGGGCGTACCGACGCTGTTCGTGATGGAAGGCGGCTACATGGTCGACGAGATCGGCATCAACGCCGTCAACGTCCTGCACGGCTTCGAAAGCAAGACTGCCTGACCTAATAACAACACTCGCTCGATTCTTTTTTCTGCCAAAACTCAAAAACATAACAAGAGGTTTTGTGATGAAAACAACCACGTCCGGGCTGTGTGAAAAGCCTGCGTTGCAACGCACCCTGAGCAACCGCCACATCCAGCTGATGGCCATGGGCGGTGCGATCGGCACCGGCCTGTTCATGGGCTCCGGCAAGATCATCGCGTTGTCCGGCACCTCGATCATCCTGATCTACATGATCATCGGGCTGTTCGTGTACTTCGTGATGCGCGCCATGGGTGAGCTGCTGCTGTCCAACCTCAACTTCAAGAGCTTCGCCGACTTTGCCGGCGCCTACCTGGGCCCGCGTGCGGCGTTCTTTCTCGGCTGGTCGTACTGGCTGAGCTGGAGCGTGGCGGTGGTGGGGGACGCGGTGGTGGTCGGCGGGTTTTTCCAGTACTGGTTCCCGCATGTGCCAGCGTGGATGCCGGCGGTGGGCATGCTGTTGACGCTGTTCGCGTTGAACGTGCTGACGGTCAGGCTGTTCGGCGAAGTGGAATTCTGGTTCGCGATCATCAAGATCATCGCGGTGCTGACCCTGATCGGTGTCAGCGTGGTGCTGATTGCCAGCTCGTTTGTCTCGCCCACCGGGGTCACGGCCTCCGTGAGCCACTTGCTGGACAAACAGGCGGCGTTTCCCAATGGCCTGTTCGGTTTTTTCGCCGGCTTCCAGATGGCGATCTTTTCCTTTGCCGGCACCGAACTGATCGGCACCGCAGCCGCCGAAACCCGAGCACCGGAAAGGACCTTGCCCAAGGCGATCAACTCGATTCCGCTGCGGATCATCCTGTTTTACGTGCTGGCCCTGGGGTGCATCATCGCGGTCACCTCGTGGCAACAGGTGTCGCCGAGCAAGAGCCCGTTCGTGGAACTGTTCCTGGTGGCGGGCTTTCCAGCTGCGGCGGGGATCGTCAATTTCGTGGTGCTGACCTCGGCGGCATCGTCGGCCAACAGTGGGGTGTTCTCCGCCAGCCGCATGTTGTTCGGCCTGGCTGACCTGGGGGACGCCCCGGGTATCTTTGGACGCTTGTCGAAAAGCAGCGTGCCGTTTATCAGCCTGGCCTTCACCACCTTGCTGATGCTGCTGGGCCTGGTATTGCTGTTTGTGGTGCCGGAGGTGATGACCGCCTTCACGATTGTGTCGACGGTGTCGGCGATCCTGGTGATTTTCACCTGGTCGACCATCCTCGCGTCCTACATTGCCTACCGCAAAAAGCGCCCGGACCTGCACGCCAGATCTCTCTACAAGATGCCTGGCGGTGTGCCGATGGCCTGGTTTTCCCTGGCCTTCATGGCCTTCGTCCTCGGCCTGCTGGCGTTGCGGCCGGATACACGCCTGGCGCTGTACGTGATGCCGGCCTGGTTTATCTGGCTGGGCATTGCCTTTCAGTTTTCACGCTTCAAGGCTGCCGGGGTGGTCAATCCCGGTCATAGGTGATTCACGGGTTCCCTAGAACTCCATTCTCAAGCCCACCGTGCCCTGGCGGCCGTTGAAGGTGTTGCTGTCCAGGTTGCGGTTGTAGCCCAGCTCGCCGTACAGGCTGATGCCCGTGGCCACCTTCAGCATGGCGCCGGCGCTCAGGTCCAGGGTGGTGGACTTCTGCTCGGTGTCGATGGCCGTCACACCGTTGAAGGTGACGGTGTTCTGCCCGGCGCTGGTGTGCCAGACATTCGCCCGTACGTAGGGTTGAAGCGGCATGCTGCGGACCAGATAGTCACCGCGCAGGCGCACCCCGAGGCGGCTGGTGACGTTAGTGTCGGCGTCATAGGCGACGTCGGAGATCCCGTCGTTTTGCTTATCCAGTCTGGTCTTGCCGACGATCAGTTGCGCCTGGGGTTCAACCACCCAGTTACCCACCCACGCAAACGGCCAGCCGACTTCGGCGGACGCCGTGACATTGTGCCCCCGGGTGTCCATCTTCACGCCACGATCCGACTCGTTATTGCCGTCGAAGCGGGTGCCCATCAGTACCAGGTCGAGGTAGGCCTGGTTGGCGCCGATCAGCGTCCAGTAGACCCCCAGGCTGTCCCCGCGCAAGGTGGTCTTGCCGGCGTCCTTGTCCTGCCAGCCGCCGTTGAAGCCCTTGATGTTGCCTTTGAGGGTGCTGTGGCCGACAAAGAACCCGCTCCGTTGGGTCAGGCCATTGTCGTAGGTGCTGGCGTACAGGTCGGTACCCACTTGGAAGCCGGTCACCGAACTGTCGAGCGACGGGCTGACCGTTCCGGTGAAGCTCTGGCGCGTGCTGTTGCCGTAGGTCCGTCCCCAGCCCGACGTGAATGGGCCGGTATGCAACTGCTGGCTTTGGTCACCCATACGCTGGTGGAAGGTGCCGAGCATGCCCTGCACGAGTTGCTGTGCGGCGGGAAACAACGCAGCGTAGATCGGCACTTCCGGACGATAAAATAGGGATCGGTTCGGTCCCGGGATTGGGCGGCAGCGGTGGTTCACCGGGAACGGGGGTGGGTAACGGCACGATAATCACCGGGCCAGGCGGCACCACGGGGATCGTCGAGCGCAGGTAGTAGTTCTCCGCCGTACCGGCCGTGACACCGCCTTTGAACAGGTAGTAGTCGAACGCGCCGGCAGACACCGGGCCCGCCAGTGTAAACGCGCTGCCACTGCCAGACGCGCCGTTGAGGGCCTGCACCACCTGGATGCCGTCCTGCAGGGTGGCCGCACCCGTGCCGCCGAGGTTGGTGACGCTGATGGCGGTGGTACCGGCGAGGATGCCCTGGTTGATGATCAGTTTGTCGCTGGGGGAATCATCCGCGCCCAGGGCGCTTTGCAATGCAAGCCGCCCGTTGTCGCCGGTGTAATTGCCATTGATGGTCAAGGTGTCGCTGGTGCGGGTGTTGCCGGTGGTCATGTTGAGGGTGCCGCTGTTGGTGACGTTCACCCGTTGGCCGGCCGTAAACGGGTCGATCACCCCCGTGCCGATCAACAGTTCACTGGTCCCGTCGATGCTCAGGCTGCCCGTGCCGGTGTCGCTGTCACCCAGTTTCAGCGTTCCGCCCAGGATCAACTGCGACTGGTTGTCCAGCCGAATGCTTTCCCAGTTGGGAAACAGGCCCGGATCGCCTGCCTTGGTATTGTCCAGTGTGAGCGTGTCGACACCCAGGCCAGCGTCGATCAACTGCGCCGCGGCCAGTTGGGTGTTGACCAGGTTCTGCAGCACCGCCGTGTCGTCACCGGCGCCCAGCAGTACGAACGAATGCAGGTTGCCACCGGTCCATTCGAAGTCATCGTTGCCAAAGCTGAGGAGTATCTGGCCGTTGACGTCGCCACCGGACACCGCTACGTGATCGTTTCCCCCGCTGACACTGATGTTGCCGCCGACAAAGGCCGTGCCCGAGATCAGGATGGTGTCGTTGCCGAAGCCGGTCACCAGGTTGCCGATGATCCTGCCACCCGACATGTCGAACAGGTTGTTGTCGAGCTTCATGTCGACCCGGCCGATGGTGCCGCCGCTCATCCTGGCCTGGTCGCCATCCTCGAAGGCTCCGGTGATGGTGCCGCCACTCATGTTGAAGGTGTCCAGGCCATCGCCCTGAGCCAGTGAGGCAATGGTGCCGCCGCTCTGGGCGTAGCTGTCGACGCCTGCGCCCTGGCTGACGGCGCCGGCCTGTCCGCCGGTGATCTGCGCCACATCCGCGCCCGAGCCCTGGCTGACGCTGCCGGTGATGCTGCCCAGGTTGAGCCGGAAAATATTACTGCCATCGCCCTGGTTGAGGTTGCCATCAATCCCGGCACTGGGCCCGTTCACATCCACCAGATCGTTGCCGGCGCCGTAGGTGACATTCCCGGTAATCCGCCCCGTGGCGCTGAGGTTCAGGGTGTTGTTGCCGGCACTGTCGGTAAAGCCCGGTGCCGTGCCGCTGTCGCAGGAAGAGAGGTCGTCCCCGGCGGTGTTGCTGATGGTGCACGCCCCGTAAGAGGCGCTCGGCAGTGCCGCCAGGGCAATCAGGTACAGCAGGGTCAGAGTCCGTAAGCGCATGATCCATCCTCGTGCGAGGGGAAAGTTGCCCCGGCACCGGCAAAGGCCGGTGCAGGCCAGACCATGACAACGTGACACGCGATACGGAGCAGGGAGTGCGGGTTACCTGTTCGAAAACACCGGCCAATGCAAGGAGTTGGCATGGCTTTCTCGACTGCACCTCAACGGGTGCAGCGCTGTTTGCACCCTAGCCATACATCGTGCAGGGCGCTACTGTCAGAGTTGACAGGTATAGACGAGCTGCCGGTCTTACGAAAACACAATCTCGTAAGGCTCGCGCATACGCTCCAGCAGCACCTGGGCCAATATCGGCGCCAGGCCGATCTGCGGGTCGCCCGCCAACTGGCTGGCATACGCATGGACGGCGTGGAGTTTGCGCGCCACGGTCCAGGTGTCCAGGCGTACCTTGCGCGCCCGTTGCCAGGGGATCGTCGCACCCTCGCGGGCGGGGCAGTGCCAGGCCCAGATCGGCAGTTCATAGAGTTGCGCGCCCACCAGCCTGCAGGCGTTGGCGCTGGCACGGCCGACGGCCTCATGGTCGTCATTGCCGTCGTTGCGCCAGGTGGAAAACACCACGTCGCCCGGCTGCAGGTAGCGCGCGATGAATTGGCTCAGTTGCGGCTCGCGAGCGGCGAGGGCGTTGTCGCAGAAACCGCCGCGAATCCACTTCAGGCTGTGCAAGGGCATGCCCAGGCGGCGCAGCGCCTCGGCGCTTTCCTGGGGCCGCACCACACTCAGGCGGCTGGCCGGCCATACGTGGGAACCCGGGTGGCTGGCACTGCCGTCCGTGATGGAGATCATTTGCAGGGGGTGTTCCAGGGTGCTGAGCAATTGCAGTAGACCGCCGCAGGCCACCACCTCGTCGCCGGGATGGGGCGCGATGATCACCACACGCGCGCCAGCGGGCACCAGGGAGGTGGTAGAGATAGGCGGGATTTGCGCCAGCTGCGGTGCGCTGTTCCAGATTTGCGCGGGGCCGCGACGGCCTTCACTGAGGGAGGCAGGCTTCATGGGCGTTACGTCCTTGTCGATTGATGCTGGGTCGTGCCCCGTTGACGGGACGACTCTATTTATTCACCACAGACTCCGCCGTGGTGCACGCGTGGTAATCCAACCCTGAATTACCAGCAAGGCGTCATCAGCATAGACAAGGATTGGTCGCTTTTACATTTTGCAATGTCGTTTTTTTCAAGACGCGCACATCAGGCTCTTCAAATAATCGCCGAACCCGCCCTGGGCACGGGCCTCCAGGCGCGCGCTGGTGATGACTTGCGGGGCGTGGCTCCAGGCGATGGAGGCCCCGCAGCGCTCGAGGTCACGCACCAATTGCACATCTTCGTGACAGGCCAGCGGTTCGAACCCTCCGGCGCGCACATAGGCCCCGGCACTGATGCCCAGGTTGGCGCCGTGGATATGCCGGTGACCGTCACGGGCGTGGTACGCCGCCTGGTAACGGATCTGCGCCGCCGGGTCGAACTCTTCGCTCCAGGTGTCGATGGTCACGGTGCCGCACACCGCGTCGGCGCCCAGTGCCAACTGGGCCACCAGCCAATCGGGGGCCACGCGGCTGTCGGCGTCGGTGCACGAAATCCAGCGTGCACCCTGGTTGAGCAGGTGTCGCGCGCCCACCCCGCGCACATGGCCCACATTGCGCGCCTGTACCTCCAGGCGCTGCACCGGGAACCCCTCGGCAATCTCCGCACTGGCATCGCTGCAACTGTCGAGCAGCACCAGGATCTGCACCGTTTCACCCAGCAGGCCTGGGTGACTGGCGGCCACCAATGCTGCCTCCAGACACTCGCCGAGCAGCGCCTCTTCGTTATGTACCGGGATCAGAATGCCGATCATCGCAGGCCCTCAAGGGTGGCAACCGAAGTGCCGTCGCGGCTCCACAGGTCGAGTAGAAAGTCGGGTTCGTGGTGGGTGGCGACCAGGGGCATCCCCAGCCGCTCATGGAGCAGGGCATGCACCTGTTCGGCGGTCTGCGGGCACCCGTCGATCGTCGGGCGCCAGTGGCAGGCCAACACCTGGCCGTTGGCGGTGAGGCTGCTGAGGGCGCGATCGATCAAGCGGCACAGGTCATCGCGGTCGAGGTAGTAGCACAACTCGCTCAAGACAATCAGGTCGAACTCGCCTATCGGCCATTGCTCGGGCAGGCGGCTCTGCTCCACACGGGCATGGGCAAAGCCCAGCAGGCGGCTGCGTGCCAGGGCGACGGCGGCCGAGGCGGTGTCGCAACACAGCAGGTGATCACAGCGCGGGGCCAGCTCGAAGCTCAATTCGCCATTCGCGCAACCGGGTTCGAACACCGAGGCATAGCGCGGCCGGGTCAACAGTGCCAGGGTCAGCGCCCGTTTGCGACGCTCGTACCAGCGTTGGCGAAAGGCCCAGGGGTCGTCGTTACCGGCAAACAGTTGATCGAAATACGGTGTCGCCACACTCATACGAATACCACTTCAAAAGGTTGTAGCAGACGCTCCACCACATAGGGCGCCAGCACCGGCGGCAGGCCGATCTGCGGGTCACCCTCCAGCTGGCTGGCGAACGCATGAATGGCATGGCGCTTGCGCGCGACGGCTTCACAGCTCAGGGGGATTTTGCGGGCACGGTGCCAGGGCACCAGGCTGTTCTCGGGAGACGCCCAGTGCCAGGTCCACACCGGCAGCTCATAGAGGGCCGCACCCACCGCGTGCGCTGCCTTGGCGCTCGCGCGGCCAACGGCCTCGTGGTCGCAATGGCCGTCTTCGCGCCAGGTGGTAAACACCACATCCGTGGGTTTGAGGTGGCGCTGGATAAAGGCGCTGAGCTGGTCTTCCCGCGCTGCCACCTGGCTGTCGCTGAAGCCGGCCCGCAACCATTTCAGGCTGTGCAACGGCACACCGAGGCGGTGCAGGGCCTGGGCCGACTCCTGGGGGCGCACCACGCTCAAGCGCTCCACCGACCAGTGGGTGGAGCCGGGATGACTGGCGCTGCCATCGGTGACCGAAATCAATTGAATGGGCCGGCCCAGTTCGGCCAAGCCTTGCAACAGGCCGCCACAGCCCAGTACTTCGTCATCCGGGTGTGGGGCGATGATCACCGCGCGGTGGCCCTTGGGTACCAATTGTTCGACGCTGATCTGCGGCAGTTCGGCCATCAGCGGCGAGTCCTGCCAGCGCTGCAGGGGCGTGCCCTGGCCGACGATCGGGTTGGGTTTCATAACTGCCACCTCCCTGTGGATTCCCCTGCGACCAGTTCGCCGAGGCCGGCCAGGTCGCGTTCGGCATGGCTCTGGCGGACATACACCGGCAGGTCCGCCATCAACTGGGCGAAGTGCGGATCCTTGCAGTACGGACCCGCGCCCACGGCTCTGCCCACGTGCCGCATGACCTGCTCGACGGTGTCCTCGATGCTCGCGCGCACCTGCTGGGCCAGGTGCCGGGCATCGGCCCTGGGGTAGCGGTCGATCTGCTCCGCACTGGCCCGCAGCACGCAGGCAGCGCTGTTCAAGGCGCTGTCGACCGCCCCCAGATGGGCGAGGGCGTGAGGCTCCGAGCGCTTGCTGCAGTGATCGCGCAACACCTCGGCCAGGCGTTGTGCCGCACCGTACCAGCAGGCGGCGATACCGATGCCGCCTTGCCAGAATCCGGGACGCCCGAGGTAGTCGCCGGGGCCGCCCACGGCAAGGCCATGGGCGCCGTCAAAGACGACCTCGACGCTGCCGGTGGCGGCCATGCCCACCGCATTCCAACCGTCGTGGGTGACCGTGATGCCCGGTTGGTCCATCTGCACCGCCACCAATTGCTGGCCGCCTTGTTCATCCCACGCCGTCAGCAAACCATGGCTGAGCACCGCGGCCCCGGAACACCAGGCTTTACGCCCGTCCAGACGCAGGCGATGGCCCTCGCAGCGCACCTGCACCTTGGCATTCGGCGGTTCTGCGGCCCACATGCCCCACAGACTGCCCAAAGGCGGCGCCGGGCTACGCAGCTCGGCAATGATGGCCAACGCATCGGTGTGGCCTTCGAACAGCTTGCACAAGCGCAGGTCATGACCCGCCACCTGCGCCAGGCGGCTGAACCGCCCCAGGGTGTCGCCGCTGCCAGGCAGCGGCAACTGATCGAGGCCTTCCTCCTGAAATGCCCTCAGGGCCTTGGCCAGGTCCTGCGTGTCCGCATAGCCCTGGAAGCCTTGAAGGAATCCATGCAGTGCCATGTCACACCTCGTCGTCACGCTGCAGTTCGAACAGCAGCAGCGAGCGGCCGGTCACACCGTACTCGTGGTCGAACTCGAAGCGTTCCTGGCCACGTACCGCCGGCTCGTTGGTGTCGAGCATGCAGGTCCAGAACTCACCCTCCGGCACCGGCGGCAGGCGGAAATTGACCACGTCGTGGTGGGCGTTCACCACCAGCAACAGGGTGGCGTCGGCACCGGCGCGGCGAATCCCGGTTTCCTGGGCGCGGCCATCCATCAGCATGCCCAGGCAACGGCCGTGGCTGTCTTCCCACTGTTCGGTGGTCATCTCGGTGCCATCCGGCGACAACCAGGTGACGTCCTTGACGCCGATGTCTTCGTTGTAGTCGCCTACCAGGAAGCGCCCACGACGCAGGATCGGGTAGGCCAGGCGCAGCTTGATCAGGCGCTTGACGAACTTGAGCAACGCCTTGCCATCCTCGTCCAGGTCCCAGTTGACCCAGCCGATCTCGCTGTCCTGGCAGTAGGCATTGTTGTTGCCGTGCTGGGTCCGCGCGAACTCGTCACCGGCGACCAGCATCGGCGTGCCCTGGGCCAGCAGCAGCGTGGCGAAGAAGTTGCGCATCTGGCGCAGGCGCAGTGCGTTGATTTCCGGGTCGTCGGTGGGGCCCTCGACGCCGTGGTTCCAGGACAGGTTGTTATTGCTGCCGTCCTGGTTGTTTTCGTCGTTGGCTTCGTTGTGCTTGTCGTTGTACGACACCAGGTCATGCAGGGTGAAACCGTCATGGGCGGTGATGAAGTTCACCGAACTGTACGGGCGGCGGCCACGGTGGTTGAACATCTCGCCCGAGGCGGTCATGCGCCCGGCGAAGTCCGCCAGTTGGCCGTCATCGCCTTTCCAGAAAGCCCTTACGGTGTCACGGAAGCGGTCGTTCCATTCAACCCAGCCTGGCGGGAAGTTGCCCACCTGGTAGCCACCGGGGCCGCAGTCCCAGGGCTCGGCAATCAGTTTCAGCTGGCGCAGCACCGGGTCCTGGCGGCAGGCCACGAGGAAGCTGTGGCGTTCATCGAAGCCATCGCGGTAGCGGCCCAGGATGGTCGCCAGGTCGAAGCGGAAGCCGTCGACGTGCATCTCGTTGGCCCAGTAACGCAGGGAGTCGGTGACCATCTGCAGTACGCACGGGTGGCTCAGGTCCAGGGTGTTTCCGGTGCCGGAGTCGTTGATGTAGAAGCGCTTGTCATCGGGCATCAGCCGGTAGTACGAAGCGTTGTCGATGCCGCGCATGGACAGGGTCGGGCCGCGCTCGTTGCCTTCGGCGGTGTGGTTGTAGACCACGTCGAGGATCACTTCCAGCTTCTGCTCGTGCAGGTGCGCGACCATCTCCTTGAACTCGGCGATCTTGCCGCTGGCCAGGTAGCGCGGGTCGGGGGCGAAGAACGCAATGCTGTTGTAGCCCCAGTAGTTGGTCATGCCTTTTTCCAGCAGGTGCTGGTCGTTGACGAAGGCGTGCACCGGCAGCAACTCCACCGACGAGATGCCCAACTGGCGGATGTGCTTGAGCACATCATCTTCCATCAACCCGGCACAGGTGCCGCGCACGTCTTCGCCCACCGAAGGGTGGCGCATGCTGATGCCGCGCAGGTGGGTTTCGTAGATGATCGTACGGTCCCACGGCACCCGCACCGGCTGGTCGTTGCCCCAGGTGTGCGCCGGGTCGATGACCTTGCACTTGGGCACGAAGGGCGCACTGTCACGCTCGTCGAAACTGAGGTCGTCGTCCGGGTGGCCGATGGTGTAGCCGAACAGCGCTTCGGACCATTTGAGTTCGCCCACCAGTTGCTTGGCGTAGGGGTCGATCAGCAATTTGTGGTGGTTGAAGCGATGACCATTGGCCGGGTCATAAGGCCCGTACACACGGTAGCCGTAGATCAGCCCAGGGTGGGCGTCGGGCAAGTAACCGTGGAAAATTTCGTCGGTGTATTCGGGCAGTTCGATGCGCTCAAGTTCCACTTCGCCGGTGTCGTCGAACAGGCACAGTTCGACTTTCTCGGCGTTGGCCGAGAACAGCGCAAAGTTGACACCCAGGCCATCCCAGGTAGCGCCGAGGGGGAAGGGCAAACCTTCACGAATCCGCGACGGCTCGCTGCCCGGCGTCGAAGGGGTCTTATGGGGTTTGCTCATTGAGTTGCTCCTGCAAGGCTATTTTTTCGGGCCGAACGCGGCCGTGCTGACGAGTTTTCAGCTGATGATAAGAAGAGTGAAGTCACCTTTTGCCGGCCGCGCCGGCAAAAGGTTGATGGCGCCGTGCGCGTTAAGCCTTGGGCTTTTTCGGCGCGGGTGGCTTCTTGGCCGCCGGCGGCGCCGGCTTGCTTGCGGCTGGCGCCGGTGGCTTGGCCTTCGCCGCCGGCTTGGGTGCGGTCTTGGGCTTCGCGGCGGGTTTGGGTTTGCTCGGCGTCAGCGCTTCGGCTTCGGCCAGCTTGCGCGCCATCTCCCAGTGGCGCGCGTCTTCCCCGTGGGGTTTGCCTTCAGACTCCCAGATCTGATGCGCCAGTTCGCGTATGCGTTTGTCTTCAGTACTCATCACAATGCTCCTCACAGAAAATTTTCAGCTTTCTTGATCATCAGGATTGATAAAGACATTGACCGGGAAATCCCCCAGGGCAGTGCTGATCAACAGCTCCTTGTCTGGTGTGACTGCGCCTGTATGAAAAAGTCCCTTCCAGTTTTGCGTTGGTGCGGCGAACGGTAATTTCACCCGTGTATCGCCCCAAACCCGCGCATTGATCTGGGGACGCACACCGTTTTCAAGCAGCTCATGGGACCAGCGTGGCACCACCACCAGCACGCGTTTGCCTTGGTGTTCGCGGCAGAATGCGACCACCCGCTCGGCGTGTTGGCCGACCACTTCCAACGCTGTATAGCGGCCGCTGCGGAACACCTGCGGATGGGCCTTGCGCAAGGCCAGTACGTGGGCAATCAAGGTTTGCTTGATACGCCCATCACGCCAGTTGAACAACAGTTCGCCGATGTCCGGCGGGGTATTGAGTGCCTTTTGCCGCGCGGTGAAATCCACCGGGCGACGGTTGTCCGGATCCACCAGGCTGAAGTCCCAGAACTCATCGCCCTGGTACAGGTCCGGCACACCCGGCACGGTAAGGCGAAGCAAGGTTTGCGCCAGTCCATTCAGTGCGCCGGCGGGGGCGATGGCCTGGGCTGCGTTATTGATCGCACTGCGCAGGGGCCGACCTTCCTCCGTGAGCAGCAGGCGGGTGAGAAAAGCCTCGACACCCTGTTCATAGGCCTCATTGGGCGCGCTCCAGCTGCTCTGCAACTTGGCTTCGCGCAGGGCTTTTTGTTGCCACTGCCACAGGCGCTGGTGATAGCCCTCGAAGTCCTCGGCCTGGTCCAGCGGCCAACTGCCCAGCAACACCTGGTACAGGATCAGTTCATCACCGGCCGACGGTGTGGTCGCGTCGTCGCGCAACGGCGCCGCCAGGGTGCGCCAATGCTCCACTTGCTCGACGTACCACGGCGCGCACTCGCTGAGCACGGCCAGGCGCGCCCGGGTGTCTTCGCCGCGCTTGTGGTCATGGGTGGCGGTGGCCAGCAGGTTGTCGGGGAAGGCCTGCAAGCGCTGTTGGTTGATGGCATGAAACTCGGCCAACGGCGCGCTGAACTGCTCGGTACTGAAGCCCACATCGTTGCGCGACAGCAGCACGGCCGAGCGGTAGAACGCGGTGTCTTCCACGGCCTTGGCCGCTGCCGGCGAGGTCAGTTGCTGGAAGCGCACACAGGCATGCTTGAGCATCTTGCGCTCGCGGCCCACCGGACGATTGCGCCAGGGCTGGCCGCCGAGCCAATTTTCCAGATGCTCGAGCACCGGCCAGTCGCCCTCGCCAAGGGTCGTGCGGGCGCCGTCCAGGGCCTGCTGGAACACCTTGTCGTCATCTGCGCTGCGACCACGGGCACTGATATAGGTGCGGTACACCGGGAAGTGCACGATCAGTTCCTGCAATGCGCGACGGATCGCGCCGAGGGTCAGGTCGCGGGTCATCACGTCGTCGCGGGCCACCTGCAACAGGGCCTGGGCCACGCTTTCAAAGTCGCCGCCCAGGGAGCCGTTGAGGATTTGCTGGCGGGCCAGCCGTGCCTCTTCGATAAACGCCGAGGGCCGTTCGCTGTGGCGTGTCCACACCTCGGCCAGCGGCGCAAAGCCCTCGGGATGGTGTTGCAGCAACGACAACTGGTTCATGAATTCGTAGCCGGTGGTGCCGTCCACTTGCCAGTCTTCGCGAAGGGTTTCCCCCTCGCCGAGGATTTTTTCGACGAAGATCGGCAAGTGCCGCTCGGGCGACAGCGAATCCACCCGACGACGCAGCTTGCGGCAGTAACCGCGCGGGTCGGCCAGGCCGTCGATGTGGTCGATGCGCAGGCCATCCACCAGGCCTTGGCTGATCAGTTCGAAGATCTTGCCATGGGTGGCTTCGAACACCGCCGTGCGCTCCACGCGCAGCCCGCCCAGTTCGTTGACGTCGAAGAAGCGCCGCCAGTTGATATCGTCCGCCGCCGTGCGCCAGCTGGCCAGGCGGTAGGCCTGTTGCTCGAGCAAGTGGTGCAGACGCTTGAAGCCCTCCGGCGTGCGTCCGTCGAACTCGGTCAGTCGGCGTTCGATAAGCTCGAGGACTTCGGTGGCACGCTCGGCCAATGCCTGCTTGAGCCAGGCGGCTTCGGCGTAGGCGTCATCCTGATACGCCAGGGCGCTGAAACGGTCGGCCAGGGGTTTAAGCAGCTCGTCGGCGCCGAGGATCGCCGCGTAATCCCGTGGGCAGATCGGGAAGCGATGTTCGTAATGCTCGACATGAAACGCGCCGTGGGCGGCATCGAAATGCAGCGTCAGCGTGCCGCTCTGCAAGGCTTCGCCGTAGTCGCTGCCGAGGAAGGGCATGAGCAATTGGCCCTTGAGCAGCGGGTCGGGGGAGTGCCACTGGATATCGAAGAATTCGCTGTAGGGGCTCAGCCGGCCCCATTCCAACAGGTCCAGCCACCAGGGGTTGTCGGCGCCGCCCACGGCCATATGGTTGGAGACGATATCGAGGATCAGCCCCATATCGTGCTCGCGCAGGGCCGCGACCAGGCGACGCAGGGCCGGTTCGCCGCCCAGCTCGGGGTTAACGCTGGTGGGGTCGACCACATCGTAGCCGTGCATGGAACCGGCACGCGCACTCAGCAAGGGCGAGGCATATAGATGGCTGATGCCCAATTGGGCGAAATACGGTACCAGGAGGACCGCGTCATCCAGGGTAAAACCTTTGTGGAATTGCAGGCGCTGGGTCGCGCGCAGGGGCAGGGCTTTCATCGGTCACGCTCATAGGCTTGGTTACGCGCGACGGCCAGCAGTTCAAGGCGGCGCGCGGCACCGGCGTTGTCGAGCAGGCTGGAGGCCTCGCCCGGCAAACGGCGGCGCCAATTGGGGTGGGTGTCGGTGGTGCCGGGCAGGTTGGCCTGTTCTTCCAGGCCCAGGGCGTCTTCCAGCGGCAACAACACCAGCGGCGCACGGGTGTGGCCGAGGTAGCGCACGCTGGCGTCGATCATGTGGTCGGTTTCATTGCGGATCTCATCGACGAAGTTCTGCGGGTCCTGGCTCAAGGCCTGGCGCAGCGCCTGGCGTTCACGCAGGCGGTGCTCGCTCCATTGCTCCACGGTGGGCGCATCGATCAGGCCCAGCTGGACGTTCCAGTCGATATCGCGGCTGTGCCACCAACCGTTGAGGGTCGGTAAGTCGTGGGTGCTGGTGGTGGCCAGGGCGTTGTCCGGCCAGTCGAGGATCGGCTTGAACTGGCCATCGTGGCCCTGTTCGAACAACAGCACGCGCATGCCGAGGATCGAGCGGGCGATGAGTTTTTCGCGCAGCCCATCGGGCACTGTGCCGAGGTCTTCGCCGAGCACGATGGCCTGGTGGCGGTGGGATTCCAGCGCCAGCAGGCGCAACAGGTCGTCCACCGGGTAATACAAGTAAGCGCCCTCACGCGGCGAGGCGTCCATGGGGATCACCCACAGGCGTTGCAGGCCCATCACATGGTCGATGCGCAAGCCGCCGGCATGGGCGAAGTTGGCCCGCAGCATCTCGATAAACGCGCGGAAACCGTTGCGCTTGAGACCTTCGGGCGAGAACGCGGAAATGCCCCAGCCCTGGCCGGCGCGGTTAAGGATGTCGGGTGGCGCGCCCACGGTCAGGTCGGCCAGCAACTCATCCTGGCGGCTCCAGGCCTGGCTGCCACCGCCGTCGGCACCGACGGCCAGGTCAGCGATCAAGCCGACGCCCATGCCGCTGCCTTTGGCGGCTTGTTGGGCGCGCTCCAGGCAACGGGCGATCAGCCATTGGCCAAAGGCGTAGAAGCCGATCTCGACGTGGTGCTCTTCTGCGAACGCCACCAGCGCCGGGCTTTGCGGCGAGCGCCACTCTTCAGGCCAGTGGCGCCAGTCAAGGTCCTCGCCTGCAGCGGCGCGCACTGCCTGCACGGCTTCGAAGCGACAATGGTTTTCCAGCGCCTCGCCACCAGCCTGGCGAAAGCTCAGGAAGTCGGCGTGCTGCGGGTGATGGCCGTGGCGGAAGTCTTCATACAGAACGCGCAACAGCCGTTGTTTGGCCCGCGCAGCGGCCGGCCAGTCGATCAGGCTGTGCTGTTCCAGCGCGTGCAGCTCTTCTTCCAGGCCAAGGGCTTCAATCGCGTTGCGCACCTCACGTTCACCGAGAATGCAGGCGGGCGAGGCATACAGGCTGTTGAGGAACAGGCGGCTGGACGGCGAGTACGGGCTGTAGCGCTCGGTATCGGCGCTGAACATCGCGTGCATCGGGCTGATCGCCAGGGCATCGGCGCCGCGTTCGGCGGCGGAACGGACCAGGTGTTCCAGGGCCAGGGTGTCGCCGAAACCGCCATCGCCCAAGCGGCGCAGTGAATACAGCTGGGCGCTCAGGCCCCAGGCGCGGGCGGGGCGGTTGTCTACCGCTTCGGCCACGCTGTAGCAATGGGTGGGCGCTACCGCCAGGGTAAAGCTCTGGTTGTCGATCTGCACCTGGTGGTAGCCCAAGGCGATAACCCCGGGCAGCACGGCATTGCCGTCGAGGCGCAGTTCCAGGCTTTCGCCGTCTTCGAGGTTGACCCGGCACAGGGTGTCGGGTTCGAAGTAGCGCGCCAGGTCGAGGCCTTCACCGCTGTCGACGGTCATCAGGGGCGGCAGGTGCTTGTCTTGTTGCACCCGCTCCAATTCAAGCAGGCTGGCGTTGATGTCGGCATCGCTGTCGGCCGGGTGGCCCAGGCCTTTGAGAACCGCGCGCAGGGCGTCGGGTGTCACTCGTTGCGGGCGGCCGTTTGCGTCGATCCAATCGACGGCCAGGCCCGCACGGCTGGCGAGGATTTCCAGGTTCGCTTCGCTCAAGGGTGCTCTCCAACAGGGGATAAGGTGACGCGGGCGCTGAAGGGCGGCAGTTGCGCACCTTGCAGGGCCGGCGTTTCAAACAGGACCGGCGCGGTGGCCGAGTGATCCAAGGGCGTGGCGCTCAGGTTCAGGTCGATCTGCAACAGGCTGCCGTTGCCCAGGCGCCAGCGCGCACTGACGGCGGCGTAGGCCAGCACCTGCGCGCCCAATGCCACGGCGCCAGGCAGGTGCGGCACAATATGGCGATGGCGCAGGCCCAGCAGTTGGCGGTAGAGCTCAGCGTGCGGGTTATCGGCGATCACCGGGGCCGATTGCGCGAATGTCGACAGCGCGTTCGGATCCGGGATGCGTTCACGGCGCTCGGGGTCATGGAACGCGGCGAAGTCGGCAAATTCATTGCGCCGGCCTTCGCGTACCGCTTCAGCCAGTTCACCGTGGTGGTCGGTAAAAAACAGGAACGGCTCGCTCGCGTTCGCCTCATCCCCCATGAACATCAGCGGAATCATAGGCGACAACAGCAGCAGGGCGGTTGCAGCCTTGAGCGCCTGGGGCGAGCAGAGCTGGTGCAGGCGTTCGCCCAGGGCGCGGTTGCCGATCTGGTCATGGTTCTGCAGGAACGCGACGAAGGCCGTGGGCGGTAAGTCAGCGCTCGGTTCGCCGCGCTCGTGGCCATGGCGAGTGGTGTGGCCCTGGTAGATAAACCCTTCGCCCAGGCAACGGGCGAGTTTGGTGGTGGGGTCCTGGGCAAAGTCGCTGTAATAGGCATCGGTTTCGCCGGTCAGCAACACGTGCAGCACGTTATGGAAGTCATCATTCCATTGCGCGTCGAAATCCTCCTTGAGCAGGCTGGCCTGGTTCAGCTCGTTTTCCAGCACCAGCCACACATGCCGACCGGTATCCACCTGCTGGCGTACCCGTTGCGCGAGTTCCTGGAGGAAGCCGGGGTTGTCGATGGCGTGCACTGCGTCCAGGCGCAGGCCGTCGAAGCGGTATTCGAGCAGCCACATCAGCGCGTTATCGAGGAAGAAATCCCGCACTTCACGGCGCTCAAAGTCGATCCCGGCACCCCATGGGGTGTGCACGTCTTCCTGGAAGAAGCCTTTGGCGTACTGGCCCAGGTAATTGCCGTCGGGGCCGAAGTGGTTGTAGACCACGTCAAGGATCACGGCGAGGCCGTGTTCGTGGGCGCTGTCGACCAGGTGCTTGAGTTGCTCGGGCGAGCCGTAGGAGGAGTGCGGTGCGTAGGGCAGTACGCCGTCATACCCCCAATTGCGCTCACCGGGAAATTGCGCCAGCGGCATCAATTCAATCGCGGTGACGCCCAGCTCGGCCAGGCGCG
The DNA here is from genome assembly GCF_005233485.1 of Pseudomonas sp. CFBP13509. Taxonomy (NCBI): domain Bacteria; kingdom Pseudomonadati; phylum Pseudomonadota; class Gammaproteobacteria; order Pseudomonadales; family Pseudomonadaceae; genus Pseudomonas; species Pseudomonas sp. CFBP13509. The sequence goes on from NZ_QGAA01000008.1 coordinate 47,981, forward strand.
GCAGGTGCTTTTCGACTTCGGCGTAGCCCCCCATCGCGCCGACGTGCAATTCGTAGATCACGGCTTCGTGCCAGGGGCGGCCTTGCCAGTTGGCGTGACGCCAGGTGTAGGCGAGCGGGTCGACCACCAGGCTCCAGCCATGCACGTCCGAGGCCTGGGCCCTGGACGCGGGGTCGGGAACATCCATTTCCCCATCGATGTTATAGCGGTAGCGGGTGCCCGCCGGGCATTTCACTTCAGTCTCGAACCAGCCATCTGCCTGGGGCAGCATGGCGATGGATTTACCGTTTTCCAATTCAACGCTGACATAAAACGCGTCTGGCGCCCACAAGGCAAAACGCGTGTGTTGCGCGTCCAGCATGATTGCGCCGTGGGGCCAGGTTTCCAAAGTCCGTAACGGCATCTATGAAGACCTCCCTTGATTATTTAGTCGATTTCCCCAAGGCCTTGGCCACCAGTTGTTCATACAGCTCGGCGTAGGGTTCCACCGCCTGGCACCAGTTGAAGGGTTGAGTCATGGCGCGGCTGCGCATGGCGTTGAGCAGGCCTTTATTGGCGAAGACCCGGAACGCACGGCTCAGGGCTTCTTCGTAGCTCTCTACGGTGGATTCATTGAACAGGAAGCCGGTGACGCCATTCTCGATGGTGTCCGCCAGCCCGCCGGTGTTGCGAGCCACGGGCAGCGAGCCGAAGCGCTGGGCATACATCTGGCTGAGGCCGCAGGGCTCGTAGCGCGATGGCATCAGCAGGAAGTCACTGCCGGCGAACATGCGCCGCGCGTCGGTCTCGTTGAAGCCGATGCGCACACCGACCTGGCCCGGGAAGCGCAGCGCCAGTTCACGCATGGCCTGTTCCTCTTCCGGCTCGCCTCGCCCGATAATGGCGATCTGGCCGCCGTTCTCGACGATAAAGCTCGCCACCGCTTCGGTGAGGTCGAGGCCTTTCTGGTAGACCAGGCGCGAGACCACCGCGAACAGCGGGCCGGTGGAGTCATGCAGGCCGAACAGTTCGCGCACGTGGTCGGCGTTGATGGCCTTGCCTTCCCAGTCACCGATATTGAAGTTGTGGGTCAGGTGCGTGTCGGTGGAGGTTTCCCAACTTTCGTCGATGCCGTTGGGGATGCCACTGAGCAGGCCCTGCTGGGTCTTGGCGGCGAGGAAACCGTCGAGGCCGCAGCCGAATTCCGGCGTGGTGATTTCCTGGGCGTAGGTGGCACTCACGGTGGTGATGTGGCTGGAATACGCCATGCCCGCCTTGAGGAACGACATCTTGCCGTAGAACTCCATGCCTTCCTGCTGCAAGGCGTGGGGCGGAATGCCTAGCTCCGGCGTCGAGGCCAGGCTGACCACGCCTTGATAGGCGAGGTTATGGATGGTGAACAAGGTCGGTGTGCGTGACCCACGCCAGTGCATATAGGCGGGGGCCAGGCCGGCGGGCCAGTCGTGGGCGTGCACCAGGTCCGGGCACCAGTGGATCTGGGCGAGGTTGGCGGCCATGTCGGCAGCGGCCAGGCCCAGGCGGGCGAAGCGAATATGGTTGTCCGGCCAGTCGCGACCATTGTTGGCGCCGTACGGCGTGCCTTCGCGCTCGTAGAGTTCGGGGCAGATCAGCACATAGATGACCAGGCCGTCCTTGAGGTCCATGCGCCCGATCTTGCACGGCGGCAGTGCGGCGTGGCCACCCAGCTCACCGATGATATGGATCGGGTTGTCGCTTTCCATCACCTGCGGGTAACCGGGGATCAGGACGCGCACATCATGCAAGTGGGCCATGGCGCGGGGCAGGGCCGCGGACACGTCGCCCAGGCCACCGGTTTTCACCAGGTCGGCGAACTCGGAGGTGACGAACAATACCTTCTTTCGATTGGGATTATTACTCACGATCGGCCGCACAGTGTTGGGCAGGTCGGCCAGTGACGTTGGCCCCTCTGCCGCCTTACTAAAACGCTCTCCCTGAGTATCTACAGCGGCACTGATCATAGTTCTCTCCCAATGTTGGTTGGCTAATGGCCCGCTGCCACTAGCTCCGAAGACCGCATCCTGCGGCCAGGCGCACAAGCGCTATACAAACTGGCAAGGCTTATGCCAGTTGCACGGTCGGCTTAAATAGATTGGATGGACGGGCATCGGGTGTGAACCGCGTGCACTCGCCCTACCTTAAAACTGGACCTACGGCAGAGTTCGAAAGTTTAGATTTTTTGCGGGGTTTTTGTTTTGGAAGGGACCCATCGGTCATCAGTCTAGGACAGATTCCAGAGCCTGTAGGGTTTGTGCGGGAATTTTGTAGGACAAAAAACTTGTAACCATATGCAATTGAGGAAGGCGATAGGGTGTGGTGAGTAGGCTTGCGCCGGTTCAGGGCCGCTTCGCGCCCCAGCGCAGGGCAAGCCTGCTCACCACAAAAATTACGCTCACACCCTTAGTGCGGACCGCACCTGATTGGTGCGTCAGCCCAGCACCCGAATGGGCGCGCCCTTGGTCCAGGCCTGGATATCTTCAATCATCTGCTCATAGAACTGCCGGTAGTTCTGCTCACTCACGTAGCCCACATGGGGCGTGGCGAGTACGTTGGGCAAGTGGCGAAACGGGTGATCGACCGGCAGCGGCTCCTCGGCGAATACATCGAGTGCCGCGCCCGCCAGGCGACCAGTGATCAATGCCTGCACCAGCGCCTGCTCATCCACAATCGGCCCGCGCGCGGTATTCACCAACCGGGCCGTCGGCTTCATCCAACTCAATGCTTCGGCATCGACCAGGCCACGGCTGCGGTCGCTGAGTACCAAATGAATCGTGAGAATGTCGGCCTGCTCAAACAGCTCGCGCTTGCTGACCCAGGTCGCCCCGGCCTGCGCGGCGCGCTCCGGCGTGAGGTTTTCACTCCAGGCAATCACCCGCATGCCGAATACCTGGGCAAACTGCGCGACCTTCTGGCCAATACTGCCCAACCCGAGAATTCCCAGGGTCTTGCCATGCAGGTCGCCACCCAGTCCCACCTGCCAGCCACCCGCGCGCAGTGAGTTGGCTTCGGTCAGCAGATTGCGCGTAGACGCCATGATCAGTGCCCAGGTCAGCTCCGGCGCCGCCTGCTTGTAGCTGTCGGTGCCGCACACCTGGATGCCCATGGCCTTGGCGGCGGCAATGTCGAGGGCGGCATTGCGCATGCCGCCGGTCACCAGCAACTTGAGGTTGGGCAAACCCTGTAACAGCGCTTGGTCGAAGGTCGAGCGTTCGCGCATGACGCAAATGACCTCGAACGCCTTCAAACGCTCGATCATCGTGGCGGTATCTGCCGGGTAATCGTGCAGGAAGTGCACCTGCCCAACCGCCTCCAGCACCGACCAATCCACCACGCCATTGGCCACATTTTGCCAATCATCAATGACTGCGATCTGTACCGACATGCACGCGTGCCTCGAAAAGTTGGATTAAAGGGCGCTCAAGCCCTGCAACAGCGCCTGGTGAAACTTCGCCGGTTCTTCCATCTGCGGTGCATGGCCCAGGCCCGCGAACTCCACCAGTGTGGCATGGGGAATCAGTTTGGCCACTTGCTTGCCCAGTACCGCGTAGTTGCCGATCCTGGCCTTGACCGCCGGCGGCGCAACGTCTTTGCCGATGGCGGTGGTGTCGGCGGTGCCGATGAGCAACAGGGTGGGCATCTGCAGATGCTTGAACTCGTAGTACACCGGCTGGGTGAAGATCATGTCGTAAATCAACGCCGAGTTCCATGCGACCAGCGCGTGGCCGGGGCCATTGCTCAGGCCCGCATACATGTCTACCCAGCGCTCGTACTCCGGCTTCCAGCGTCCGACGTAATAGGTATTGAGCTGGTACTTGCGAATCCCCTCGGCGCTGACTTTCTGTTCTCGCGCATACCATTGGTCGACGCTGAGCGTGGGCACGCCCAGGGCTTTCCAGTCTTCCAGGCCGATGGGATTCACCAGCCCGAGCTGCTCGGTCTGCTCGGGGTACATCAACGCGTAACGGGTGGCGAGCATGCCGCCGGTGGAATGGCCTATGAGCGTGGCCTTTTGAATGCCGAGTTTTTCCAGCAATTGATGGGTGTTGAGGGCCAATTGCTGGAAGCTGTACTGGTAGTGGTCGGGCTTGCTCGCACTGCAGAAACCGATCTGGTCCGGTGCAATCACCCGATAACCGGCGTCGCTCAGGGCCTTGATCGTGCCTTCCCAGGTGGCGCCGCAAAAGTTCTTGCCGTGCATCAGCACCACATTGCGCCCGTTCGGCTGGCCCTTGGCCGGCACGTCCATGTAGCCCATTTGCAGGGCTTTGCCTTGGGATTGGAATTGGAAATGTTCGAGGGGATAGGGGTATTGGAAACCTTGCAGCTCAGGGCCATAGCTGGCGGCGAACGCCGGGGCGGCGCCGGCCGTCAGCAGGCCGGCGATGCAAAAAACGCGGGATAGAGGCATGGGCGGGGCTCCGGACAGAATGCTCGGATGCTGTTTGCGCGGGATTAACGGGGGATTAACACCCATTGCAGGGTCACGGCGGCGAGCACCGCGTATCGCAGGCCCTTGGCCAGGGTCACCAGCAGCAGGAACCGCCACAACGGTTCACGCATCACCCCGGCCACCAACGTCAGCGGGTCGCCAATGACCGGCAGCCAACTGAGCAGCAGCGTCCAGTGCCCCCAGCGCTGGTAATGATGGCGGGCCTTTTCCAGCTGCTTGTCGCTGACCGGAAACCAGCGACGCTGCTTGAAGTGCTCCACCCAGCGCCCCAGCCACCAATTGACCAGCGAGCCGAGGACGTTGCCCAGGGTGGCGATACCCAGCAGCAGCCACAGGCTGTAGTGCCCGCTGATCAACAGGCCGACCAGCACCGCTTCCGATTGCAGGGGCAGTAACGTCGCCGCGCCGAATGCGGCAAGAAACAGCCCTAGGTAACCCATCGGCACCGATCAGTGCGCCGGGTAGTCCGCCAACACCACATCCTGGCCATCGCGGGTCAGGCCGATGACTTGATAGGCCTCGGCATGGCCGTCCATTTCCATGCCGGGCGAACCCATGGGCATGCCCGGTGCGGCAATACCCAGCAGGTCGTCGCGCTTGCGCAAGGCCAGTACCTGCTCGGCGGGCACATGGCCTTCGACGAACTTGCCGTCGATCACGGCGGTATGGCACGAGCCCAGGCGCGGGGCCACGCCCAGCCGTTGCTTGACTGCACTCATGTCGGCTTCGACATGGTCTTTGACCTTGAAGCCGTTGCTTTCCAGGTGGCTGATCCACTTTTTGCAGCAGCCACAATTGGCGTCGCGGTGCACATCGATGGGGATCAGGTCGGCGGCCTGGGCCAGGGTGGTGGTGAACAGCACTGAAAGCAGGGCCAATCGCAATGGGATTTTCATGGAGGTCTCGTCCAATACCGGGCAGTAAGCCGGGCATTCTCCCTGCTTTTATCCGTGGGACGTCGGGTTAATGTTTCAAAATTATACGGAGAGCGAGTTTTCCATCCGCTGCTTGAGCCGGTCCAGTGCAATCGCCGACAGCGCGATCATGCGTTCATGGAGGCTGGCCAACTGCAATTCGGTTTCATAGGTCAGCACGCGCTTGAACAGGGTGCCGTCGCGAAAGGGCTGCAAAAAGTAATGAATCGAGCCGTCGACGGCCAGTGAGGTGAACACCGTCTTGAACTCGTCGGGACGCCGGGCGATCTGCACGCGGTAGCTCATGGGCACGCGCACGCCCAGCAAGTCGATCATTTCGGTAAAACGTGCGCCGGCGGGGAGGGGGCCGCTGGTGCCGGTGTCGGCACCGAGGGAGGTGGGGTGCCATTCGTGCCAGCGATCCGGTTGGGTCACATAGTCGTAGACGGCATCGATAGGGGCCTGGATAAAACGTTCCTGACTGATCCGATCCAAGCGGACCGACTGCTCGACAGCGCGCATGGCACACCTCCTGTGTGGCTGTGAACTGTCAGAATAGTCCCACTCCCGCACATTGCACGGGAGTGTTTCAGCCATTTATCAGCGCACCTTGAACCGGCCCATCAACGCAATCACCCGGCCATTGGCGTCCAGCAGGCTTTGTGTATTGGTTTGCGTGGCATGGCCGCTCTGCACCAGCTCTTCGACCATATGTCGGATATGCACCATGCTGCGGTTGATCTCCTCGGTCACCGCGCTTTGCTGTTCGGCAGCGGTGGCGATCTGGGTGCTGAGGTCATTGATATGGCTGACCGAACCGGCCATCTCGTCGAGGCCGGTGTTCACCCGTGCCGTGGCATCCGCCGCCGAATGGCAACTGGCCTGGGTGTTCTCCATGGCCGCCACCGACGAACTGACACCGGTGGTCAGGCGTGCGAGCATTTCATTGATCTGCGAAGTGCTGGCCTGGGTACGCGCCGCCAGGGCGCGGACTTCGTCGGCCACCACCGCAAAACCACGACCCTGCTCGCCGGCCCGCGCGGCTTCAATCGCGGCGTTGAGGGCCAGCAGGTTGGTCTGGCCGGCAATCGCGCCGATCACGCCGAGGGTTTCGGTGATGCGCGCGGCGTCCTGGCGCATGTTCTCGACGGTGTGGGTGGCACTGGCGACCTCGCCGATCAGCGCACTGACGCTGGTGGACGCTTCACCCACCACCACGCGGGAGCGGTCGGCGTGTTCGTTGGCGCGCTGGGTGAACGAAGCGGTTTGCGCGGCGTTTTGCGCCACTGTGTCGGCGGTGGAACTCATCTCGGTGATGGCGGTGACGGTCTGGTCGGTCTCCGAGGCGTGGCGCACCAGGATGCTGTTGGTGTGGGCCGAGGTGTGCTGCAATTGCTCAAGGCCCGATGACATGGCGCCAGTGGCCTGGGTCACTTCGCCGATCATGTCTTGCAGGTAGACGATAAAGCGGTTCACCGAATGGCCGATGGCGCCCAGTTCGTCTTCGGCGCGGATGGTGATGCGCCGCGTCAGGTCGGCATCGCCGGTGGACAGTGCGTCGATGTTGGTCTTCAGGATTTTCATGCGCTGCACCAATTGGCGGATCGCATACACCGCCAGCAGCACCAGCAGCAACACCATGGGGATCTGCAACAGGGCCAGGCTGCCGAGTACGTCATCGCGCTGGGCGGTGATCAGCGAGGTGGGCAGGGCGGTGGCGAGGAACCACGGCGTGCCTTCGATGGGGCGCATGTAGAAGGTGCTGGCCACGCCCTGGTTGTCGAACTCGTTGCGCTGCAAGGCTTGGTCGCGATGGGCCAGGGCCTTGCTGACCTGGGCGGCAAAGGCCGAGGTGCCGGTCAATTCACTGATGTTCTTCAATACCACCGGGCTGCTCAGGCGCGTGCTGTTGCTGATGATCTTGCCATCGCCTTCGACGATCAGCATTTGCCCGCCGATGTCCTTTTCCTTGCTGGCTACCAGTTCGTTGAAGAAGCCCAGGGTCACGTCGATGGTGGCCACGCCGTACGCCGCGCCGTCACGCTGGATCGCCATGGCGCAGTTGGTGCGCGGCTCCTGGCTGGCGTCGTCCTTGTAGGCCGCGGCCCAGGCACATTGGCCGCGTGGCGATGCGAGACCGCCCTTGTACCAGCTCTGGTCGTAATAGTTGGGGGCGGGGTCGCTGTTCCAGAAGGTGTTCACTGCCAGCTTGCCCGAGGCATCGCGGTGCCAGAAGGTGCTGTGCTTGTTGCGACCCGGCGTGCGCTGGTTGGGCAGCGGCCAGATACCGCCGCCGAAGACCTTCAGCTCACCATATTGGTCGACCAGGCCCGGCAGGACCTTGTCGATGGCATCGCTGTCGAGCAGGGGAATGGTCTGGGTGATGGTGCGTTGCTGGGACTGAACCTTGTTGAGTTCGCCCTGGATCTGCTCGGCCACCTCACTGATGCGGTTGAGCACCACCTGTTCCTCGGTATGGCGCAGCGTGGGCGCGACCAGTTGGCCGATGCCGACGACCGTCAACACGAACAACACCAGGACGAACAGCACCAGGAACAGGGTATAGCGGGCTTGGATGGAACGCAGTGGGGGCATGGGGGTCGTCCTTACGAAGCGTTTATTATCGACGCGGCTGTTTTGGAGCTTCGTAGGGCTATCGGCTTGGCGAGGAAGAGCTTTAGGTACGGAGGTGCCAAATCAGGTTTTTAACATGGCGAGGCCAGCAGTTGCCTCGCCATGGGGATTACCGCTTATCGAATCAATGCCTGGCTTGCCGGCGCTGTATCACTCGCCGCGACCTTGAGGGCTGGGTGTCCATAAGTAGGACTGCCTCAAGGGTTTGCCCATTTCTGCATTCAGGGCGTTCTCGGTGAAGTGTTTCGGATTGGTTACACGCGCTGATGTCGAGGGAGGGGTGCCGTCCTCGGAAGGTTCTTCAACGTAGGGTAAACCGATGACTTGACGTTCACCATTCTCGACAAGGCCGTCGTCCCCCGGCGCTTCGCGGGTGTACCCATGCTCGGTTGTACCGGTTGCGTAGGTGTAGGCGTGGTTTATCTCATGGGCGAGACCGGTAACGGGCACGATTGTGTGGGTACGCTCGGCGTTTTCGATAATAGATGGCGGGTCATAGTGAATGATGCCGCGAGTGACGCGGAAACCGGGAACGCCATCCGTGATATGCCCGTAGGTTCCGGCTTCTGCGCTTTCGCGCTCCTCGGGCGTCAATTCATCCAGTTCACTACTGCCAGGAACGTATTGGGTACCGCCGTTACCGATCGGCTTGATGGTAACCTTGCCGCCATTTGCCACCGCGAGCTCATCCATTTGTTTGAGTGCTTGTTGCCCTATGGGTGAACTGCGCAGAAATTCAAAATCGTCGGCGACGCGCTGCTTGAAAGCCTGTGCGTCCTCCTCCGGGGTATCAGGGGGAGTTTCTACACTGAATCCCAGGTTGCCGGCATTGCTTGGCTTCACTTCGGTGAAAGTCGAACCCCTGGTGCGGTCGAAACCATCCCTGGCCTTGGCGTAGATAAGGTCCTTGGGCTGGTTGTTCCAGATAGCGTCGTTTCCTTTGCCGGTGTAGAAGGTCGTGCGCTCGTACCCTGCAAGGACGTCATCGCCATTGCCCCCATGTGCAACGGTATGTCCGCTGCCTGCAAGAAGTACATCGTTGTCGTCGCCACCGTCCAGATAGGTCTGCCTGGTGGAGGGGCCAAAGCCTGCAATGAGCAGGTCCTTGCCTTTATTACCGTACATTACGCCATTGCCGGGACCTCCCATGATTGTGTCATCGCCGTCGTTGCCCTCGGCATAACCCAGGCCGCTGCCCACCTGCAGGATATCGTTGCCAGCCCCTCCGAAAAGCCTGCTGCGACCTCCGCCCGCCTGGAGATAATCGTTGCCGTCGCCGCCTTTCACGCTCACGCGAAGCTTGACGTCATCGTCGATGATGACCGTGTCGTCACCGCCGTGGCTGTCGATGAAAAGCTCGTGCTCGCTTCTTTCCTTTGTATTGATATCGACTAAATGCGGTTTATCGTTGATGAAGATCTGCAGCTTGTCCACCGACCAACTGCGCACGTGGATACGGTCGGCGGCATTACCGGTTTCCACGTGGAGATAACTGGTCAGGATCTTCGGTCCCTTGAGGTCATCTGGGTTCCAGTCAACGACCCTGCTGATTTTGGTGTCACCGTCGACAAGCAGCGTGTGGGTGCGGCGGTTCACGATGCCTGGCGTCAGGTCGGTGGGAGGGGTGAAGTGCGAAGCGTTTGTTTCAGCGAAAGGCTGGGGGAGTTGGGCATAGAGTCCGGATGTCAGGGAATGGGCAAGTGCAGATAGCATCGGCATGTCCTCTTGGGTGTGCGTGTAAGGGCACCCTGATTACGTATCAGGGTTGCTATTACGTGGAACTCCGACTGAGAAGGTTCCCCGCCCCCGGAGGGGCTTTAGTGCTAAACGTGTTGGCGTCGGAGCACCGCAAACCGGGTGCCCCTTGAGCTTGGCCGTCAGATATCCAGCATGGCCATCACCTCTGCGGGATAGCGCAGGCCGGCACTTGCATCGGCCGGAAAGATCCTCTCCAGTGCCGCCAGTTCAGCCGCGCCGAGTCGGATCGACACGGCCGCCACGTTCTCCTGCAGGTACTTGCGCTGCTTGGTGCCAGGAATCGGAATAATGAAGTCGCCTTGTGCCAACACCCACGCCAGCGCCAGTTGCCCGGTAGTGACGCCTTTGTCTGCCGCGAGGGTTTGAACCTGCTTGACCAGTTGCAGGTTCTTCGCGAAGTTCTCGCCCTGGAAGCGTGGGTTGGCGCGGCGGTAGTCATCGGCATCGAAATCCTCCGGGCTTTTCAGTGCGCCCGTCAGGAAGCCTCGGCCCAGCGGGCTGTAAGGCACAAACGCAATCCCCAGGCGTTGGCAGGCCGCGAGGCAGCCGTTGCTTTCCTGGTCGCGGCTCCACAGGGAATATTCGCTTTGCAGGGCGCTGATCGGGTGCACCTTATGGGCGCGCTCCAGCGTGGCGGCGGATGCTTCGCTCAGCCCCAGGTAACGCACCTTGCCTTGCTGCACCAGCTCGGCCATGGCACCGACGGTTTCTTCGATGGCCACCTGCGGGTCGATTCGGTGCTGGTAGTACAGGTCCAGGGTGTCCACGCCCAGGCGCTGCAAGGTACCGTTGATGGCATCGCGAATGTACTCGGGGCGACCGTTCACTCCACGCACCGCCGAATTGGCCGGGTCACGCACAATGCCGAACTTGCTCGCCAGGAACACTTGGTCACGTTTGCCGGCAATGGCTTTGCCGATCAGTTGCTCATTGGTGTGGGGGCCGTACATATCGGCGGTATCCAGAAAATTGACGCCCAACTCCAAGGCGCGATGCAGGGTGGCAGTGGCCTCCGTGGTGTCGGTGCCGGGGGTATAGAAGTCACTCATGCCCATGCAGCCGAGGCCGATGGCACTGACGTGGGGACCGTTCTTACCGAGTTGACGAGTGTGCATGGGTGCAGCTCCTGATGAGGTAGGACGCCATTGTTACCCTCGACAAAACCTGGATAAACCGGCTAAAAGCACTATCACTATTGGTAATTTCTAAATAATCCTCCTGGAGTCGGCCCTTGGATCGTTTTAACGCCATGCGTGTGTTTACCCGGATTGTCGAGTTGGGTGGATTTGCCAAGGCCGCCGACAGCCTGCAACTGCCGCGCGCGTCGGTGACCATCCTGATCAAGCAACTGGAAGCGCACCTGGGCGTGCAGTTGCTGCAGCGCACCACGCGCCAGGTCAGCCCGACCCTGGACGGCGCTGCGTATTACCAGCGTTGCGTACAGCTGCTCACCGATCTGGAGGAAACCGAGGCGGTGTTCTCCACCCGCCGCCAGAACCCACGCGGCACCTTGAGCGTGGATATGCCCTCGGGGATCGGGCGCTTGATTGTGATTCCCGCGTTGCCGGCGTTCACCGCGCGCTATCCGCAGATCGAATTGGACATCGGCCTGAACGACCGCCCGGTGGACCTGATCCGCGAAGGTGTGGATTGCGTGCTGCGCGGCGGTCCGGCCCTGGATGAGTCGCTGGTGGCCAGGCCTTTGGCAATGATGGACCAGTTGACCCTGGCGAGTCCTGTGTACCTGGAGCGCATGGGCATACCGGCGGGCCTCGACGACCTGGCCAATCACCAGATGGTCGAGTATGTCTCCACGGCCAGTGGCAAGCGGTTCGGCCTGGAGTTCCTGGTCGACAACGCCGTGCACTCGATCCAGTTGCCCAAGCGCGTGGCGGTCAACAGCTCCGATGGTTATTTCGCTGCGTGCGAGGCCGGCTATGGCCTGATTCAGGCGCCGCACTATCATGCGATGCGGCAACTGGCCGAGGGCCGCCTGGTGCCCGTGCTGGCGCAGTTGCCGGTGCCGAAAATGGCGCTGACGGCGCTGTATCCGCCCCATCGCCAGTTGTCACAGCGGGTGAGGGTGTTTGTGGATTGGCTGGTTGAGCTGTGTGGTCGGCCGGGCACCGGTTTGCAACGCTAGGCCTGGGCCTTGCGATAAGCGCCGGGTTGCTGCCCGGTCACTTTGTGGAAGGCTCGGGTAAACGCCGCCACGGACTGATAACCCACCGCCACTGCGACATCCGCGACCGTTTGGTCCTGCTTGAACAATTGGCAGGCGTGGCGCATGCGCATCATCAGCAGCACCTGGCCGGGCGACTGTCCGCACAATTCAGTGAAGCGCTTGAAAAACGCCGAGCGCGACAAACCGGTGCAGGCCGCCATGCTTTCCAGGGTCCAGGCGTCTGCCGGGCGAGCAATCAGGTGTTCCAGCAGGTTCGCGAATGCCGGCTGGCGACCCAGCGCGGCCAGGCCACCGAGTTGGTTGTTATCGAGCACTTGCTGGCGCAGTACATACAGGAACAACAGGTGGCACAGGCGCTCGAGCAAGGCCGCGGAAGGCGCCGGGTCGCGCTGGCACTCCTGCAGGATCAGCTCGAACAGGTTGCGGGCGGCCGTCAGCGAGGGGTCGCCGGCCCGCAGGACGATCCACGCGGGCAGGGTATCGACGATCATCGCCGACAAGCCCGACTGGAAGTGAAAGAACCCGCACACCAGCCCCACGCCGTCACTGGCGCTGCTGTCCAGGGGCAGCATCGGGCGTCGCGGACATTCCCGCGCGCCGGCCGCCGTGGCTTCTCCGGACAACCGATACTCAAGGTCACGGAGCAGGAACACCGCGTCGCCGTTGTTCAACTCGACGGGCGTGGGTTCGCCGGCGATATGCAGCCAGCACTCGCCCTGCACGATCAGGTGGAAACTCGCTCGCGCCAGGCCGTGGGTGCTGGCATGCCAATCGCCGCAATAGCGCCCGACATGGAACAGGCTGGTGTTGAGTTCGAGGCTGTCTAATAACCAATCGACAAGGGCGCTGGAAGAATTCATCTAATGGAAAGACTCAAGAGCAAGTAATCGCTACTTTAGCCTATTGAGAGGATTTCTTATAACCAACAGACTGGATACACGACCCCTCAGGAGACCGCTCCATGTCCCGTGTACCGCTGCTCACCCCGCAAACCGCGCCACCCGCCGCCAAGCCGCTGCTGGAAAATGCGCTGAAAGCCTCGGGCTTCATCCCCAATCTGCTGGCCGTGTTGGCCAACGCCCCGGCGGCGCTGGAAACCTACATCACCGTCTCGGGCCTGAACGCCAAGGCCGAGCTGAGCCTGGCCGATCGCGAAGTGGTGCAGTTGATTGCCGCCACTACCCACGGCTGCGATTTCTGCGTCGCCGGCCACACCGCCGTGGCGCGCAACAAGGCCAAGCTGCCGGAAGAGGTGATCGACGCCCTGCGCCAGCGCGGCGAATTGCCCAATGCCCGTTATGAGACACTCGCTGCCTTTACCCGGGAAGTCATTGCCACCCGTGGCGATGTCAGCGATGCCGGTTTTGACGCGTTCCGCGCCGCCGGTTACACCGAAGGCCAGGCCCTGGAAGTTATTTTGGGGGTGAGCCTGGCAACCCTGTGCAACTTCGCTAACGTGTTTGCCCGTACCCCGCTGAACCCGGAGCTGGCGCAATACCGTTGGGAAAAACCGGCCAGCTGAAGGGCAGGTGGCCCTGCTGCTTTGACAAGGAGAAACATGAATGCTTGACCCGATCTTGAGCCGTTGGCTCGATGTTCAAGCGCAGGCCCTGGATGTGGGCAGTTGCGATCCCCAGGAAGTGCTGCCACGGCTGGCAGAGGCCAACATACTGCGTATCGGTGTGCCAAAAGCCTTCGGCGGCCTGGGCGGCGATGTGGCCGGCGCCGTCGAGGCCATCGCCAATGTCGCCAGCCATTCGTTGGCGGCGGCGTTTGTGTGCTGGGGCCAGCGCTCGTTTATCGAGTATTTGCTGCAGAGCCCGAATGAGCGGCTGCGCGAGCAATTGCTGCCGGACCTGCTCAGCGGCAGGTTGGCGGGGGCCACCGGTTTGTCGAATGCAATGAAGTTCCTGTCGGGCATCGAGACGCTGCAAATCAGCGCCGAGCCGAACGACCATGGCTGGACCCTCAACGGTCGCCTGCACTGGGTGACCAACCTGCGCAAGAACGGCTTTGTCGCGGCAGCGGCGGTGGAGCATGCCGGTGGTGGCGCGCCGTTTATCCTGGCGATTCCGGATTCGGTGGCGGGCCTGCAACGTTCCGGCGACCTGGAGCTGCTCGGCCTGCAATCGAGCAACACCGCAGCCCTGGGCCTTGAAGGTGTCGAGCTGAGTCGCGAGTGGTTGCTGCATGAGGATGCACGCAAGTTCCTGCCGGCCGTGCGCCCGGCGTTCCTGGGTTTGCAGTGCGGTATGTCGATCGGCCTGGCCCGGCGCTCGCTGGCGGAAGTCGCCCATCACCTGGGCGCGGCCCGCACGGTGTTGCGCGAAGAACTCGAAGGGTTGCGCGGGACCTTGGATCACCTGGTGACCGAGCTGCAGAATGGCCTGCTCGCCGGGCGCTTCGCCGCTGAGCCGGTGGCGCTGTTCAAGTTGCGCATCGGCCTGGCCGAAACCGCCGCCAGCGCGGTGCAGCTGGAACTGCAGGCCAGCGGCGGCAAGGCCTACCTCACGGCCCATGGCAGTGGGTTTGCGCGGCGCTGGCGGGAGTCGGCGTTTGTGCCGATCGTTACGCCCAGCCTGGTGCAATTGCGCACCGAGTTGCAACGCCAGGCCAACCTGTGAGCCCGGTGGTATTGAGTGCCCGGGGCATTGGCCTGGGGTACGCCGGCGGCCCGGTGCTGCAAGGCTTCGACCTGCAATTGCAGCGCGGTGAAGTGGTGTCGATCCTGGGGCCCAGCGGGGTCGGCAAGTCCAGCCTGTTGCGGGTGCTTGCCGGCTTGCAGGCGCCCCAAGATGGCAAGGTGCAGGTGTTGGGCGAGCCGTTGAGCGGCCCCCATCCACGTGTGGCCGTAGCGTTCCAGGACCCCAGCCTGCTGCCCTGGTTGAGCCTGGAAAAGAACGTCGCGTTCGGCCTGGATTTCGCCCGCCAGCCGCACCTCGGCGCTGATGAGCGCCGCCGGCGCGTCGACCACGCCATCGCGGCGGTTGGCCTGGAGCACGCCCGCCAGCAATTTCCGGCGCAGCTGTCCGGCGGCATGGCCCAGCGCACCGCGTTGGCCCGTTGCCTGGCACGCCAGCCCCAGGTGCTGTTGCTGGATGAGCCCTTCGGTGCGCTGGATGAAGTGACCCGTGCCGATATGCAGCACCTGTTGCTCAAGGTCAACCGTGAGCAGGGTTCGGCGGCGGTGTTGATCACCCATGACATCGACGAAGCGCTGCTGTTGTCCGACCGCATCCTGCTGCTGGGCAATCGCCCGGCGCGGACGCTGGGCGAATGGCGCATCGACCTGCCGCAACCGCGGGAAGAACAGGTGGAAGCCATCGGCGCGCTGCGCATCGAGATTCTTAAAACCCTACGGCAGGCGAGCCGCCCTCAACCCCAACCCCTTGACCTGCTGGAGCCCAGCCATGTGCCTGGATGACCTGACCCACTCGCGCCGTGACTTTCTCAAACTTTCCGCAGTCCTCAGTGCCGCCGGCGCCTTGCCGCTGCTGAGCAGCCTGCAGGCCCGCGCCGCCAGCGAGCCGGATGCGCCGGTGCGCATCGGCTACCTGCCGATCACCGACGCGACGCCCTTGCTGGTGGCGCATAACAACGGCCTGTTCGAAGCCGAAGGCATCAAGGCCGAGCGCCCGGTATTGCTGCGCAGTTGGGCGCAGGTGATCGAGGCGTTTATCTCCGGGCAAGTCAACGTGATTCACTTGCTGTCGCCGATGACCGTGTGGGCACGCTATGGCAGCCAGGTGCCGGCCAAGGTGGTGGCGTGGAACCATGTGGGCGGTTCGGGGCTCACCGTGGCACCAGGCATTACCGAGGTGAAGCAACTGGGCGGCAAGTCGGTGGCGATCCCGTTCTGGTATTCGATCCATAACGTGGTGGTGCAGCAACTGTTCCGCGACAACGGCCTGACCCCGGTGGCGCGTGCCGCCGGCAGTGCGATCGGCGCCAATGAGGTCAACCTGATCGTGCTGCCGCCTTCGGACATGCCGCCGGCCCTGGCCAGCCAGCGCATCGACGGCTATATCGTCGCCGAGCCGTTCAACGCCCTGGCGGAGAACCTCAAGGTCGGGCGTGTGCAGCGGTTTACCGGCGACGTGTGGCGCAATCACGCGTGCTGCGTGGTGTTCATGCACGAACACGACCTGAACAATCGCCCGGAGTGGTCGCAGAAAGTCGTGAATGCGATCGTCAAGGCCCAGGTGTGGACCCGTGATAACCGCGCAGAGGCGGTGAAACTGCTGTCCAAGGACGGCCCGAACCGCTACACGCCACATGCCGAGCCGGTGTTGAGCAAAGTCCTGGCGCCAGCCGCTGCCGACCGCGCGGCCTACCTGGCCGATGGCGCGATCCGGCATGCCGACTGGGACGAGCACCGCATCGACTTCCAGCCCTATCCATTCCCCAGCTACACCGAGGAATTGGTGCGACGTTTGAAGGACACGCTGATCGAGGGGGACAAGAAATTCCTCGCCGATCTGGACCCGGCCTTTGTCGCCAAGGATCTGGTGGATGACCGCTTTGTGCGCAACGCCATCGAAGCGGTGGGCGGCATGGGCACCTTCGGCTTGCCCGAGGGCTTTGAGCGGACCGAGGAGATTGGCGTTTGAACAACCGCAGAGTCCCGGGCTGGTTGCTCGGGTTGAGTGGCCTGGCCGGCCTGTTGTTGCTGTGGTGGCTGGGGGTGAAGGTGTGGGGCGATGGGGGCGGCCTGGCGGCGCGCTTTTCGCTGGCCGCCACCTTCAGCAGCCTGTGGGAATTGCTGGGGCGCGGTGAGCTGTATCTGCATATTGTCGTGAGCCTCAAGCGCATCTTCGTCGGGCTGTTCCTGGCCTTGCTGGTGGGGGTGCCGCTGGGGCTGCTGGTGGGCAGTTCGCGCAACCTGGAAGCGGCGACCACGCCGGCCTTCCAGTTTCTGCGGATGATCTCGCCGCTGTCCTGGATGCCCATCGTGGTGATGCTGATGGGGGTAGGGGACCAACCGATCTACTTCCTGCTGGCGTTTGCTGCGGTGTGGCCGATCATGCTCAACACCGCCGCCGGCGTGCGCCAGCTCGACCCGCGCTGGCTGCAGTTGAGCAGCAGCCTGAGCGCCACGCGCTGGGAAACCTTGCGCCGGGTGATCATCCCCGGCGTGGTGGGGCACGTGCTGACTGGCGTGCGGCTGGCCATCGGGATCCTGTGGATCGTGCTGGTGCCGTGCGAAATGCTCGGGGTCAGCGCGGGGCTTGGCTACTACATCCTGGATACCCGTGATCGCCTGGCCTATTCGGAACTGATGGCGATGGTGTTGCTGATCGGGCTGCTGGGGTTTGCCCTGGATGCGCTTGCACGCGGGTTGCATCAGCGGTGGGTGCATGGGGGGAGCCAGTGAAGGCATGGCCTGAGCCCGGCGGCCCACCGCCGTCGGGGTGAGCGGCACACTGGAGGAGCCAAAGCTTTTCATCACCTGTAACATAAGACCCTGTCGACCCCGTGCATCCCGTCGCCGGGTATGTGCCTGGCGTGTTCGGCGATACACAGTGAATACATTCTTCCGGTTCAGGAACCCGTCATGACCCAAAAACAACGCTTGAAATACTCGATCCTGATCGCCCTGGCGGTACTGGCGACGATGTTTGGCCTGTCCTACCTGCAGAACATCGGGTTTATCAGTGAGAAGACATTCCAGACCATCGCCATCGCCGTCGCGGTCGTCGTGGTGGTGATCAACGGCATCATGCGCCGCAAGGTCAAGCTTTAAGGTCCGCCTCAGCTTCGAGCGTCGAGTACCTTGGCAGCCTCTTCATGGAGGCTGTAGCTTTTATCCGCGTTAAGGGTGATCACGCCTTCGCTGCACAGGCGCTTGAGCACCTCGCGCACACTCAGGAACGACAACGGGATCCCCAGCTCCAGCAAATGGCTGTGCACGCCACGTACCCCCAGGGTGCGCTGGTTGTCGGCGGCGGTGAGCAGGGCGTCGATGACCTTCAGCCGGATCAGGCTGGTGCGCAGGCCGAAACACTTGAGCAGGTGGCGAATACGCTGGTTGCCTTGCTGTTCGGGGGTTTTGCCGAACGCTTGGGCGCCGTTGCCAAATTGGCTGTCGGCTGCGGGTGAATGTCCGTCCGTGGGCACTTGCGGGTTGTACATGCAAAAACTCCTTATCAGAGCCTGATCAGGAAAATGATGGCGCTCTTAGTCAATAAGACGAACGAGCGTGCAAAATCATGAAGGGTGTGATGTAGAAAATTTGTCGGTATCGGCTTTGTCACATCTGCAGCGCCTCGGATAAACCCGCTCCAGGGTTAAATTTCTCCCGGTTTTTTGCGTCTTTACGGTGGGGTGGTTACCCCTGTGAGGGTGTTCAATTTGACTGCGGAGTCTGTGTGATTATTTCCAACGGGTTGGCCAAGGTGTGCGTGACGGGGCTGTTGCTGGGGGCGAGCCTGGCTGCAACAGCACGGGAATCGACAACGCAGGCGTCGGCGGATATCCGCCGCACCAGTTTCGGCGTGCCGCATATTCGCGCCAATGACGAGCGTGGCCTGGGCTTGGGGATCGGTTATGCCTATGCCCAGGACAACCTGTGCCTGCTGGCCAATGAAGTGGTTACCGTAAACGGCGAGCGGGCCCGGTACTTCGGCCCCGAGCAGTCGACCCTGGAAGAGCGCAACAACCTGGCCAGCGATGTGTTTTTCACCTGGCTGAATACACCGGGCGCGGTGGCGGCTTTCTGGAAGACGCAAAGCCCGCAGATCCAACAGCGCATGCAAGGCTACGTGGCCGGCTACAACCGTTACCTGAAAGAGCAGGGCGCACCCGCCCAGTGCCAGGCGGCCTGGGTGCGGCCGCTGGTGGTTGAAGACCTGGTGAAATTGGCCCGCAGATTGTTGGTGGAGGGCGGTGTCGGCCAGTTCGCCGAAGCTCTGGTCGGCGCCGCGCCGCCTCAGGCCTTCGCGAGTGTGCAACCCAGCGCCAAGGCATTCGAATTGGCCGCCGCCAATCAACAGCGCTTCAGCCTGGATCGCGGCAGCAATGCCGTGGCGGTGGGCCGCGACCGCTCGTTCAATGGCCGTGGCATGTTGCTGGCCAACCCGCATTTCCCGTGGGTGGGCGGCATGCGCTTTTATGAAATGCACCTGACCATCCCCGGCCAGCTGGA
Source organism: Pseudomonas sp. CFBP13509 (assembly GCF_005233485.1). Lineage (NCBI taxonomy): Bacteria > Pseudomonadati > Pseudomonadota > Gammaproteobacteria > Pseudomonadales > Pseudomonadaceae > Pseudomonas > Pseudomonas sp. CFBP13509. The sequence continues at coordinate 67,084 of NZ_QGAA01000008.1, forward strand.
TGTGATGGGCGCCGCGCTGCCCGGCCTGCCGGTGATCAATATCGGCTTCAACCAGCATGTGGCGTGGACCCATACGGTGGACACGTCCAAGCACTTCACCCTGTATCGCCTGACGTTGGATCCCAAGGACTCCAAGCGCTATATGCTGGATGGAAAATCCATCCCCCTGGAAAAAACCTCGGTGACGGTCCAGGCCAGGCAAGCGGACGGCAGCGTGACGCCGGTAACCCACTCGGTCTACAGCTCGCAGTTCGGCCCCGTGGTGCAATGGCCCGGCAAGCTGGATTGGGACACTCACCACGCCTTCAGCCTGCGCGATGCCAACCTGGGCAACGACCGCGTCCTGCAACAGTGGTACGCCATGAACCGTGCCACGAGCCTCAAGGACCTGCAAACCTCGGTGCACACCCTGCAAGGCATCCCGTGGGTCAATACCCTGGCCGCCGATGACCAGGGCCAGAGCCTGTACATGAACCTGTCGGTGGTGCCCAACGTCAGCGCGGCCAAACTGGCGCAATGCAGCGACCCGCGTGCCGGCCTGCAGATGATCATGCTCGACGGTGCCCGCAGTGCCTGTGCCTGGGACGTCGACCCGCGTGCCGCCCAAGCCGGCATCTTCCCCGCCGACCAGTTGCCGCAGCTGGAGCGTAGCGACTACGTGCAGCACTCTAACGATTCGGCGTGGCTGGCCAACCCCAAGGCGCCCTTGACCGGCTTCTCCCCGGTGATCAGCCAGGACCACATCGGCCTCGGCCCGCGCGCACGCTTCGCCCTGCAACGCTTGCAATCCCTGGAGGCGCAACCGATCAGCGTCGCCGACCTGCAAAACATGGTCATGGACAACGAGGTGTACCTGGCCGGCCAGGTCATGCCCGACCTGCTGGAATTCTGCGCCAAACACCTCGGCACCGACGCGACTGCGCTGAAGTCGCTGTGCACCAGCCTCAACGACTGGGACCGACGCGCCAACCTCGACAGCGGCCTGGGCCTGGTGCACTTCATCAATTTGGTTGAAGACCTGCAGCAACTCCCCGATGCCTGGCGCGTCGCGTTCGACCCGGCCCAACCCCTGACCACCCCACGGGGCCTGGCCATCGAGCGCGCCCCCGTGGCCAAGGCCCTGCGCGAAGCCATGCTGGCCTCCAGCGCAGCCGTGGCCCAACTCGGCCTCAACGCCGACAGCAAATGGGGCGATATCCAGGTCAGCGGCCAAACCCCGATCCACGGCGGCCCGCAAGCGCTGGGGATCTACAACGCCATGCAAACCGTGCCCCGGGCCGACGGCAAGCGCGAAGTGGTCAGCGGCAGCAGCTACCTGCAGATCGTCACCTTCGACGACCAGGGGCCTCACGCCCAGGGCGTGCTCGCGTTTTCCCTGTCCAGCAACCCGGCATCCCCCTACGCCAAGGACCAGACCCAAGCCTTCGCGCAGAAAAAACTCCGCCCACTGCCGTTCACCGACGCCCAGATCAAGGCCGACCCGCAGTACCAGCAGCAGCTCATCAAGGAGTAGGGCAGACGCGCAACCCCTTGATGCCAATACGAAATATTTTTGAAATCAAGGGGTTGCAGGCAAAAGCAAATGAGTACATAATGGCGCCCATCGAACGCAACGAAGCATTAAAAACTTCAATGTATTCAATGAGTTAGAGTAGAGGCAGGGCTCTATGGCCCACTCAAGTTTTTATACGGTGAATGCCAGTGGCAAGGGCATTGATCGTTTGAGGCCGAGTAGCAAAATGGTTATGCAGCGGATTGCAAATCCGCCTACGCCGGTTCGATTCCGACCTCGGCCTCCACTCTTGAAAACCCCGTAGATTAACGTCTACGGGGTTTTTTATTGGGCGGAAGAAAAGGCCCGGGTGTCAACCTCTCGAGCAGGCCGATCTACCTTCCTCCGCATCCGCCTGTGCAGGCGCCATTCCCTTCCCGTTGTGTACAGCGTTGTGCCGTGTCCCTCCCACGCTCGAAGGTTTTTTCGACGAGTGACGTGTCTAGATCAAGGGTCAGGAGGCTTTTTAAGGTTGTCATGGCTCGTGTTGGCGACTACCCTGAAAATGTTCGTATTGTTACGAATAATTTCGGTTGTGGCTGTTTTCAAGTCACGCTACTTCAGGATGAGGAACGAAAATGTTTTCACACGAAGGTCCCGCAATAGAGCTGCTGCTATTCATTTTTGGTCTGGCGATGCTACTTTTGGTCGTTTGGTTTTTTCATCATCAATACGAGCGGAAGACGGGGAAGGGTGTTAAAAAACTACATGATCTCGACGAGAAACGCTCAACCTGACGCTGCTGTCGAATGACCTGATCGAGTCGGCTCCCGCTGGCTCGCACTATTCGCTGACGTAAAGATCGAGGGCTGGCTACGATTTCCGAGTCGAGGCCCTCATTCTTGAGCGTACTGAACTCTATCTTCAGCGCCAGTCTCTGACCTGCTGATGCGCTGCGCCTTCACTTCAACCGCGTAGCAGGCGATTTTATCCCGCTGAGTTGCCAGCAACGTGCCGATCTTCATTAGCGCCAACGCCTCACTCGGCGTCCTGCTGCTGTTTGCCAGGGCTGTCAGTTCAACCACGGACCAGCCAATGACTGCAGTTGCATCTTCCAGGTCATAAAACAATTCCTGCTGGGCAGTTCTGGGTCCATCGAGGCCCTGTATCAACTCTTTCATCTACTTCTCCCTTTGGTGCTGATCAGGTAGCGAAGTTGGCCTTACTCGCATCAACGAATGACGTGTATCCACCCCAACACAAACCCTACCAAGACGTTACACGAAACTCATGACGGACTTCATTTACCGAGGTCTTACTTGACGTACACCCAACCTTGTAAAGCAGAGAGCGTTGTCATGAAGTTGAATTACCTAACCAAGGCGGCTGTTGTTGTCGCGCTGTTGTCGACCTTGTCGGGCTGCTGGATATTCATGCCGCCGGGCGGTGGCGGGGGTGGTGATCACGGCGGTGGTGGTCATGGTCAAGGCGGTGGCCCAGGCGGTGGTCCGCGTTAACCGTTAGTCAACCAGAGGTGGGCCATGAATTATGGCTCACCTCTTTTTTTGCCCCGGATAAATCCCAGGCAAAGAAAAGCCCGCGATGGGGAGCACGGGCTAAAAGGGATGTTCATTAGGAGCTGGGTTCACCATAAGGCCGCGTCTGTGAAAGCTTTGTGAAAACGCCGGAGCCATCTGAACCTGAAGTGTATGCCTCGATCCGTGCCTGGCTGTACGGGGCGCCGGGCGGCATAACCCACTACTGTCGCAGGCCTACCACACTGCTCGGATGCCGCACCATGTCCATGTCTACCAGCCTGCTGTCAGCCTTTGTGCTGTTCGCCTTCGTGTCCTCGATCACCCCAGGGCCGAATAACACCATGTTGCTTGCCTCGGGGGTGAACTTCGGGTTTCGTCGCTCGATGCCCCATGCGCTGGGGATCAGTATCGGCTTCATGCTGCTGGTGATTTCGGTCGGCCTGGGCCTGGGCGAAGTGTTCAAGGTATTCCCGTGGGCCTACACGGTGTTGCGCTATGTGGGCGCGGTGTACTTGCTGTACCTGGCCTGGAAGATCGCCACGGCGGGCGGCATGTCCGATAGCAATGATGAACACGGCAAACCCATGACGTTCTTGGGCGCGGCGGCGTTTCAGTGGGTGAACCCCAAGGCGTGGATAATGGCGCTCGGGGCCATCACCACCTATACGCCGGCTGAGGGCTATGTCACCAACGTGCTGGTGATTGCGCTGGTCTTTGCCGTGGTCAACCTACCCAGCGTGTGCGTGTGGGTCGGGTGTGGCAGCGGCTTGCGTAATGTGCTGCGCGAGCCGCGCTGGTTGAGGCTGTTCAATTGGTCAATGGCCGGGTTGCTGGTGCTGTCGCTGTACCCGATGTTGTTTGCCGGCTAGGTGCTAAACCGGCGAGATGGTCGCCAGCAGGCCGATGCCGATGGTCAGCACCAAAAAACCGAACAGGAAAATCGCCATCTTGGTCATAAGGCCTCCGAAGGAAGGGGGTGGGCATGGGGGCCATTGTCCGCCCAGGCGGCGTTTCAATACAGGCGCAGATGGCAAAGAAAAAACCGTATCAGATGCGTCGGCGAGTGTTCTGCCACGGGCTTTTGGCGCCCGTGGTTTTTTCAAGATCAGTGCCTGAGACAGCCAGCGTTTTTCCCCCTAAGATGGCGCCCATTGCATCAACAATAAAAGTGGGCCAATCCTCGATGGAAAGACGCCAGTTCAGCGGTGGCATGAAAGGCAAGAACCTGCGCTACCTCAACGAAACCTCCCAGCCGGCATCGGTCACTCGCGTCGGCTTCCTGCTGCTCGAACATTTTTCCCTGCCGGCATTCACCCAGACCCTCGACACCGTGGTCACCGCCAACCTGCTGCGACCTGATCTGTTCGCCACGCGCACCTTCGGTTGTGACGACGGGGAAGTCATCAGTGACCTGGGCCTGGTGATCCGGCCGGATGCGCGTCTCGATGCGCCCGCGCTGCAAGGCCTGGATCTGCTGGTGATCTGCGGCGGCTTTCGCACCGAACTCAAGGCTGACGACCAACTGATCCAACTGCTGCGTAGTGCCGCCGAGCAGGGCGTGAGCCTCGCGGGGTTGTGGAACGGCGCATGGTTCCTCGGCCGTGCCGGCCTGTTGCAGGGCTACCGCTGCGCCATCCACCCCGAACACCGCCCGGCCCTGGCGGAAGTGTCCAAGGCCACCCACGTTACCAGCGAGCCCTACGTGATCGACCGCGACCGCCTTACCGCGTCGAGCCCCTCCGGCGCCTTCCACATGGCCCTGGACTGGATCAAAAGCTTGCACGACAAAGCCCTGGTCGAAGGTATCGAAGACATCCTGGCCTTCGAGGAATCGCGTTATCGGCGGATCAAACCCACTGAAAACGTCAGCGTCAGCGCGCCCCTGCGCGAAGTGGTCAAGCTGATGGATGCCAACCTCGAAGAACCGCTGGAACTCGACCAACTCGCCGTCTACGCCGGCCGCTCGCGCCGCCAACTGGAGCGCCTGTTCAAGGAACAACTGGGCACCACGCCGCAGCGCTACTACATGGAACTGCGCGTCACCGAAGCACGCCGGCTGTTGCAGCACACCGAACTGTCACAGGTGGAAGTGCTGGTGGCGTGCGGGTTTGTCTCGCCGAGCCATTTCAGCAAATGCTACAGCTCGTATTTCGGATATCGCCCCTCCAAGGAGAAGCGGTTGGTCAAGTAAAGTGACTGCCGCTCCGTGCACTCCGACATGATTTTTCAAGGAGGACCCATGTCTCTTACACGTTTGGATCGTTATCGCGGCAGTTTGCTGGGCTTGGCCTGTGGCGATGCAGTCGGTACCACGGTCGAGTTCATGCCCCGTGGCACATTTACTCCGCTCACCGATATGGTGGGAGGAGGGCCGTTCAACCTCAAGCCCGGCCAGTGGACTGACGATACTTCAATGGCGCTGTGCCTCGCCGAAAGTCTGTTGCGCAAAGAGGGGTTTGACGCGGCGGATCAGATGGGTCGCTATCTGAATTGGTGGAAATGGGGCTATTTGAGCTCCACCGGCGACTGTTTCGATATTGGCCTGACCGTGAGTAAAGCGCTAACGGCCTATCAAGACAGCGCAAACCCCTTTTCAGGTTCTACGGATCCGTATTCCGCCGGAAATGGTTCGATGATGCGCCTTGCACCGGTGGTGTTGTTTTACTTTCCGGACCTTCAACGTATCCGCCATTACGCCGCCGAAAGCTCGCGCACCACCCACGCTGCTCTGGAAGCAATCGAGTGCTGCCTGGTGCTGGCCCAGGCAATCAGCAATGCGCTTGAGGGTGTTTCAAAGGATCAGGTATTGCAGTTGGCGCAGATGGACCTCGCGACCGCCAAAGTCGCCGCACTTGCGCAGGGCAATTACCTGGAGAAGTCGCGTGATGACATCGCCGGCACCGGCTACGCCGTGGCGTCCCTTGAGGCCGCACTCTGGTGCTTCCACCATACCGACAGCTTTGCGGCGGCAGTGCTGATGGCGGCCAATCTGGGCGATGACGCAGACACTACCGCAGCCATCGTTGGTCAGCTGGCCGGTGCGTATTATGGCGCCCAAGCAATTCCTGGCGGCTGGTTGGAAAAGCTGTGGATGCGCGAAGAAATCCAAGGCACGGCGGATGCCCTGTTGGCTGCTTCGACCGGTAATCTCGTGCAGTGAAGCGAGCACCGTCTGCAAAACCATGAAGATCAAATGTGGGAGTTGTCGAGCTCAATTATGGTGAGCGGGCTTGTCCCGCGTTGGGCTGCGCAGCAGCCCCAAAACCAGGCGCAGAGGAGTGCCTGAGACTCGGCATTCGTCTTGATCAGGGGCGCTTCGCCCCCCACGCGGGGCAAGCCCGCTCACCACATGAAATAGCTTGTGCAAGTTGCTGTGCTTGGACGTGGCGGTTCTTCTCAAAACCGCCCCAGTCGATACGGCCCTAGCGCCGGCAACCCCGAAAACGCAGGCGCCCCCGACGCCAATTGCCCCACCATCTCCGCCGTCACCGCCGCCTGGGTCAGCCCCAGATGCTGATGCCCGAACGCAAGCAGCACCTTCCCGTCACACACCCGATCAATAATCGGCAGCGAATCCGGCAGCGACGGTCTGAAGCCCATCCACGGGGTCGCGTCCTCTGCACTCAAATCCTCACGAAACAACCCCTGGCTCAACCGATGCAACTGCCACGCCCGCGCCATGTTCGGCGGGCGGTCGAGGCCGGCGAATTCCACGGTGCCGGCCAGGCGCAGGCCGCCTGTCATGGGTGTCATGATGAACTTGCGCTCCAGGGACGTGACGGCAAACGGCAGGCGCTGATGTTCATGGGGCAGCATCAGGTGATAGCCGCGTTCGGTATCCAGCGGGACTTTTTTGCCGGTCAGGGCGGCGGTGAGTCTGGCCGAGTGGGCGCCACAGGCGATCAGCACCTGGCGGGCGGCAAAGGTGCCTTGATCGGTGCTCACGGTGACGCCATCGCCTTCAACCCGCGCATCCAGCACCTGGTGTTGGAGGAACTGCACGCCACTGGCCTTGGCCGCCTCCACCAATTCGCAGACCAATCGGTAAGGGTCGAGGAAGTGCCCTGTTCGCGGGAAAAACAGGCCGCCCTGGATCTGGGCGCCCAATTGCGGGGCAATCCCTCGAATGGCATCCGCCGACCAGAAATCCACCGGCACGTTTTGCGCCTGCACGCGCCGTTGCAAGCCATCGATGGCCGCGCGGGAGTCTGAACGTTCGAACACCAGCAGCGAGCCATCTTCGCGCAACAGCTCCGGGCGCTGAATACTGGCCAGCAACCGTTGCCAGGCGCCAAGGCTCGCTTCATTGAGCGCGCGCAGACCCGTCACCGTGCCCTGGTAACTCGCCGGGCGCAGGTTCAGCAGCAGGCGGATGAACCAGGGCAGGGCGCGTGGCAGGTATTTCCAGTCCAGGCGCAGCGGGCCCATGGGGTCCATGAGCATGGCGGGCAAGCGCTTGAGGATCGACAGGTCGGCGATCGGGAACACTTGTTCGGTCGCCAGGTGCCCGGCGTTGCCGTAGGAGGCGCCCATGCCGGGCGCCTGCTGGTCGATCACCCGCACTTTCCGCCCCTGGCGCGCCAGCTGCAGGGCGCAGGCAACGCCAATGATGCCGGCTCCGATTACGGCGATATCCGCAGGGTCAGGGTCGTGCATCCGCTACGCCTCTCTCGACCAGTTGGCATACCACTGGCGAAACAGCGCGTACTGGGTTTCGGCGTAACGCCGCTGGGCATCGCTGAGCACATCGGTTTCGTTGAAGTGCAGGGCGTAGCCCGTGTCGCCGTTAAGCACCATCAGGTGCTTGTAATACAGCACCAGGTCACAGCCTTCATCGAAGGAAGACAGCACCGCCAGCGCCGCTTCCAGTTCCCGCGCCAGGCGCCGGGCCTTGGCATCGCCCTTGGCGGCTTGCTTGCTCAGGGCCACCAGGTGCAGCACTTCGCGGGGCAAGGCATTGCCGACGCCGGTGATTGCGCCTGTGGCGTTGCAGTTGACGAAACCGTGCACCACCTGGGTATCGACGCCGACCATCAGGGTCACGCTGTCGTCCTGGGAGGTGATGTGCTCGGCGGCATAGCGCAGGTCGGCAGCGCCACCGAACTCCTTGAAGCCGATCAGGTTCGGGTGTTCGCGACGCAGTTCGAAGAACAACTCCGCGCGGGTGGCAAAGCCGTAGTAAGGGCTGTTGTAGATCACCGCCGGCAGGTTGGGCGCGGCCTCGAGGATTGCCGAGAAATGCGCCTTTTGCGCCGTGGCGGACGCACCTCGGGACAGCACGCGCGGAATCACCATCAAGCCCTGGGCGCCGACCTTGGCCGCGTGGGCGGCGTGGGCCACCGCCTCGCGGCTGTTCACCGCGCCGGTACCGACAATGGTCGGCACGCCGGCCGCCACCAGGCGCGCCACGCCTTCCTGGCGCTCGGCTTCGGTGAGCAACGGCCAGTCGCCCATGGACCCGCAATACACCACGGCGCTCATGCCGATATCGATCAACTCGCGGCCCTTGGCGACCAGCGCGTCGAAGTCCGGCTTGCGCGCGGCGGTGCATGGGGTCATCAGCGCGGGGACGCAACCGGTGAAGATGTTGTCGCTCATTGTCCTGGCTCCTTGCAGCGTTCAATCAAAGGGGTTGGGCTCAGATGCCCCAGGCAAACGGGTCCTGCTCGTCGATCAGCAAGGTGCTGTCGGCGGTCATGTAGGCGCGGCCGGTGATGAAGGGGATGACACGTGTGCCGTCCCATTCATATCGGCCTTCGAAGCGGCTGCCGGTGATGCTGGCTTGTACCCAGGTTTCACCGGGGTTGAGTTTCCCATCGGCGGCCAGGCACGCCAGCTTGGCGCTGGTGCCGGTGCCGCAGGGGGAGCGATCGTAGGCTTTGCCGGGGCACATGACGAAGTTGCGGCTGTCGGCGTGGGCGTCGTCGGCGAACAGTTCGATATGGTCGATCAGGGCGCCGTCTGCGCCGTGGATGCCCTGGGCCTCGAGGGCCTTGAGCATCGCCCAGGTGTAGTCGGTGAGAGCGTCGACGTTGCTCATCTCCAACGCCATGCCATGCTCGCAGACCAGGAAGAACCAGTTGCCGCCCCAGGCAATATCGCCCTGGACTGCGCCATGGCCCGGTACATCCACCATCACCTGCTGGCGATAGCGATAGGCAGGCACGTTGCGCAGGGTCACGGCACCGTCGTCGTGCAAGGTCGCGGCCACCGTCCCCACCGGGGTGTCGAGGGTGTGCACGCCCGGCTGGATAAGCCCCAAGTGCTGCAGGGACGCCACCAGGCCGATGGTGCCGTGGCCGCACATGCCCAGGTAACCGGTGTTGTTGAAAAAGATCACCCCGCAGGTGGCGCCCGGGGTGACGGGCGCACAGTACAGCGCCCCCACCAGTACGTCATTGCCACGGGGTTCCAGCAAGCAGGCGCGGCGCCATGGGTCGTGCTCCGTGCGCAGGTTTTCCAACTGGTCGGCGATGCTCGCGCCCTTGAGCGCGGGGAAGCCGGTCATCACCAGGCGCGTGGGTTCGCCGCCGGTGTGGGAGTCGATCACATGCAGTCGCTTCATAACGCGCTCCATCAATAAGAGCTGTGGGCTGCCTTCTTGTGAGTGTAGGGATAGGCATGCAGTGGCCCTATCGTGAACGCGCAGGCTGGGCGGCGATTGATGTTTTTTGCCGACATCGATGACGAAATCAGCACAGTTCGCCCTGCTCGACAGCACCCCAGGCATGGGGCAATCTGCTTGCCATCAAGGTGACAGCCGGGGAGAGACACTCATGCTTCAACGCGCGTTTGCGAGCCTTTGCCAAGGGGCCAGCCCTCCCCACAGCATCGAGCAGCTACTGGCCGGTGTGGCGCAGCTGCTGCCAATGCTCGACGTGATCCCCAATGCCGCCATCTTCATCAAGGACCTGGAGGCCCGTTACGTCCTCGCCAACCGCACCCTGGTGCAGCGCTGCGGCCTCAAGCAGCTGCAACCATTGCTGGGCAAGACCAGCGCCGACGTCTTTCCCGCACCATTGGGACCGGGCTACACCGAGCAGGACCGGCGCGTGCTGCAGCAAGGTTTTGTGCTGGAAGACCAACTTGAACTGCACCTGTACGGCAGCCGCGAACCCGGCTGGTGCCTCACCCACAAATGGCCGCTGTACAACCACGAAGGCCGCATCATCGGCCTGGCCGGGATCTCGGTCGACCTGCAATCGGCCAGCCAAACCCACCCGGCCTACCAACGCCTGGCCGCTGTGGACGAGCATATCCGCACGCACTTCAACCGCCGTGTCACCCTCGGTGAACTGACGCGCATCGCCGGGATTTCCGTGGCGCAACTGGAGCGCTACTGCAAGCGCGTGTTCCACCTGACACCCCGGCAGATGATCCAGAAAGTACGCTTGGAACACGCCCATCGGTTGCTGCACAGCGACATGCCGATTACCGAGGTCGCGCTGCAGTGCGGCTATACCGACCACAGCGCGTTCACCCGGCAGTTCAAGGCATCGACGGGGTTTACGCCTAGGCAGTATCGGGAAACCTGCTGAGAGCCCGACTCGATTCCCTTGCTGTCGAGCCTTGGCGAGGCTGCGTCAGGCGCGCTGCCGACTCAAGCTCGAGCCGCGGCCGACGCAGCCTCGCCGGGGCTCGACAGCTGCTACGAAAACCAATCCACCTCACGGCCCCACCCCCGTAGCAGCTGCCGAGCGCAAGCGAGGCTGCGTCAGGCGCGCTGCCGATTCAAGTCCGAGCCGCGGCCGACGCAGCCTCGCCGGGGCTCGGCAGTTGCTACGAAAACCAATCCACCTCACGGCCTCACCCCCGTAGCAGTTGCCGAGCGCAAACGAGGCTGCGTCAGGCGCGCTGTCGACTCAAGTCCGAGCCGCGGCCGACGCAGCCTCGCCGGGGCTCGGCAGCTGCTACGAAAACCAATCCACCTCACGGCCCCACCCCCGTAGCAGCTGCCGAGCGCAAGCGAGGCTGCGTCAGGCGCGCTGCCGACTCAAGCTCGAGCCGCGGCCGACGCAGCCTCGCCAAGGCTCGACAGCTACGGATTTGTGCGGTGTTGGACAAGACGGTATCTACACCCGTTCAGGCACGCCACATTGCAATGCAACGAATGGCCCACCGAGCCCTCATATGTTCACGAGTAATGTTTAACCACGACAGGTACCAAGCTTATGACCGCGGCTGAAAACAACCATGTGAACTGGCTGGTGGAACAATCGATGCTGCACGCGGCACGCCAGCGCGCGAAGCTCTATTCGGGCCAGGGCCGGTTGTGGCAACAGCCGTATGCGCAGACCCGGCCCCGTGATGCCTCGGCCTTGTCGTCGGTGTGGTTTACCGCCTACCCGGCGTCGATTGTGACGCGCGAGGGCGGTACGGTGCTGGAGGCGCTGGGGGATGAGACGCTATGGCATGCGCTGTCGAAGATCGGCATCCAGGGCATCCATAACGGCCCGCTGAAGAAATCCGGTGGCCTGACCGGCACCCGGCACACGCCGACCATCGACGGCAATTTCGACCGCATCAGCTTCGAGATCGACCCGCAGTTGGGCACCGAGGCGCAGTTGCAGGCGTTGACGCGCATGGCGGCGGCGCACAATGCGGTGATCATCGACGACGTGATTCCGTCCCACACCGGCAAGGGCGCGGACTTTCGCCTGGCGGAGATGGCCTACGAGGATTACCCCGGCCTTTACCATATGGTGGAGATCCGCGAGGAAGACTGGCCGCTGCTGCCCGACGTGACCGAGGGTCGTGATGCGCAGAACCTCAGCCCGGCCCAGGTGGACGCCCTGCGCGACAAGCACTATATCGTCGGCCAGTTGCAGCGGGTGATCTTCTTCGAGCCCGGCGTCAAGGAAACCGACTGGAGCACCACGCCGGTGGTCATCGGCGTGGATGGCAAGCCGCGTCGCTGGGTGTACCTGCATTACTTCAAGGAAGGCCAGCCGTCGCTGAACTGGCTCGACCCGACCTTCGCCGCGCAGCAGATGATCATCGGCGACGCCTTGCACGCCATCGACGTGATGGGCGCGAAGATCCTGCGCCTGGACGCCAATGGTTTCCTCGGCGTGGAACGCACCCTCGATGGCACGGCCTGGTCCGAGAGCCATCCGCTGTCGATCACCGGCAACCAACTGCTGGGCGGGGCGATTCGCAAGGCCGGTGGTTTCAGCTTCCAGGAGTTGAACCTCACGGTGGATGACATTGCGTCGATGTCCCATGGCGGCGCCGACCTGTCCTATGACTTCATCACCCGCCCGGCGTACCAGCACGCGCTGTTGATGGGCGATGCCGAATTCCTGCGCCTGATGCTGCGCGAAATGCACCGCCAGGGCATCGACCCCGGCTCGCTGATCCACGCGTTGCAGAACCACGATGAGCTGACCCTGGAGCTGGTGCACTTCTGGACCCTGCATGCCCACGACACCTTCCTTTACCAGGGGCAGACATTCCCCGGCAATATCCTGCGCGAGCACATCCGCGAGCAGATGTACGAACGCCTGGCCGGCGAGCATGCGCCGTATAACCTCAAGTTCGTGACCAATGGCGTGTCCTGCACCACCGCCAGCATCATCACGGCCGCGCTGGGCATTCGCGACCTGGAGGCGATCAGTGCTGCCGACATTCAACAGATTCGCCAGATCCATTTACTGCTGGTGATGTACAACGCCATGCAGCCCGGGGTGTTCGCCTTGTCCGGCTGGGACCTGGTAGGCGCGCTGCCGTTGGCCGCCGAGGAAGTCGCGCACTTGATGCAGGATGGCGATACCCGCTGGATTCATCGCGGCGCCTACGACCTGGTGGACCTGAACCCGGACGCAGAATTGTCGGCCGGCCAGATGCCGCGCTCGAAAAGCCTCTACGGCAGCCTCAACAGCCAGTTGCAGGACCCGGACTCGTTCGCCTCGCAACTGCAAAAGATCCTCGCCGTGCGCCGCGCCTACGACATCGCCGCCAGCCGCCAGATACTGGTGCCCGACGTGCAGAACCCCGGCCTGTTGATCATGGTCCACGAATTGCCGGCCGGCAGAGGCACGCAAATCACCGCGCTGAACTTCGGCGCCACGCCGATCACCGAAACCCTGAACCTGCCGGATATCGCGGCGGGGATGGTGGTGGACATCATCAACGAACGGGTGGAGGGCGACCTGACGGCGGAGGGCGAGTTCACCATTACCCTGGATGCGTACGAGGGGTTGGCGCTGCGGGTTATCAGCAGCACGCCGATGTAACCTCAATCTTCCAAGCACCGAAGAACCCAATGTGGGAAGGGGTGTTGTCAGGCCTGTGGCTGCTTTTCAGCCAACTGAAACCGATACCCCACCCCATACAACGACTCAATCGGCGTTTCCCCCGGGCATACCTGTTCCAGCTTGCGCCGCAGGTTGCGGATATGGCTGTCCACCGTGCGGTCGGTGACCACGCGGTGGTCGGAGTAGAGGTGATCCAGCAACTGGTCGCGGGAAAACACGCGGCCGGCGGCGCGGGCGAAGGTGTTGAGCAGGCGCAGTTCCAGGGGCGTGAGGTCCAGCGCGATGCCGTCCAGCGAGGCCTGGTAGCGGGCTTCGTCGATCAGCAGGCGCGGCGCGCCGGTGCCGAGCAGCTGCGGGCTGCGGCGCAGGATGGCCTTGACCCGGGCCACCACTTCACGGGGGCTGAAGGGTTTGCAGATGTAGTCGTCGGCGCCCACTTCCAGGCCGAGCAGGCGGTCCACTTCTTCGACACGGGCGGTGATCATGATGATCGGCACCGCGCTGAAACCACGCAGGTCCTGGCACAGCTGCATGCCGTCACGGCCGGGCAGCATCAGGTCGAGCAGGATCAACCTGGGCTCGTGGGCGCGCACGGCGGGCACCACGTGCAGGCCATTGTCCAGGCACCGGGTGGTATAGCCGGCGGCCTCCAGGTAGTCGCGCATCAGGGCGGCGAGCTTGGGTTCGTCTTCGACGATCAGGATCGGCGGTTCATCGTGCATGGTTCACAGGCTCCGGGGCAGGCGCAGGGTCAGCCACAGGCCGCCGTAGGGCGAGTGGTCGGCAACCAGGCTGCCATCGTGGGCGTTGGCGATGCTGCGGCAGATTGCCAGGCCCAGGCCGGCGCCGCCATGCTCGCGGTTGCGCGATGACTCGCCACGGTAGAACCGCTCGAACAAGCGTGGCAACTGGCTTGCGGACACGCCCGGCCCGGAGTCGAGAAAGTCGATACGCACCGTGTCGCGGTCGCCCCCCACACTGATGCGCAACCTGCCATTGACGTCGGTGTAGCGCAGCGAATTTTCCAGCAGGTTGGAAAACAATTGCTGCAGCCGACTGGCATCCGCCAGCAGCTCCACGGGCTCGCGCGGCAGCTTCAGGTCGAGCTGCAACTGGCGGGCGGTGAAACGCTCCCGGTAGATCGCCAGGCTGTTTTCGAGCACGTCGTTCAGCAGGCATGGGGCCTTGCGGTAGGTCAGGGCGCCCACGTCCGCCAGCGACAGTTCATACAGGTCATCCACCAGCTTGCTGAGCATGCTGACTTCGCCTTGCAGCGACTTCATTGAGCTTTGATCCAGGCTGCGCACACCGTCCTCGATCGCCTCCAGCTCGCCCCGCAGCACCGACAGCGGTGTGCGCAGTTCGTGGGAGACATCAGCCATGAACTCCCGGCGCATTTTTTCGTTGCGCTCCAGGGTATAGGCCAACTGGTTGAAGTCGCGGGCCAGTTGGCCGACTTCGTCGTGGGAGGCCACGGCCACGCGGCTGCTGTAGTCGCCGCTGGCCAGGCGGTGGGTGGCGGCGGCCACGCGCTTGACCGGCTCCAGCAGCGTGCGGGCGATCCACCAGGCAATCAGCATCGCCAGCAGCAACGAGAACACGCCCATCACCAGGCTGGTGCGCAGCTGGTATTGCTGGAAGCGTTCGCCACCGGCCTCGGTCACGCTCTGGAACGGGGTCACGGCCAGCCAGCCCACGGTTTCGCCCGCGACCACAATGGGGCTCACCAGCGCATCCTCACCAATCGCGGTGTAGCCGGTGACGCGCTTGCGGTCCTTGTCGAGCAGGGCGATGCGAAACAGCGCACCCGTCAAGTCCGAGGCCAGCGGTGTACGCAGGTCATGGGTGACCCGTTCTTCGTCGGGGTCTGGGCGCATGATGTCGAACCAGCGATCCGGGCGGTTGCGCATGAACGCCCAATTGCCTTCGCGCGCATAAGCACTGGCCAGGCGCGGCACCACCGTGGCCATGCGCTCCAGCGCCTGTTCATTGATATAGCCAAGAAACCCGCGGCCAAAACTCCAGCCGGTGGCCAGGCCCATGCTGAGGATGACCAGCAGCACACCGGCCGATACCGCGACAAACAGTTTGGTGGAGATACTCAACTTCATGAACAAGGGCCGTAAAAGAGTGGACCCGCCCATTTAGGGCCCCATGGAGGAAAGATTCAACCCAGGCGGGCAATCTTCAATTTTCCTGCACATTTGCCCAGCAGTATGACGGTAAGGCTTGCACCACCCCGTCTTGCAGAGGCAACTATGTCGACCAAACTTTTCGCCAAATACCTGGTAACCGCCGCGGTTCTCCTGTCGTTCGTCATTCTGGTGCTGCTTGGCGGCTGCTCGGCCGGCGACCCTGCGCCGGCAGTCGCCACCCCCGTGGTCTCGGTGATCACTGTGCAGCCCAAGCGCCAGGTCATGACCACTGAGCTGGCCGGGCGCACCCAGGCGTTTATGGTCGCCGAGATTCGCCCGCAGGTCGGCGGTATCGTGCAGCAGCGCCTGTTTGTCGAAGGCGCCGAGGTCAAGGCCGGGCAGGCGCTGTACCAACTGGATGCGGCACCCTACAAGGCGGCATTGGCTGAGGCCCAGGCGAGCCTGGCCAAGGCGCGCGCCACCTTGAAGTCGGCACAGACCACCGCCGCGCGTAACGCCCGGTTGGTGAAGATCGACGCCATCAGCCAGCAAACCAACGAAGATTCCCAGGCCACCCTGCTGACCGCCGCCGCTGACGTCCAGGTGGCCCAGGCCGACCTCGACACTGCCCGCATCAACCTGGCCTACACCCGCATCAGCTCGCCGGTGGCCGGGCGTATCGAGACGTCCACGGTCACCCCCGGCGCACTGGTGGTGGCCAACCAGGACACCGCACTCACTACCGTGCAGCAACTCGACCCGAT
This sequence comes from Pseudomonas sp. CFBP13509, assembly GCF_005233485.1. Lineage (NCBI taxonomy): Bacteria > Pseudomonadati > Pseudomonadota > Gammaproteobacteria > Pseudomonadales > Pseudomonadaceae > Pseudomonas > Pseudomonas sp. CFBP13509. The sequence continues at coordinate 83,269 of NZ_QGAA01000008.1, forward strand.
CTATGTGGATGTGACCCAGTCCACCACTGAATTGCTCGCCCTTAAGCGCGACCTGGCCCGTGGCGTGTTGCAGGCCAACGGCGACGGCGAGGCCCGCATCAGCCTCAAACTGGATGACGGCAGCACTTACAACCACGACGGCCGCCTCAAGTTCAGCGGGGTCAGCGTCAACCAGGGCACCGGCACCGTGACCTTGCGTGCGGTGTTCGACAACCCCGAGCATGTGCTGCTGCCCGGCATGTACGTGCGTGGCGTGTTGGAGCAGGCCCGGGATGACCAGGCGATCCTGATCCCGCAAAAAGCCGTAAGCCGCAGCGCCAGCGGCGTGACCTCGGTGTTGCTGGTGGTTGACGGCAAGGTCGAGCAACGCGTGCTCAGCGTTGACCGCGCCGTGGGTAACCAGTGGTGGGTGACGGCGGGTTTGCAGGCCGGTGACCAGGTGATCGTCGAAGGTGGCCAGAAAGTCCGCATCGGCGCCGTGGTCCAGACCCAGGCCGCCGATGCCGGCGCCCTGGCGCAGGAGGGTTGAACATGGCGCGTTTCTTTATCGATCGACCGATTTTCGCCTGGGTCATCGCCATCGTGATCATGCTCGGCGGTGCGTTATCCATCAGCCAGTTGCCGCTGGAGCAGTACCCGGACATCGCGCCGCCCACCGTGCGTATTTCCGCCACCTACACCGGCGCGTCGGCCAAGACCGTCGAAGACTCGGTGACCCAGGTCATCGAGCAACAGATGAAAGGCCTGGACAACCTGACCTATATGTCGGCCTCCAGCAGTTCGGCGGGCAGCGCCAGTATCAGCCTGACCTTTGGCGCCGGCACCGACCCCGATGTGGCGCAGATGCAGGTGCAGAACAAGCTGCAACAGGCCGAGTCGCGCTTGCCGCAGTCGGTGCAGAGCGAAGGCCTGACCGTGACCAAGGGCGGCTCGGACTTCCTGATGATTGCCGCCCTGGCCTCGGATAATCCCAGCGTCACCGGCACCCAGATCGGTGACTACATCTCCAGCACCTTGCTCGACTCCATCAGCCGTATCGACGGCGTGGGCGACGTGCAGACCCTCGGGTCGGGCTACGCCATGCGTATCTGGCTGGACCCGGCGCTGCTGGAAAAATACGCGCTGATGCCGTCGGATGTGAGCACTGCGCTGGAGGCGCAGAACACCGAGGTCTCAGCCGGCCAACTCGGCGCATTGCCGGCGGTTAAGGGCCAGCAACTCAATGCCACCATCAGCGCGCGCAGCAAACTGCAGACGGCCGAGGAGTTCCGCAATGTGGTGGTCAAGTCCGGCAGCGACGGCGCGGTCGTGCTGCTCGGCGACGTGGCGACCGTGGAGTTGGGCAGCGAGAGCTATGACATCAACTCGGCCCTCAACGGCAAGCCGGCTGCCGCCATGGGGGTGCAACTGGCGGCGGGCGCCAATGCGCTGGAGGTGGGCGAGGCAGTCAAGGCCAAGCTCAAGGAACTGGCGCCGTTTTACCCCACCGAAATGCAATTGAAGAACGTGATCGCCTACGACACCACGCCCTTTGTGAGCCTGTCCATCGAGGAAGTGGTCAAGTCCCTGGGCGAGGCCATCGTGCTGGTGGTGCTGATCATGTTCCTGTTCCTGCAAAACCTGCGGGCCACGCTGATCCCGGCGATCACTGTGCCGGTGGTGTTGCTGGGCACGTTTGGCGTGTTGGCGTTGTTCGGTTACTCGATCAATACCCTGACCATGTTTGCCATGGTTTTGGCCATTGGCTTGCTGGTCGACGATGCGATTGTGGTGGTGGAAAACGTCGAACGGGTGATGGCCGAGCAGGGCTTGTCGGCCCTGGCGGCCACGCGTCAATCGATGAATGAAATCACCAGTGCACTGGTCGGCATCGCCCTGGTGCTGAGCGCGGTGTTTATTCCCATGGCGTTTTTTGGCGGTTCCACCGGGATCATCTATCGGCAGTTTTCGGTGACCATCGTCTCGGCCATGGTGCTGTCGGTGGTGGTGGCGATGACCCTCACGCCGGCACTGTGCGCCACGCTGCTCAAGCCAGGGCACGCGGTTCAACGGGGCTTCTTCGGTTGGTTCAACCGTTCCTTCGAACGCTGTTCCAGCGCCTATGAAGCGTTGGTCGGCGCTGTCCTGCAACGCTCATGGCGCAGCCTGGTGGTGTATGTGCTGATCGCCGCAGCCATGGCGGCGGGTTATGCCAGCTTGCCTACTTCGTTTTTGCCGGATGAGGACCAGGGCATTCTCATGGCGCAAATCCAGCTGCCGGTGGGCGCTACCGACAGCCGCACCCAGGCGGTGTTGCAGCAGTTCGAGGCGTACATGCTCAAGCAGCCGGAAGTCGAGGCGATGATCAGCATCAGCGGCCTGGGCATGGGCGGCAACAGCCAGAACACCGCACGGGCGTTTATTCGCTTGAAGGACTGGAGTGAGCGCTCGGACGATGCCGCCACGATTGCTCAACGTGCCACCTTGGCCCTGGCAAGCATTGGCGATGCCGATGTATTCGTGATGCAACCGCCCGCCGTGCGTGGCCTCGGCCAGAGCTCGGGGTTTGATTTGCAGCTCAAGGACCTCGCCGGTCTTGGCCACGACGCATTGGTGGCGGCGCGCGAGCAGTTCATCGCGCTGGCCAGGCAAGACCCGCGCCTGCTGGGCGTGCGCAGCAATGGCCTGGACGATGCACCGCAACTCAAAATCAGCATCGATGACCGCAAGGCCGGGGCCCTGAGCCTGAGCACCAGCGACATCAACAGCACCTTGTCCACGGCGTTGGGCGGCACCTATGTGAATGACTTCCTCAACCAGGGCCGCGTGAAGAAGGTCTACGTGCAGGGTGAAGCCAGCACGCGGATGCAAGCGGCCGATCTGGACCACTGGTTCGTGCGCAACAGCAACGATGAAATGGTGCCGTTTTCGTCATTTGCCAGCAGTGCCTGGAGCTATGGCTCGCCGTTGCTGGAGCGCTACAACGGCACATCCTCGCTGGAAGTGGTCGGCGACCCGGCGCCCGGTGTGAGCTCCGGCGCGGCGATGGACGCGGTGGAGGCGATTGCCCGGCAACTGCCCGATGGCATCGGCTACGAGTGGACCGGCCAGTCGTACCAGTTGCGTCTTTCCGGGTCCCAGGCGCCGTTGCTGTATGCGGTGTCCATCCTGTTTGTGTTCCTGTGCCTGGCCGCGCTGTACGAGAGCTGGTCGGTGCCGTTCTCGGTGATCCTGGTAGTGCCCCTGGGTATCGTCGGCGCGGTGTGGGCCACACGCTTTACGGGATTGAGCAATGACGTGTACTTCCAGGTCGGCCTGCTGACCACCGTAGGGCTGGCAGCGAAGAACGCGATCCTGATCGTCGAGTTTGCCAAGCACCTGCAGGAGCAAGGCAACAGCCTGCGCGAGGCGACGCTGATCGCCGTGCGCCAGCGTCTGCGGCCGATCCTGATGACGTCCCTGGCCTTCATGTTCGGCGTGCTGCCCCTGGCCGTGAGCAGTGGCGCAGGTTCCGCCGGGCGCCGGGCCATCGGCACCGGTGTGCTGGGCGGCATGTTCAGCGCCACGGTGCTGGGGATCTTCTTTGTACCGCTGTTTTTTGTGTTGATTCGCCGCCGCTTTGGCCGAGCCGGCACGACGCCCATTGTCGAAAAAGGTGACGCATGACCCGCTTTCTCTTCCCGTTAGTGGCCGCAGTGGTCTTGAGTGGCTGCATCAACCTGGCGCCACACTACCAGCAACCCGAGGCACCGGTGCCTGGCGAATGGCAAGCGGATGTGCAGGGTGAGGTGCCGGCCGACATCCAGTGGCAACAGTTCTTTACCGACCGCCGCCTGGCACACCTGCAAACCCTGGCCCTGGCCAATAACCGCGACCTGCGCCTGGCCAGCCTGAATATCGAGAAGGCCCAGGCGCAATACCGCATCCAGCGCGCAGCGGCGTTCCCGACCCTCGACGCCAGCGTCAACGGTACCCACAGCCGCACGCCGGGCTCGCTGTCCAGCGGCGGCACGGCCGTGACCAGCCACGACTACAGCGCGCAATTGGGCCTGAGCAGCTATGAGGTCGACGTGTTCGGCCGCGTGCAGAACCTGCAGGACGAAGCGCTGGAAGACTATCTGGCGCTGACCGAAACCCGGCGCAGCACGCAAATCAGCCTGGTGGCCGAAGTGGCCACCGCCTGGCTGACCCTGGCCGCCGACAACGAACACCTGCAACTGGCCGAAGAGACCCTGGCCAGCCAGCAATCCACCTACGAACTGACCCAGCGCAGCCACACCCTGGGCGGCTCCACGGCGTTGGCCGTGGCCCAGGCGCAAACCACCGTCGAATCGGCGCGGGTCGATGTGGCCGAGTATCAGAGCCAGATCCTCCAGGACCGCAACGCCCTGCGCCTGCTGGTCGGCAGCGACATCCCCGACGCCTTGCTGCCCGACGCCCACCTGCGATCGGCAGCGGCGTTGGTGCAGGTGCCGGCCGAGCTGCCGTCGAGCCTGTTGCAGCGGCGCCCCGATGTACTGGCGGCGGAGCACAGCCTCAAGTCCGCGAACATCGACATTGGCGCGGCCCGCGCGGCGTTTTTCCCCAGCATCAGCCTCACCGCGAACGCGGGCTCCGCCAGTGCGTCATTGTCCAGCCTGTTCAAGGCCGGCAGCGGCGCGTGGACCTTCGCCCCGAGCATCAGCCTGCCGATCTTCGATGCCGGCAGCAACCGCGCGACCCTGGATGCGGCCAAGGTCGAGAAAGAGATCCAGGTGCAGACCTACCAGCAAACCCTGCAAACCGCATTCAAGGAAGTCGCCGACGCCCTGGCCGTGCGCAGCACCCTGGACCAGCGCCTCACTGCCCAGCAAGCGCTGACCGAGGCGAGCCAGAAGAGCTACGACCTGTCCGACGCGCTCTACCGCGCCGGCTCGCAAAGCTACCTCGAAGCCCTGGATTCCCAACGCTCGCTGTACAGCGCCCAACAGGACCTGATCACCCTGCGCCTGGCGGAGCAGAGTAATCGGGTGAGTTTGTATAAGGTGATGGGGGGAGGGTGGCAGTAAATATGGCGAAATCTGTACAGCAGTTCAGCGTCGAACGGTTTTGGAAGCGCGTTATGGATTTGCTAGCGAGATGAACTTCATTGTCTTGTCACTCAGCACTGACAGATCATCAGCCGTGATGCGTATACGAAGGTTGCTGTCGGCACCGCTGGAGATTTCACAACACCCAAACAACGCAATTGATGCGGGTTTGCCCTTGGATATCCAGTAATCAAACAATGCAGCGTACAGACACTCGGACAGCTCGTCGAACTCAAGCCGTTTTTTGACGAATAGGAACAATTGCTCAAGATTTCGGAGATCGTCTTTCTTGTTGTTGAAATCTTTACAGGCGAGGGTCAAGGTGTTCGCAAAAAAGAGGTCCGTGCAACGTCCTGTTTGGCTGCCAAAGGCCGATAAATGCCGGGTAAATTTTGCAAGGCAAATTTGCTCGATAGACAGTACAGCTATACCTTCACGAATTAGCTGCAGGTTTTGGGCAAGCATCCACACCACGCCGTCATCGTCACTGAGTAGCGGACAGAGAGTGAAAATTTTTTCGCAGTTGCCGAGAAAACCCTCGCAGTCGCGTGCTGCCAGCGTGAGGCTGAGGCTTCGTCCCCATAGTGACAAGTGCGCCTGGCCTGCTTCATTCGAATAAGACACGTTGAATACCACTTGGATTTGACTCGCCAGGGCTAAAGCGCTTCGTAGGTCATTTTCAAGCAGTCGCGCAGTCTGCGCGTTGAATACCGCTTTGGCCTCCATGGCGATTGCGACTGCCGGGTCGCTGACCCGTGCGACGTAGCGTTCTATTCCAGGATGCAGTTCGAGTACCTTTGCTGGCGTTTTTAGTTTCGCGTATGCGTACATGATATTGACCAATGCCCAAGTTGAACTGACATGGAAAGGTTGGTCCAGGTTTCCTTGTTCAATGCCCTGTCCCACCTGTGGTGCCAGCAAAGGAAGGCAGCGTTTGGCCAGCGGGATCAGTTGGCTACTTAGCGAGTAAGTATCGCCCAAGGGCTCACTAAGGTACTTGGCGACTTCTTTGTAAAGACGCGCCAGGAGTGTGTTCAGCTCAGAGGAAGCGCCAAAATTCGTTTGGAGGATTTGGGCAGAACCCAGCGCCTCAGCCAGCATCTCTTCATGGTGGTTTTGTATAGCTGCCATGGCAACGTTCACAATAGCGTCCGCCCAGAAGAGCTCAAACTTGTCGTCTGGATGTTCTATGACTTCGGTGACGAACTGCCTGGCTTCCAGATTGACTGCGCGCGCACGCGCTACGTCGACTTGTTTCTTGACTGGGTCAACGATCAGGTGCATAAGCGCTTTGAGCTGCCGGTACGCCACTTCTCGATCGGCGGGGAAGTGTTGTGCCAGCCTGGATAATAGCTCGCAAGTACGATTGATTTGCGCCGCAGACGGTTTTTGCGTGCCGAGTTTGATCATCGCGTTATAAAGCAGCCGTGCGAGCAGGCTCAGCGCAAACTTGCGAGTTGTCGGCACCTTACAGGCGACCGCCGTCAGCATGTCGAGTAGACGCAGATATCCTGGGAGGCAGATCGTGGTTTTTTTCAACGCATCCAGGGTTTCGAGCAGGTTGTAAGGGTGGAGAGTCCATGCCGAACTCAAGATAGCCTCAAGCGAGGCGTCGGTTAGAGTCGGCAGTGCGGTAGTGGGCGCGAACTGCATTTGAGGGCGCCACAATTCATCGATAAAGAACTCGCCGATCAGGTCGGGCTGCAGGATGCCTCTCGGAGGGCAGACCTCTAAGGCTGCTTTGGTAGTCGGCGCTAACTGTGTGGCAGGAATCAGCTGCGCAAGGTCATCCCAGAGTTGTTGCTGTTGTGTGCTCAACAGTTCGAAGATGTGCTCATGCTGTCTCAAGTCTTCGACGGTGGGGATCCGATATGTCTGGGTCTTGGGGTCTTTGACCAGCAGGTAGTCCGACCCGTCATCGCCGGTTCGAACAAGTACCCGGTGATCCTCCTGGAGGATATCCAGGCCGCGAATAAGAGTGGACACTGCGAGCAACTGCACGAGCCTTGGAAACAGACCTGTGTCATTGCATCTGGTTTTCCAGCGCTGCGCCTCACGTTGCAGCACCGGCAGCAGCAACTCGCGCAAGGCGGGCACGTGAGTATCATTTGGCGCTCGGCTGAACGCCCCTGCAATCAGCGCAATCAACAAAGGACGGCCTTCGCTGACGTGCATGACCTGTGTCCAGAACGGTGAGGACGGCGGTGGCAGTTGCTCCACGACCGCTGGTGCTCCGGCTTCTAGCCAGGCCCGTAATATCTCGCCAGCCTGTGCACTCAGCGCGGTCAGTTCGCGCGGCGCCTGGTACTGATTGTTTCTAATCAATGTCGCGGTGGTGCTTTCAGTGAGGACCAGCTCTTTCCACCAGTCTGCGTTTTCATTTGCTTCTCGCTCAAGCAGTAACACACGCAACTTCGAACTCAGGCTATCGCCCAGTGCGCAGCACATTCTTAACAATGCCTTGAGCGCTTCAGAGTCCCGTGCCGCATAATCGAACACCAGCAGAGTGGGGCGCTGCAATTGTTGAAGTTGCTCGATGGTCGGTAGGTTTTTCGCGTCGGTGAAGCCGCAATACCAGTTATCTTTGTACTTGAGCTCAAGTTCATGGGCCAAGCGCGTCTTGCCAATTCCCGCGGGACCACACAGCGTCCACCAACTGAATGGCGACGGGCTTTCCATGAAGTCCGCCAGTACGTCCAAGTCACCGCCACGCCCCAGCAGCGGAATCTTACGTTCGGCGAAAAACAACCAGCGGGGAGTGAACGGCGGGATTTCCTCTTGGGAGACTTCAGTCCTGAGCAACCAAACGGGACGGTGCGCGGGGTCTTCAGCATGGCGATAACTTTTAAGTATCTTCCACACCACCAGAAGCGGTTCTGGCGTTAGCTTGGCAGCCTTTTTCAGCAGGTCGGTGTAGTCGAGAATATCCGTCTTGGCATTGAATGCCAGCCGGCTTCCCACCACTTCATCAATAGCCTTTTGAAAATAGCTTTGCTGTTTATTGGTCAGCACATAGACGATGACCCGTGTGTAGGTTTTGTCCAGGTCGTGGTTCAAGAACTTTGCCAGTGTGTTCTTTACTTTTGTCAGGGTGGTGGTGCCAGATATTTGGATGCCGATCTGTTTGACCTCATCCCCCAGGTCGATGGCTGGGTAGTCCTCTTTCTCTTCGTTCAGGTTACGCAGGTCCGGCCAGCCCATGATGGTTTGGAATAGGGGCAGAACGACTTTTTCTGAGATCCTGTGGACGTCGAACAGACCCATTGCCGTGCTGGCTTCGACATTCTTCACCAACCAGATGAATTCGTCTTTGACTTCAAGCAGCAACTTCTGGTGATCCATAGAACGCCTTCATCCTTGAAAAATAGGGTGTGTTTCGACTCTGTAAGCGAGGCGAATCTACCGTTATCACACGTTGCTCTCAAGTCGTAGGACGAAGGGGGCTGGAAAAAGCCGCCCTAGGCGGCTTTTTCCAAGAGGTTGGATACCCGCGCGTTGAACTATGGTCGCTTCTGATCCTGCGCCGCCTGCAACACCCGCAACAAATTCCCACTCCAGATATTCGCCACCTGGTGCTCGCTATACCCGGCATCCAGCAACCGCTGGGTAATCACCGGCAACTGGCTCACATCGTCCAGCCCGCTTACGCCACCGCCGCCGTCCCAGTCGGCACCGATGCCGACGTGATCCGGGCCGGCCACTTCCAGCAGGTGCAACAGGTGCTTCATGAACACGTCGAGGCTGGCTTTGGGTTGGGCGAAGCGTTGGTTGAGGGTGTCGCGTTCCTGATAGAGCGCCTTGACCTGTTCCGGGCTGAGGGCGGCGAGGTTGTGGAAGCGTGCGCCGAGCGCGGCCATGGCTTTGTTGCGATCCGGGTTGGGCGTGAGGGGGATCAGGTAGTCGCTGTAGGCGTTGACCTGGATCACCCCGCCCTTGGCCGCCAGTTGGCGCACGCGGTTGTCGTCGAGGTTGCGCGGGTGCGGGTTGACCGCGCGGCTGCTGGAGTGGGAGGCGATGAGCGGGGCGCTGGACAACGCCAGCATCTGGTCGAACACCGCGTCGCTGGCGTGGGACACGTCGAGCAGGATGCCCAGGCGGTTGGCCCGTTGCACCAGGTCGCGGCCCTTGGGGCTCAGGCCTTTCCATTCCGGCAGCGCGGTGGCCGAGTCGGCCAGGTCGTTGTTCATGAAATGCACCAGGCCGAGCATGCGCAGGCCTTGGCGGTAGTAGGTGTTGAGCAACTCGGGATCGGAGCTGAGTGGATCGGCGTTTTCCATGCTGATAAACACCACGCGCTTGCCTTGGGCCGCAATACGCCGGGCGTCGGCGGCGGTCAGGGCCAGGGCGAAGCTGTCGGGGTTGCGGTCGATCACATCGCGGATGCGGGTGAGGGTGGCCAGGCCATAGGCGCTGGCGTAGGCGCGGCCTTCCTCGGTGCGTGGGCCCTGGGGGGTGTAGACGGCGAAGAAACCCCCATCCAGGCCGCCTTCGCGCATGCGCGGCAGGTCGACCTGGCTGCCGTCCTGGCGGTAGTCGTGGCGCTCGAGGATGTTCCAGCCGGGGCGGGTCAGGGTCAGCGGCGTGTCCAGGTGGCTGTCCAGTACTAGCAGGCGTTGGTGCAGGGCCAGGGTGGCGGGGCTGACGGCGGTGTCGGCGTGGGCCAACAGTGGCAGCAGGGCGAGCAGCAACAGGCGCGTGTTCATGTTCAGAACTCCATGCTCAAGGTGCTTTGGAAGGTGCGCGGCGAACCCGGTCGGAACACGGCGGGGCCGCTGGTGCTGGTGAGGATGTAGCCGAGGTAGTCCTTATCGAACAGGTTGTCGACATTGAAGCGTAACTTCACATTCTTCAGTGGGCCGTAGTGCAGGCGCTCGCCCCCCAGATCCAGGTAGGCGTTGTACAGGGTGTAGCCGGGCACCGATTCACTGTTGGTGAAGTTGCTGTAGCGCTCGCCGATATAGCGTGCCGAGAAGTTCAGCAGTGCCCATGGCGCCAGCTCATAGGTAACCCCGGCCTGGGCCAGCCAGCGCGGGCTGTCGGGCACCTCGTTGCCTTTGATCGAAAGGCCGCCGGCGTCGTTCCGGAACGTGGAGGTGTTGTAGGTCAGGTTGCCGTTGAGCACCACCTTGTCGGCCAGGACCGGGGGTTTCCATTGCCCGCTCAGCTCGGTGCCGTAGGCCTGCACCTTGCCGACGTTCTGGTAGTACGTTTCCACCTGGCTGCTGCCGGGCACGGCTGAGGCGAAGGCTTGCAGGCGGTTATCGAAGTCGGTGCGGTACAGCGCCCAGGCCGCGTTGAAGGTCGGGCGGTTGATGCGATAGCCCACCTCGTAGTTCTTCGCCCGCTCCGCCTCCGGTGGCGGCGCGCTGGGGCTGGCCGCGCGGAAGATGTCGTCGGCGCCACGGGGCAGGGCCATGTTTTCCGAATAGGAAGCAAATACCTGGGTGTCATCGGTGAGGTTGTAGACCAGCCCGGCCTGGGGCAGGAAGGCGTCGTTCCACTGGGTGGCCAGGCGCGGCTGGCGGTCGTTGATGTAGTCGCCGGCGTTGCGATAGCCCTCGATGCGGTACTTGAGGTGCAGGCTCTTGAAGCCGAACTGCAGGCGCAGGCGGTCGTCGAGCAGGGTCCAGGTGTCCTTGAGGTGGTACTGCAACGAATTGCGCGTAGAGCTGAAATCCCCTTGCAGGTGCACCGGCTCATTGAACAGCGGCTCGCCGGCCGGGCTGCCGTCGGTGAGGTTGTAGCGCGCCTGCTGGCGGTTGAACACATCGGTCTCGGCCCACACCCCGGTGTCGATCTGGTGCTGGCCGATGTCCCATTGCAGCCCGGTGCGCCCGCCGAAGCGGTGGCCGCTGAGGGACGACAAACCGTATTGCACGCCCCGTGGGGCAAACAGGCCATCCACCGTGTTTTCGGCATTGTGCAGCGCCAGGGAGGTGGCGTAGGCCTCCGGGGACACGCCAAAGCCTTTCTTGGCCTCGTAGTAGAGGGTGGTGTAGTTGAGCAGGTCCGGGCGGATCTCGAACTGGCCGCCCAGGCTGTACAAGGTGTCGCGGCGCTGGTTCACCGCCTGTTTGTAGAACTGGTTGTAGTTGGTGTTGCTGTAGCGCACGCCGGGCACGCTCTCGGGTAAGTCGGGCAGGCTGCCGAGGTAGGCGAAGTAACGGCCCGAGCGACCGAACGGGTCATTGGCGCTGCCGTCGTACTGGGCGCTGCTCACGTAGGGCGAGTCGTAGTCGTAGAACGCGTTGTGCACGGCGCGCAGCCACACCTCGTCACGTTCACCGAAGCGATAGCGCACCTTGGCTTCCAGGTGTTCACGGTCGATGGTGCCGGGGCCGCGCCATAGGTCGCCGTCGATTTTCGAGCGGCTGAAATACGCCGACAGGCCCTGGTACTCGCCGCTTTGCAGCTTGACGAAACTGCGCCGCAGGCTGTCGCTGCCGAGGGTGTAGGACAGGCTGGCGCCCGGCTCGAGGGTGGGATTGCTGGTCTGGTAATCCACATACGGGCCCAGGGACGCATAGCCCGATTGCGACACGTCGCCCGCGCCGGTGGAGGCGGTGACCCGCTCGGTGTTTTCATTGTCGACGTAGCGATAGATCGGGCTGCCGCCGAACTGATCGGTACGTCCCAGGGGCACACCATCGATGGAAAAGCCGATCTGCTGCAGGTTGAAGGCGCGCACGAATACCGAGTTGCCGAACTCATACAGGCCCAGCGCATCGTTGACCTGCACGTTGAAACCGGGCAGCGCCTCGAGCATTTTCAGCCCCGAAGTGCCGGCCGGCGCCGACAGCAACGCCTGGTGCGAGATGCTCAGGGTATTGCTGATCTTGTCTTCGCCAATGGCGGCGCTGGCTTCAGTCACGCGGGCACCGACCACCTCGACTTTGCTCAGTCGGGGTTCGGTGGAATCGGCGGCCTGCGCCGCCCAACTTGAATCGGCGACCAACAGGCTGGCCAGCAGGGTCTTGCGGTACTGAGCAATCATTGTCTGTCCTTGGCAAGGGTGTGGCGTTAAAGCCCGGTGTGGGCTTGGGCGAGAAACTCGGGCTGGGCCCACTCGTGCACGCTGAAGTCGTTCTGCAGGAAGCCGCGTTGCACCAGGAAGTCCTTCTTCAGTTCCAGGGCCGCCAGGTTCTGCGGCGCCAGGTTCGGCACAAAATCCAGCTCGGCAATGGCGCGGCGGATAAACCCGGCGTCCGGCAGGAAGGTCACGCGGGTGAACAGCTCGGCGGCGGCATCGCGGTGCTGGTTGATCCAGCGCCCGGCGCGGATCGCGGCGCGCAGGAACGCCACCAACACCTGGGGATGCTCTTCGGCAAAGGCGCGGTTGACGGTGGTGGCGTAGGGGCCGTTGTGGTTTTTCAGGGTCCAGTCCGGGTAGCGTTCCAGGTCTTCGATTACCGTGAATTCACCGCTGGCGAGCAGCGCCGGCACATGCCCGGCGGCGACATGCAGCGCGTCCACACGGCCTTCGGCCAGGGCCTGCACCTCATGCCCGGGTTGGCCATGCAGCCCATGCAGTTGCGACCAGAACGCCGAAGGCCGCACCGCCGGCAGCAAGGTCTGCGGATCACCTTCATCCTCCAGCTCGATCAGGCGCACTTGCGACGGCTCCAGCCCGGCCAGTTGCAGGGCATTGAACAGGCCATGTTCGGCCAGCGCCTTGAGCACATCGACCCGCGCCTTGTTGCGGCTCACCGGTACGCCGATGCGCTTGCCGAACAGGTCGGCGACCTGGCGGATACGCCCCTCGGCACGCACCAGGATCTGCCCGGCGCGTTGGGTGGCGGTGCTGGCCACCAGCAACGTATCGGCCTGGTCGGCGCGCGCCCACAAGGCCGGCACTGCGCCGCCGTCGCGAATCAAGCGCGCTTCGCCATGGGTGAAGTGCGGCAGCCAACCGAGGTTGTCGGGCAGTGAGCGCAGGTAGATCGCGTCGGCGCCGACGCGTTGGTATTCCTCGTCCAGCCAACCGAGTTCAACGGCAATATTGGACGCGACCAGCAGCGGGCAAATGCTGTAATGGGTGGGCAGTGCTTGGCTCATGGCAGACTCCTTGGGGAATGGGGGGTGGTGCTCAGGCGTTCGAGGCCTTGTTGCAGGTCGGCGAGCAGGTCCTCGACGGCTTCAAGGCCTACGTGCAGGCGCAGCAACACGCCTGGTTCAATCAGTGCTGAAGGGTGGCGCTGCTGTTGGCGAATCAGACTCTCGAAACCGCCCCAGCTGGCGCCCATGGCGAACAACTGCAGGCTTTCCAGGAAGGCGTTGGTTTGGGGCTCGAAATGCGGCTTGAGGACCACGCCGAACAGCCCGGTGGAGCCGAGGAAATCGCGCTTGAACAAGTCGTGCCCGATGGCCCCCTGCAGCGCCGGGTGCAGCACCTGGGCCACTTCGGGACGCTGTTGCAGCCACTGCGCGACGGTGAGCGCCGAGCGCTGGTGCTGGCGCAGGCGTACACCCAGGGTGCGCAGGCCACGCAGGCCCAGGTAGGCGTCGTCGCCGCTGGCGATATAGCCCAGTTGGCGGACGGTCTCGCGCACCGTCGAATACAGGGTCTGGGTGGTGACGATCACGCCGAGCATCGCGTCGCTATGACCCACCAGGTACTTGGTGGCGGCATGAATCGAGATGTCCACGCCGTGGGCGAACGCCTTGAAGAACAGCGGCGTGGCCCAGGTGTTGTCGAGCATCAGCAATGCGCCGTGGGCATGGGCGGCACTGGCCAGGGCGGGAATGTCCTGGACCTCGAAGGTGCTGGAACCGGGTGCTTCGGCGTACACCAGGCGCGTATTCGGGCGCAGCAAGCCGGCGATGTCGGCACCGAGCATCGGCGCGAAGTACGTGGCCTCAATGCCATAGCGCGGCAGGATCTGGTCGAACACCTGGCGCGCATGCCAATAGCAATTGTCGGTCACCAGGATATGGTCGCCGGCCCGCGCCACTGCCAGCACCGCGCCGACAATCGCCGCTAGGCCGCTGGGCATGATCAGCCCGCGAAAGCCGCCTTCCAGCTGCGCCACGGCGTCTTCGAACGCGGCGGTGGTGGGGTTGCCGTTACGGCCGTAGATATGCCCGCGATAGTGCGGGTCGGCGGCCTGTTGCAGGTGGTTTTCGAGGGTGCCGGTGTCGGGCCAGATAAAGGTCGAGCTGCGATACACCGGGGTGTTGACGCTGCCTTCGTGGCTGGCGGGGTCGCGTCCCAACCGGGTCAGCAGGGTATCGTCATGCATGGGGTCAGTGCTCATGTGCGCTCCAGCCGTTTGGCCAGGCAGGAGAGGGGGTAGATGTAGACAAAGAAGGCGATGAACACCAAGCCGTAGGCGGGCAGCAGCAGGTCGTTGCGCAGTTGGGTGGACAGGTGCGATTGCACGGTGGTCATCAGCTCTTCCACCCCCAGCAGATTGGCCAGGGAGGTGGACATGGTCACCGCGCAATACAGGTTCATCCACGGCGCCACCAGGCTGGGCAGGGTCTGCGGGATGATCACGTGGCGCAGCGCCTGGCCGTGATGCATGCCCAGGGCCCGGGCGGCTTCCCATTGCCCCATCGGCACCGCGCGTACGGCGCCGCGCACGATCTCCGAGACATAGCCGACAGCGGGCAGGGCCAGGCCCAGCGCGACCTTGAGCCAATCCGGCAATTGCCACCAGCGCCCGGCCCAATGCACTTCATAGGGCAACAGGTAGGCCACGTAGAACATCACCACCAGCCACGGCAGGTTGCGCAGCAGGCGGCTCAGATGCCCGGCACCACGACGCAGGCGCGGCCGGGCGCTGACCTGCAGGCTGCCGAGCACGACACCGGCCAGCGTGGCCACCAGCATCGCGGTGACGCCCATGAGGATATTCAGGCCGAAGCCTTGCAGCAGCGCCGGCGCCCACTGCCACAACAGCACGGGCCAGGAGGGTTCAGGCAGCATCGGGCAACTCCTGGCCAGGCAGGCGCAGGTGATGTTCCAGGCGGCGCAGCAGCCAACTGCTGGCGCCGATCAGCAGCAACCAGACCAGCAACAGCACCTGCATCATCTCGGCGACGTTGAAGTTGTCGGACCAGATCCGATTGCTCGCATAGAGCAATTCCGGCACCGCAATCGCGTAGGCAATCGAGGTCGACTTGATGGTTTGCACCACCGTATTGCCCATGGCCGGCAGGCTGTTGCGCAGCGCCAGCGGCAGCACGATATGGCGCAGTACCGTGGCGCCCTGCATGCCGAGGGCGGCGGCCGCGTCGAGGGTGGCGCGGGGCACGGCATCGATCCCGGCGCGCAGGTTCTGCGCCTGGAACGCACCGTTGTGCAGGGCAATCACGATGATCGCCCATTGCGTGCCGTTGAGCAGCCGCACGCTGCCGTCGTCCACCAGCGGCAGCCAGGCGCCGACGCCGAAGTAGAAAAAGAACAGCTGCACCAACAGCGGCGTGTTGCGAAACAACGCGACGTACCCCGCGCTCAACCGGCGCCACAGCAAGCGACGCGAACCCAGGCCGGCAGCGCCCCACACGCCGATCACCAGGGACAGGGCAATACTCGCCACCGACAGCAACAGTGTCAGGCCCAGGCCGAGCAGGAAGCGCTGGCGGTCCATCGGGTCCCACAGGATGCTCAGCGACAGGCCATGCTGTTCCAGCCACAGGCGCAGGTTGGCCTCACTCATGGCTGGCCCGCGCATGCTGCTGCGCTACCCAGGCATTCGGCGCCAGGCCGTAGCGCTGTTCCAGGCTGATGATCACGCCCTGGGCATGCCAGCCTTCGACAATACTCGACACCGCTGCCAACAACGCCGGCTGGCCCTTGCGCAAAGCAATGCCCCACGGCGCCGGATCCTGGCCCGGCAGCTTGACCTCGTAATCGGCCCATTCCGGCTGGCGCGCCAGGGCGCTGTACAACGCATCGTCACCCATCGCCCCCAGGCAACGGCTGTCGGCCACCGCCTTGCGCACTTCGGCCGTGCCGTTGAACGAGGCGAACTGCACGCCGTAGCGCGTTTCAAACGGGCGCACCCACACACTGGTGGCGGGCGCACACAGGGTCTTGCCGCGCAGGCTTTGCCAGTCCGGCACGGCGGTGCTTTTCGGCGCAAACACCGTGGCGGCCGAGCTGTAGAAACCGGGGCTGGCGAAATCCACTTCGCGCCGCCGTGCGGGGGTGTCGAGCAGGGACGTGACCAGCACTTCACAACGGCCCTGTTCGAGAAACAGCAAGCGGTTGAGCGGATTGACTTGCACAAGTTGCAGCTTGAGCGGCTGGCCGACCTTGGCAGACAACTGGCGTTGCAGGTCGACGATCAGGTCCAGGATCAACCCGCCGGGCTTGCCTTGGGCATCGAAGGTCTTGAAGGGGGGGAATTCGTCGCTGGTGCAGACGTTGAGGGTGCCACGGGATTGGGCCCGTTCCAGCAGGGGGGCGGCGTGGGCGTGGAGCGCGCCGAATGCAAAAATAACCAACAGCGCCCGCTGCCAAAGTGACCTGTCGTAAGGGCCGGAGGCAAGTCGAATCGTCGCACCGCCCCTTCCACTTTTATCAGGGCAACGAGTGAGCGCACTCATGTCGCACTCCAGCCCAGGCGCGACCGCTGCGCCGCGCCGCTGGGAAAGGGCTGCGGCGTACCGAGCTGCTGCGCCAGGAAGGTCAGGTAGGCCGCTTCTTCCAGGTTCACCAACAACCGCGTCGCCGCCAGCACGTCCCGCTCCGACCACGCAAACGGCCCGTGATTGGCCAGCAACGCCGCTGGCGCACGCGGATGTTCGCGTAACGCCGCCACCACCGGCTCCGGCGCATACCGCGGCCCCCACGCCGTCAGCGGCACCTCCTGGTCTTCATCCAGAATCCCCAGCAACTGCGTGGCATGGGGGCGCAACGCTCGGCCGGCAATCGCGAAGGCGGTGAGATACGGCGAGTGCGTGTGAATCACCGCATTCACCGAGGGTCGCTCGCGGTAGATCGCCACGTGCAGCGCCGCCACTTCCCTGAGGTTGTCGGTGAGGCTGCCCTGGCTGTGTTGCAGGTCGAAATCGACAATCGCCGCCACGCCACTGTCGGCGCCGCTGAGCGAGGCGATCACCAGCCGTGCTTCGCCGGGAATACGCAGGCTGATATTGCCCGCCTCATTGCTCGACAACACCTGATGCTTGATCAGCAGCTGCTTGGCCAGGGCAAAGTCGTGTTCGAACACTTGGGTAAAACGCACAGGATCAAAGCTCATGGGAACTCCTTGGTTGAGTCAGAAGCGGTAGTCGGCTTTCACGTAGTAGAAGGCGCCTTCGGCACCGGCCGGGGAGATGCTCTGGTAGGCCACGCGCCCGCCGACAAAGCGGTTGGCCACGTCGATCTTGTCCGGGTAGCTGTCGAAAATATTGTTGCCGCCCAGGGTCAGGGTGAGCGCCTGGTTGATGTCGTAGGACAGGCTGGCGTTGCTCACCCATTGCGCCGAAAAGGTCTGGTCGCGGGCTTCGCCGAGGTTGGAATCGAGGGTGTAGGTGCCGTAGCGAATCGTGTTGACGCTCGCCTGCCAGGCACCCTTGCGCCAGTCGGCACCGAGGATCAGCTTGCTGTTGGGCGAGGCGCTTTCCACATAGCTCAGGGCTTCGCGATTGATCAGGGTGATGCCGGTGCCGGCCAGCGGGCCGGGGTTGTCCTTGATGTCGGTGACCTGGGTCTTGCTGTAGTTGAAGGCGCCGTTGAGGGTCAACTGGCTGGCGTCGGCCAGGTCCAGGCGATAGTGGGCGGCGAGGTCCACGCCGCTGGTCTTGGTGTCGAGTGCATTGGTGAAAAAACTCACCCCGGAGTAGTTGCCATAGCCTTGGTTGGCGAGGATCTGGCTGACCTGGGGGCCGCTGAGGGTTTCCGACAGGGCAATGCGGTCCTTGATGCGGATGTGGTACGCATCGAGGCTGACACTTGCACGCTCGAGCGGCTGCCAGACCACGCCGAGGGACAGGCTGGTGGATTTTTCCGGCTTCAGGTCACTGGCGCCCAAGGCGCGGGCGACCGGGGTGTTCACGCTGACGGTGCCGACCTGGTAGGCGGTGGGGTCGCCGGCCTTGAACTCGGTCTGGGTCGCCGAGGTGCCGATCTGCCCCAGGGTGGGCGCGCGGTAGCCGCTGCTCAGGGTCGAGCGCAGGCCCCACTGCGGGGTGAAGTCGTAGCGCGCGGAGAACTTGCCGGTGCTGGTGGTGCCGAAATCGTCGTAGTGCTCGCTGCGCCCGGCCAGGCCCAGTTGCAGTTTGTCGGTGACTTGCTGCTCCAGGCCCAGGTAGCCGCCGAACACATGGCGGGCGTAGCGGCCTTCGTCGCTGTCCTGGGTGCCGGGGAAGCCCTGGGCGCCGCCGGCACGGGCGGGCAGGGCGCTGCCGTGGGTCCAGGAGGCGAGGTCGCCGGCGATCACTTCATAGGCTTCGTTGCGCCACGCCAGGCCGCTGGAGAACACCAGCGGGCCTGCGCCCCAGCCGACCTTGAGTTCCTTGATGTGGTCCAGGCCGACGTTGGTTTGCTCATTGACCAGCGCCCCGGCATTGAAGCTCGTCGGGCTCGCGGCGCCGAGGCTGGCGTTGAGCGAATCGCTGAGGTGATAGTCGATGCGGTTGCGCCCGTAGTTGGCACTGAGGTCAAAGCTGCCAAGTTGCTCATCGCGAATCTTCACGCCGCCGGTGACCGAGGCATCCCGCGAGCGCACGTCGAGCAGTGGCAGGAAACCGTTGGGGTACACGGCCACCAGGTTGTTGGGGTCGATGGGGCGGCGAAAGGTTGCCTGGGATTCGCCGGTACGGTCCTGGTAGGTGGCGAAGCCGTACAGGTCGACCGTGTCGCTCAGGGACAGGCCGCTGTTCAGCGCCAGGTTCCAGTCTTCAAGGCCCGGCGAGCCGTAGCGCCAATGGCGGTCGGCATCCGCTTCACGGGCGTCGCCGCTGGGGTAGAACTGCCGGCCATCGGTGCCGCCGGTGGAGGTGCGTTCGCTGCGCAGGCCTTCGCCACTGAGGGTGAGGAAGCCATCGCCGGGCAAGGTGAAACCGCTCCAGCCCCCCACCGACCGGCGAAAGCCATCGCCCTTGGTGTACTGGCCGAAGGTGCTTTGCACGGCGCCGCCGTGGTCCTGCTCCTTGAGCACGATATTGACCACCCCGGCAATCGCATCCGAGCCGTATTGGGCCGAGGCGCCATCGCGCAGCACTTCGATATGGTCGACGGCGCTGACGGGAATCGTCGACAAGTCCACCGCCTGTGAGCCACGCCCCAGGGTGGCCTTGGTGTTGACGAACGCCGAGGCATGCCGACGCTTGCCATTGACCAGCACCAGCACCTGGTCGGCGGCCAACCCACGTAACGACACCGGCCGCTGCGACGACACGCCATCGGTGCCGTTGACCTGCGGGTAGTTCACCGACGGCACCAGGGTTTCCAGGGCCTTGGCCAGGTTATCGGTGCCGGCGCGCTGCAGTTGCTCGCTGCTGATCACATCCACGGGGGCCGCGCTTTGCAGTGCGGTGACGTCGCTGCGCCGGGTGCCGATCACCTCCACGGATTTCAGGCGTGGCGCCAGCGGTTGGCTGTTGGCCGCCGCTGCAGGGTCGGCCAGTCGATGGATCAATACCGCACCGCTGGCCGTCTGGCTGAAGCCCAACGGGGAGCCGCCCAAGGCAATGCCCAGCGCCTGTTCCTGGCTCAGTCGGCCCTGGATCGCGCGGCTCCCACGGCCTTCCACCAGCGGCGGGTCGAAGGCGATAGGGTGGCCGCTTTGCTGGGAGATGCTCAGCAGCACCTCATCCAGGGGGCCTGCGGGGATATTGAAGTCAATCACCCGTTGTACCGACGCCGCGTCGTTTTGCGCCAACGCCAGGCTTGGCAGCGTCAGCCCGCCCATGGCCAATGCACACGCCAAAGGCGCCAGGGTGAATCCTGTTTTCAACATGTGAATCTGCTCCGGGTCGTGATGTTCTTTACGACCTTGAGCAACTTCGCGTGTGGATTTTCACTACTAAGTTAGAACGATTAGTTGGGTGTCTAGATGATTTAGTTGCGCTTATAAGCTTCGATCAAATGGGTCTAAGTGCGCAGTGAAAATATAAGGGACTATCTGCACAAGGGTACTGACAGCCAGAACGGGTTGTCCGCGCAAAGCATACAACGTTCACCGCGATGAACGTGTACGGCGGTCTGCACGCTTACGGAGAAGCTCATCAGGAGACAGATACCCATGTCTGAAGTGCAAGTTCTACAGGTTCATGTCCAACGACCTAGCCGTTCGGTCAGTTGTGGAGAAAAAACGTTTCAGCTTAGCCTTCTCGCGGTAATCAAAGGAGGAGATTGCTATGTCTGAAGCCCTGGCTATTCGTTGCGAAAACACCGTGCCGCGCAGCATGGTGCACCGTGCCGCCGTCAGCGAAGTGTTCCTGACCGGCGCGGAACTGGTAAAGGAAGGACACTTTCGCTGCAGCGCCCAACTACCGCGTACCCACAGTTACTTCAGTGAACATACCCACCGCGCCGCACACTACGACATGCTGTTATTGCTGGAAGTATTCCGCCAGGCGTCAATTTATATCTCCCATGCGTTCCTCGACGTCAGCGCCCAGGACAAGTTTATCTACCTGGACAGTGTGACCCGCGTGACCGACCGGAGTTTATTGGTGGTGGGGGATCGTCCGGCATCCGCCGAGATCGATGTCTACGTGGTGGATGAATACCTGCGCCACGGCGAGCGCAGTGGCGTGACCCTGAACATGTCCCTGAGCATCAATGGCGAAGTGGCTGCACGCCACGAACGCATGAGCATTCGCTGGATGAGCGGCGCGGCCTGGAACAAGATGCGTGCCCGTGGCCTGGCGGCGATTCCCGCCAACGCCGACCCATTGGCACAGTTGCCGCCACCCTTGAGTCCATCCGCCGTAGGGCGTCACTGGCTGAACAATGTGGTGCTCGGCCGTGAACTGGAGCAGGGCGCCGCGACGCTGGTGGCGCCGCTGATCGTCGATCTGAACAATCCGGCGATCTTCGACCACCCCCTCGACCATATCCCCGGCATGCTGTTGCTCGAAGGCTTCCGCCAAGTGGCGCTGGTGGCGGCGGACCGGCAGTTGCAGGTGGGCCCCGAGCAGTTGCTGTTATCCCGCTGCCATGTGGTGTTCACCCGCTTCGGTGAGTTTGGTTTGCCAACCCAGGTCCGTGCGGACCTGACCTCCCTGGCCCGCGACGAACACGGTCGCATCACCCTGGCGCTGGAGGTCGAGCAGGGCGGCGCGGTGATTGCCACCGCTGAGCTGGAGTTGCTGCCGCTGGTCGCCAGCCAACCCTTGGCCCTGGTGGCGGGAGGTGTGCGATGAGCGACCTGCAATTTATCTGGTTCGATTTCGGTGGCGTGCTGTCGCCGCCGATTCCGGCGCTGTTCGAGCAATACCAGGTCAAGACCGGCCTGGCTCCACACGTGCTGCAACAGGCCATGGGCGATGTGGCCGATGAGTTGGGCGTGCCCATGCTCGCGCCGGTGGAGAGTGCCTTGCTCACCGAGCGCGAGTGGGGCGAGCGCCTGGCGCAGGCCCTGCGTCGCCGTGACCCGCAGGTCGATTTATCCCGCGCTCACCTGCACACCTTCGGCGCGCAATGGTTCGCCGGGGTGCCGGCCAATGCGCCGCTGGTGGCCGCCGTGCGCGCACTCAAGCGTGCCGGTTTTCGCGTCGGCATCCTCACCAACAACGTGGTGGAGTGGGAGCGGCATTGGCGGGCGATGGTGGGCCTGGATGAGGTGGTGGACCTGATCGTCGATTCCAGCCAGGAGCGCAGCCGCAAGCCGGAGCCGGCGTTCTTCCAGGTGGCGACCGCGCGCTCGGGCGTCGCGCCGCAGCACAGCCTGTTGATCGACGACGTCGCGGAAAACATCGACGCCGCCGCCGCGCTTGGCTGGCAAGTGCTGCACTTCATCGACAACCACCAGGCGCTCGCCCAGCTGCAGCGCCTCACCGCTGTCAGCCTGTTGCAACCTGCCGTGGAGCCTGCCTGATGAATATCGCCGTGATCGCCAGACCCGAGGTCACCGTGGCACGCATCCCGCAGTTGGATGCACCGCCGGCCTATCAACCCGCCAGCCCCGCCAATGGCCTGCCGAGGATTCTGCTGCCCAGCGGCCACCTGGCCTTTCACCTGACCCGTTACGAACACGTGCAGGCGTTGCTGCTGGATAACCGCGCGATACGCGCGCCGTGCAACGAAGAAGACGGCGCGAGCTTTTTGCCGACCATCACGCCGCCTGAACTGCTGCTCAACAATGACATCCCCGACCATGGTCGCCTGCGCAAGGTGGTGGCCCGGGACTTCAGCCCCAGTGGCGTGGCGTTGCTGCGCGACAAGGTGGAACACGCCACCCATGAACGCCTCGATGTATTGCAGCGCCAGGCGCCCGGTGCCGATCTGTTTGCCCAGGTGCTTGACCACATCCCCGCCACCGTGGATTGCCAGTTGCTCGGCATCCCCTTGAGTGACCGTGAGTATTACCGGCCCCTCAGCCATACCGTGCAGGTGGCGTCGGACGCCGATGTGCCGGAACTGCTGAACCAGTTCTGGGGCGTGTACAACTACCTGACGGACCTGGTCACCGGTACGCGGCCCACCGATCCCGATGGGCTGATCCAGCGCTTCGTCGCGACCCGTGCCGACAGCGAGCCGCCGCTCAACGACAAGGAGCTGGTGGGCATCCTCCTGGGGGTATTGATCGGCGGCGACCAGAACATCCTCACGGTGCTGACCAAATCGGTGTACACCCTGTTGGCGGCCCCTGAGCTGTGGCAACAATTGGTCGACGATCCGGCGCTGATCCCGGAGGCGGTCGAAGAACTGCTGCGCCTGATTCCCCTGGGCACCATCTCGACCTTCCCGCGCCTGGCCAGCGTCGACCTGGAAGGGCCGTGGGGGCTGATTCCCGCGGGCAGCATCATTTACGCCGATGCGTTTGCCGCCAACCGTGATCCGGCGGCGTTCCCCGAGCCCCTGGCGATCCGCCTGGACCGCAAGGGTGCGCGGCATTTGCAGTTCGGCTACGGCATGCACAACTGCATGGGTGCCGCCCTGGCGCGCCTGGAAATCACCACGGTGTTGCAGATCCTCGTGCAGCGCTTCCCGAACCTGCGCCTGGCGGTGCCGGCGGACCAGGTGCCCTGGGTCGACGGCATCATCCTGCGCCGTCCTGCCCGCTTGCCGGTGCACGGCTTCACTTCAACCTGACCTTGGAAGGACCCATGAAAACGACCTTTGCCGATACGGCTCTACTGACCATCATCCTGCTGGCGATCTTCGTCGTGCCCAGTTCCATCTCGGGTACGGCGCTCGCGTTGCCGGCCATCGGCGCCGACATCCAGGCGCCGTTGACCAGCCTGCAATGGGTGGTCAATGCGTTCAACCTGGCGTTTGCCTGCTTCACCCTGGCGTGGGGCGCGCTGGCGGATCGGCTCGGGCGCAAACGCTGTTTTGTCGCCGGCGCTTCGCTGTACGTGGTGGCCTCGGTGCTGTCCGCCGTGGCCGAGAGTGCCTGGCTGCTGGATGCGGCGCGGGGGCTGGCGGGCATCGGGGCGGCGGCGATCTTTTCCTGCGGCATCGCGATTTTGTCCACCCACTTCAGCGGCCCGGCGCGGCTGCGCGCGTTTGCCCTGTTCGGCACCGTTGCCGGGCTGGGCGTGAGCCTGGGCCCGACCTTGTCCGGTCTGCTGCTGGACAGCGTCGGCTGGCGCGCGATTTTCTGGGCCCATGGGGTGACCCTGGTGATCGTGCTGCTGGGCAGCCCGTTGATTACCCGCGATGGCGTGCTGGCTGAACACACCGCGCGCTTCGATGTGCCGGGTGCGACGCTGTTTGTGCTGGCATTGTTGGCGCTGATGGTGGCGATTGTGCAGGGCTCGCAATGGGGCTGGAGCAGCCGCGGTGTACTCGGCCTGGTGGCGGTCGCCGTGGTGCTGTTGGCGGTGTTTACCTGGCAGGAGCGTCGCCACCTGCAGCCAATGCTCGACCTGTCGCTGCTGGCGCGCGGGCCCTTTGTCGGCCTGGCGCTGGTCACCGTGGCGGCGTCGTTCGGCTTTGTGACCTTGCTCACGTACCTGCCGAGCTACCTGTTCGGCGTGCTGCAATTGAGCGCGACCCATGCGGGCCTGGCGATGTTGCTGCTGACGGTGCCGATGCTGTTTTGCCCGATCCTGGCGGGCAAGTGGGCGGCACGCGGGGTGTCGGCGATCGGCATTCTCAAGGCCAGCCTAATTGCGTTGTTGGTCGGTGTGGTGGCGTTGGCGCTGGTCAGCCAGGTCGGTGTGGCGCTGTGGCAACTGGCAGTGCCGCTGTTGCTGGTGGGCATCGGCATGGGCCTGTCGGCCGGGCTGGTGGATGGCCTGGCGCTCAAGACCGTGCCGGAGCAAAAGGCCGGGATGGCCGCGGGCCTGCTCAACACCTTCCGCCTGGGCAGTGAAGCGATTGCGGTGGCCTTGTATGGCTCGCTGCTGGCGACCTTGCTCGACAGCCAGTTGCGCGGCACGTTGAGCCGCCTGGCGCCCGACCCGGCGACCCTGCAACGCTGGATCGACGACGTCGCCGCCGGCAATCTCACCGGGTCCCTGCAAACCCTGGGCGCGGAGCAGGCGGGGGCGGTGCACAGCCTGTTTATCGGCGGCTATGACAGTGCCTTCCATGGCGTGCTCTGGGCGCTGGCGGTGATCCTGCTGGTGCTGACCGTAGTGGTCACCTGGCTGGTGCGCCCCTTGCGCGAACAGGAACGCAGCGAGGCGCAACTGGCCGCCCACTGAGCCAGGCGCCGCACCGCCTGCGATGCCCGCAGGCGGTGCTTTGGCGTGCCGGTAAAGGCGCCGAAGGTTATGCAAAAAATGCAGTTCGATGGCTTTTTTTATTCTTTTATCTGGTGATGCCCCCTGGGGCAAACTGGACTCACCTGCCCGGACGCAGGTCTACCTCAAACCGACAGGCCCACCACCACTTGTCCGCTGGCGTGTGCAGTCCATGAAGATTATGGACCTATGGACCCGAATGCTTTGCTCAAGACCCGCCTTATCGGCCAGATTTTCCAGCAGCACTACAGCTGGTTGTGTGCGCGTTTGTCGTACCGCACCGGTTGCAGCCACAGCGCCGAGGACATCGCCGCCGAGACCTTCCTCAAGGTGTGGATGCTGCCCGACCCCACGGCCATTCGCGAACCGCGCGCGCTGCTGACGACCATCGCCCAGCGCCTGATGTACGAGAGCTGGCGCCGACGCGACCTGGAAAAAGCCTACTTGCAGATCCTGGCCGACGTGCCCGAACACGTGCACCCATCACCCCAGGAACAACTGATTCTGATCGAGAGCCTGTTGGCCATCGACCGGCTGCTGGACGGCCTGTCGGGGCAAGCCAAGGCGGTGTTCGTGCACAGCCAGTTGGACGGCATGACCTACACGCAGATCAGTGAACGCCTGGGCCTGTCCCTGGGGCGCATCCACCAATTGATGACCCAGGCCCTGCGCGCCTGTTACCTGGGGTTGAGCGAGTGAGCAAACAGCCTTTGAACGACCCGGTGGCCGAGGAAGCCATCGGCTGGCTGGTGCAGATCCAGTCCGGCGACTTCAGCCCCGCCCAGCAGCAGGCGCTGGATGAATGGCGGGGCACCTCGGCCCATCATCGCCAGGTATATGCGCAACTGCTCGCCGGTCTCGATCAGCTCAAGGCCTCACCCTGGCGCGGGCGCTCCAGCGCGCAGTTGCTGCGCAGCCTGGAGCAACCCAACAGCCGTCGCGCATTTCTGCGTACCAGTCTGTGTGCGCTGGGACTGGCGGCCGGCGCGGGGTGGGGCTGGCGTTTTGAAGACGCGGGGCAGACCTACGCCACCGGCACCGCCGAGCGTCGCACCTGGCAACTGGCCGATGGCAGCACCCTCAAGCTCAATGCCCGCAGCGAGGTGGTCTCGACGTTGGCCGGGGACGCGCACAGCCTTGAACTGCGCACCGGCGAAATGCTGGTGAACCTGCTGCGTCCGCTGCAGGTCAAGACCCGCGCCGCCCATATCAGTGCCACCACGGGCCGCCTGATGCTGAGTGAACAGGACGGCGCGATGCGCCTGGTCACCCTGGATGCCGATGCGGTGCTGCACTTCGACGGCGGTGCGCAGCAACGGGTGGCCATGCACCAGAGCACGCTGTTCGACCACCAGCGCATCCTCACCCAAGTGCCCATGGCCGCCACCGAAACCGCCTGGCTCGACGGCTGGCTGGTGGTGCGCAACCAGACACTGGCCAGCGTGGTGGAAGCGATCCGGCCCTACCGCAAGGGCATCGTGCGCCTGGATGCCGCGGTGGCGCAGCTGCGCGTGAGTGGCCGGTTCCCGCTGGATGATGCGCGCCAGACCCTGGAGGCCTTGGAGCAAAGCTTGCCGATCAGGGTGACGCAGTGGGGTGGGGTGCTGGTGTTGATCGGGGCGCGGGCCTAGGGGCCGGTCAGGCGCATGGATGGCTGCCGGGGTTATTTCATGTCCCTTGCCTGCACCCACAACACGGCGTCCTGGGACAAAGGTTTGCCCTTATAGGTTTTCGTTGCCCCTATGTTCAGTGCCGCAATGCCCCACCAGCCGGCACGGGGCAGGCCGAGGGTGACGACCCCCTGGCCATCCGCATACGTACTCAGGGATTTGAACGAGGCTTGGGGGGCCGTGACATGGTCCTGCTGGCCGAAGGCGTTGTTTTTGATGTCGACGGAGTGGTTGAGGTATTCGATTTCAACCTCGGCGAACGGCACCGGCTTGCCGTCGGCCAGCACCACGGCACGGAACACGCCGCCGGTCCAGTTGGCATAGGGCTTGTTCAGCGGTTGGATCTCAACCGGTAGCCCCTGGGGTTCCGACCAGCTGCCGGGGACGCCGCCGACGTTCACGATCAGTTTGGTGAACTGCTGGATGTACACGCCTTCGGCGGTTTCCAGGTAGGGTTCGGGTTCGAGTACGAACACATGGTCACCCAGGGAACGCACCAGCTCCCGTGGGATCGATGCACGGTAGGCGGTGGCCTGGTTGTCGCGACTCTGCCACTGCACCGGTCGCAGGTATTTGCGCAGGTCGATTTTTTCTGCGCCGTGGGCGCTGGTGTGGTTGAAGGCGAGGGGTTCGCCCATGACCATGGTCGGTCCGGCGGAGAACGGGTGGGTGAACACGATGGCGAATTCCAGGTTGTCCGCGCGGGGCAGCGCCGTGTCCTCCACGTAGAGCATCTGGAAATGCGCCTGCGCGGCGCAGGTCATGCAACCGAAGGCCGTGGCGGCAAAGGCTTGGAGCAGTCGTCGTTTGATGGTCATGGTCGATTTCACTGTGTAATGTCGGAGGATTGGATCGTGGCGCCATGGTTCTCGCCACCGAGGAACTCCACGGAGTAGGCTCCGGCCGGGGCCTGGAATGTGAAGCTGTTGTCCTGGTCCACGGTGCCTTCGAGCAACACCCTGTTGCGGGTGTCCTGGACATGGATTTTGCGACCCACGGCGGAGCTGCCATCGGTGTAACCCGCCTCACACTTCACCCAGTCGTCGTGCTCGATATAGCAGTCGAACACGGGGCCATGGGCTGCGGCGGCCTGGCAGAACAGCAGTGCGCCGGCCAGCAGGATCGGGTGGAGCACATCTCGCGTTTTCATAAGGTTTTCAGTCTCCATGGTCAACGTTGATCACTGGGGCGTCGCGGCTTGAACGGTCGCGAAGGCCGCCAGCAAGGCATCCAGGTTCGTACCCAGCAGCGCCTGGTAGCCGTTGGCCGTGTTGGCGAGCAGGCCGGGGTTGCCGATGTCCAGGATCAGCAGGTGGGCGCCGCCGTCCTCGATGGCCTGGGCAATCCTGGCGTCGGGCGCCCACTTGTGCACCACCACGCGGATCTCGCGCTCGCGCAGGTAGAGGGTCAGGGCGGCAAGGTCGGCGTCAGTCCAGTCGATGTCCTGGCGCACGAACCAACCGTCCACATACACGCCGAACTCGCCGAACAGGTAGACCGGCTCGCTGGCCAGCGACAGCACGCGCAGGTCCGGCACCTGCAGCAGCCGGGCACCGTAGTCGGCCTTCAGTTGGCGCAAGCGGCCGTCGAGTGCGGCGAGGTTGCGCTCGATCCGCGGCGCATCGGCGGGTGACAGGCGCGCCAGGTCGGCCGCGATCAGCGCCGACATGCGCATGGCATTGACCGGGCCGAGCCAGGCGTAGGGTGACGGGCCGCCATCGCCGTTGCGGTTGCCGGCCCAGGGCACATCGTTCGAGGGCGTGCGGGTCACGGCGACGCCCGGTTTGAGGCTGTCCCATGAGCGCGACGCATCGATCTCGACGAGGCGCAGGTTGTGGCGTCGAGCCGTTGCATACAGCGGGTCAGCGCGCCACAGGCTGCTCAGGGTGACCACCGCCACGGCGTTCTGGAACACGGCCGGCTCCAGGCGTGACAGCGCGTTGGCCTGGCTTTCCATGGGCACGGCGGCGTCCAGTGGCACACGTACCACTTCGATCCGGGTGCCTTCGCCGAGTGTCGAAGTCAGCGCATACAGCGCCGGCAGGGCGACCAGTACCTGTTGCTGGCCGACCTGCGCAAAGGCCGACGGCAGGCCGCCCAGCAGCACCGCCAGCAATGCCAGCCAGGGCCGCATGGATCGATTGAACCCGGTCATACGCTGGCCCCCCTGAACTGCGGCGCGGTACTGCGGATAAGGATGGTGAACGCAAACACCAAGGCTGCGACGATCACGATGGCGCCGCCCGTGGGCACGGGAATATGGAACTGCATCGGCGCCAGAATGCCGACCACACAGGAAAAGCTCGCAATCACCACGGCCCACGTGACCAGGCCCGGCAGTGAGTGGCTGATGTTGCGGGCCGCCGCTGCCGGTATCAGCAACAGGGCCTCCACCAGCACGGCGCCGATGATCTTCAGGCAGGCGACCGTGACCAGGGTGACCAGCACCACGAACAGGTACTCGACGCTGCGCACCTTCACGCCACGGGCATGGGCCAGGCTCGGATTGAGGCTGGAGAGCAGCATGCCGTTGTAGAGGGGCAGCCCGATCAGCGCACACATCACCGTCACGCCCAGCAGCACGTTCATGTCGGTATGGTCCACCGCCAGGATCGAGCCGAACAGCACACCTTCCATGACGTGTGTGTTGATTTTTGCCGACACGAACAGCAGCAACGAAGCACCCACCGCCAGCGAGATGGACAGGAACACGCCGATCAGCGTGTCATTGGCCAGGGTGGTGCGATGCTGCGTGTACTTGAGAGTCAGGGCAAACAGCAGGCAGAAGCCGAACATCGAAAAGTACGGCGAGGTGTAGGATTCGCCGACCAGCACGCCAATCGCCACGCCGGTCATCGCCGCATTGCCCACGGATTGGCTGAAGAACGCCATCCGCTTGATCATCACCATCGACCCCAGCACACCCAGCAACGGTCCGATCAGCACTGAGCACATCAGCGCGTTGATCACGAACTCGTACTCGAACGGTTGCGGCAGCAGGTGACTCGCGGCGAGCGCCTGCAGGTGGTCGCGGATAAAGTCGTACAAGGCATTCATCGAATGGCCTCCAGGCGGTTGTCGATCTGATCGGCGGGGCCGTGAAACAGCACCCGTTGGTTGATAACGGTCACGGACTGCGCGATTCGCTTGACCTGTTCCAGGTCGTGGTTGATCCACAGGATCGTCACTCCACGGCCGTTCAGTTCGGCCACCAGCGCCTCCACCAGGCGCACACCGGCTTCGTCGATCCCGGCGGTCGGTTCATCGAGGATCAGCAGCCACGGCGCCGGGCTGATTGCCTGGGCCAGCAGCACGCGCTGGCGCTGGCCGCCGGACAGGCTGCCAAACGGCTTTTTACCCATCCCCGCCATGCCGGTCCGCGCCAGGGCCTGGGCGTTGGCCGCCCTGGCGGCGCGGCCTGCGCCGAGAAAGGCCGGCCGGCGTTGACCGAGCATGGCCATGAGGTCGTTGACCGTCATCGGCACGTTGCGGTCGAAGTCCGGCAATTGCGGGACATAGCCCATGGGCGTGGTGACCTCACCCTCGAAGCGGATCGCCCCCGTATGCGGCATCTGCCCCAGCAGCGCACGCACCAGTGAGGTCTTGCCGCCGCCGTTGGGGCCTACCAGGCAGTGCAAGGCGCCGGCTTCAATGCGCATCGTTACCTGGTCGAGCACCTGCGTACCTCCCAGTCGCAGGGAGACGTTGTCGAACACAATGGCGGGGCCGCGCATCCCGTAGTCCTCCTTCAGCGCATTCATTGCTGGGTGTACTCAACGGCTTGCGCCAGGGTTTCGAGGTTGTCGCGCATCGCCACCTCGAATTCGTCAGCGCTGTAGGTATCCCCGGTGATATGGGACAGGGCGAACACCTTCACGCCGGTCGCGGCTTCGATGGGCTTGGCCAGGTCGAGGGAAAAGTTCTTCTCGGCGAACAGCACCTTGACGTTGGCCTTCTTGATCGCCTCGATGGTGTTGGCCAATTGGCGTGCCGTCGGCGCGACGCCGTGGCGCGGCTCGATCACCGCGCTCACGAACAGGCCGAACTCCTGCATCATGTAGTCGTAGCCGGCATGGGTTGTCGCGCAGCGGAACGACGACAGGTCCAGCGCGGCGAAGCGCGTCATGAAGCCGGCGCGCAGCTCGCGGATACGGCCCGCATACGCCAGGGCATTTTTTCGATACACCGCGGCGTTGTCCGGGTCCAGCTCTCCGAGCCGGCGAGCGATCTCGAACACCTGCTGTATCGCCGCCGTGGTGGAGACGAAGGTGTGCGGGTTGACCACCTTGACGCCTTCCTGGTCGCCACCGATGGGAATCAGCGCCACCGTGGCATTTGCCTGGATAATCGGCAGCGTCTGCGTGCGGCCGGCAGCCTTGATGATCTGGAAGGCCCATTCATCGTGGCCGATGCCGTTGACCACCAGCACATCGATATTCATCGCGCGGGTAATGTCATCGGGCTGCGGCTGGTAGTTGTGCGGGTTGGCCTCTGCCGGGATCAGCGCAATGACTTCGGCCCGATCGCCGACGATATTGGCCACGAAACTGTAGTAGGGATGCAGGGTGATGCCGATCCTGAGTTTCTTCGCCGAGGCGAAGGCCGGGCCGGCGAGTGCGATGGCGGGTATCAGCACCAGCAGCGCGATGCAGCGGCGCCACAGGGCGCGGTGTTTCAGGGCAACAGTCATGGCTGGGTTCCTTTTACGCGTTCGATTTCGCTGGCGCCGTCGTAGGGGATGACTTGGCGCCAGCCTTCGCCGACCAGGGATTCGGGCTTGACGATGGCGGGGTAGGGTGCGTTCGGGTCACGGTGGACCCAGATCGTTGCCTGGTTGGCCCACATCACCCCGGCATGGGCGTGACCGATGACCAGCAGGTAGGCGCTCTGGCCCGGTGCATGGCCGCCGGAGCCGTAGTAGACCGTCGCGCCCTGGCCCTGGGTGGCCTGGGAGACGTCGCTGACGGGCTGGTCCGCCCCATGGGCATCCTCGTCGCCACCCTGATGGGCCAGGTGGGAACCGGGCAGGATCAATTGCCAGTGCACCTCGCCATTGGCCTTCCAGAAGGCGTCACGGTAGAAGGGCGGCAACAGCAGTTTCTGCGCGCGCTCCAGGGTGATCCAGCCGCCGGTATCGTTGTTGGACCAGATGATTTCTTCACCGGCGGGCAACAGCGCGCTGTGAATCGCCTGGTCGACCGCACCCAAGCCATCGAAGGAGCGCACCTGCCAGCTCAGCGGGGTGGGCGGGCCCACTCTTTCCGGGCGCAGCAGCACATAGCCGGCCACACCGGCGACGACGGCCAGGGTCGCCAGCACCAGGGCCAGGGACTCCCAGCCGCCGGAACGCGGGCGCACCTGTGTGATTGCAGTGCTCGGGCGCGCCATCAGAGGAACGCAATCCAGCGGCCCAGGAACACCACCCCGGCCCACAACAGCAATGAGCTGAAGCCGGCGATGCGCGCCTGGCCGGGCGGTGGCAGCGTCGTGTCCCATTCGGCGATTCGACGAAAGGCCCCCAGGTGGAAGACGGCCATGTTGATCCCCGCCAGCATCAACAGGCCCATCTTGAACAGGAACGCGGTGTTCTGCACATAGGTGGTGCCGTTGGCGCAGAACATCAGCAGGCCGGTGATCACACAGACCACGAATGCGGCCCAGGTGTACGGCAGCAAATCCTGGATCAGCTTCAGCGCGCCGCGCCGATGGGCGGCCACGCCCAGCAGGCGCAGGTCGACCACGGCAATGGTGCCGTAGACGATGGCGATGCCGATCACATGCACCGACTCCAGCATCGGGAACGCCGAGCCTGACTCGCGAATGAACGTCGCGACCGGGGTGTCCTGGACGGCTTGCAGCAGGGGTTGAATATCCATGACGAATACCTGAGAACGTGGGTTGAAAACGCTTAGATCGTGTAGGCGATCCAGCGACCGCAGATGATCACGACGCACCACAGGCCGATCGATAGCCACGCAAAGGCCTTGACCGGGCGCGACGCGTCGCCGCCGGCCTGGCCGGCAGGACGCAGCAGGGGGCGGCGCAGCAGCCAGGTCACACTGAACGCCGTCACCACCAGCACCATCTTCAGCCAGAACGTCGAGTTGACGAGGACCCGGTCAGGCTCGGCGATGATCATCACCAACCCGGTACACAGCAGCACGATCAGCGCGTTGCGCATCCACGGGTAGTAACGGCGTACGACGCCGCGCAAGGGCTCGTCGCCGGCGAATACCCCCGCCAGTCGCAGATCGGAAATCAGCGCGCAGCCGAAGAGCACGGTGATGGCGATGATATGAATGCTCTGCACCGTGGGGATGACCCACAGGATGTCGCGGATGGCAGTGCTCAACGGCGACGCATAGATCCAGGCAATGATGAGTGAAGAGGACATCGGCTTTTCTTCCGCAGTGGCTTAGAAATCTTGGGGGGTGGCGATCGGATGCAGGCCCGCCGCATCTTCCGGCAGCAAGTACCCTTCCTTGATCGAAACGGCTTTGGCGTCTTCGAACTTCTGGGCGTAGCGGCCGAAATTTCCATAGCGCCGGCCCAGCACGTCCTTCGAGTAGGGCACCTTGGTGTCGTAGATCAGCCCGCAGCCGGTTTCCTGATCGGTGAGGTAGCTGGCGCTGGGGACCTGGACCCACGGCGGGCGCACGCCGCCCTGCAGGTTGCCGGTGGCGGGCGCGCGGGCGGCGGCCTTGCCATCGCGCACCACCCGGGGGGCGGTGGGCATGGGCTTGCCTTTGCGTACCCATTGGTCCATGCCATCCAGCAGCGCCGCGACCACCAGCTCGACCGGTTCGTCATACAGCGTCCGGCAGCGCGGGTCGTCGCCCTTGCCGACGTCGGCAGCGAGGTGTTCGGTGTGCTCGGTGCCGAGGTCGGCCAGGCGCAGGTGGGGCATGCCGGTCACTTCGTAGTAGCGAAGCTGCGGGGTGTCGGTGTCCGGGGGAAGGGGGATGCCTTCGATCACGTCGTGCATCAGTTCGGACTGGCTGTAGACCGTCACGAAGGGCACGCCTTCGGGCATCTGCCGTGGCACTCGGATCACGTCGCCGCCCACTTCGCCGTAGGCCATGCGGCCGGTCATATAGGCGTCGATCAGCGGGGTGTCGTCGGGCATGCGCCATTGCTGGTGGCGGCCCTGGTCGAGATAGTCCATCCAGACTTGCGCGGTGACGGCCCAGCTATTCACATACACGCGCTGCACATCGAGGCCTGCCAGCGGGCTCTGGGCGCCGTTGGTTTTTAGCAGCAACGCCAGTTGTGCGCCGATGCCCTGGGACTGGGGCGCAAACGGATCGGGCGCTGCGCCGCGGGTGAAGTGTGCCGGGTCGTAATAAGTGCCCAGGGGCGCATAGCGGGCAAAGTCGAAGCGGCGCATGAACTCGAAGTTGACGATCCTTCCGTACTGGGCGATCTGCTCGGCTTCGGCTGCCGGGGTATCGGCGATGAACTTGGGATCCACCGCCGGCGCGTTCACATTCAGCGTGTAGCCGACGTACGCGTAGCCGCGCCGCAGCAGATAGTCGCGGGTCAGGATCCAGCCCGCGCCACGCTCGCCGAACCAACTGAACGGTTCGATGACCACCGTGCCATTGAAGCGCGCCGGGTCGGCCGGTTTGCGTACCAGGATACGCGTGGTGTAAGGCGCTTCCAGCAGGGTTTGGCCGGCGGCGTTGATGGCCGGGGCAACGCCTTGCAGGTAGTACTCCTCTTCGACGTAGCCGTACCGGTCGAGGTCGCTGTATTCGGTGCCCGGGCGTTTTGCCGAGGACAGCGGCGGTTTGCCGGAGGGCGGCACGGCGATGGCCGTGGGCATGCGCGGCACTTCGGCGAAGGTGTTCGAGGCGATCAGCAGCGACAGCACGACGCTGATACTGATGGGGATCAGGCGTTCCATGGGTAAAGCTCCAGCAGGGGTGGATGGGTGGCGTCACTCAAGGCTCAGAGATGCCTTGCCCTCGCTGTCGATCACGATCTGGTTGTTCTCGCACACGTATTCTTGAATGGCGTAGTTGGAGCGCTTGTACTCAAACGTAAAGCGATACGGGGTATTGAGTACCTGCGGGTCTTCGATCAGGACCTGGTTTTCCAGGTGATCCGGCCCGCGCAGCCGGATGCGTTCGGTGATCTTCATCGCCGGCCCGTGGGGCACGTCGTAGAAACGCACGTCCGTTCGCACGCGCTGGGTTTCGACTACGAGCGTGTCGCCTTCCCAGTGGCCGCGGGAATGGCCCTGGTACAACGGGTCGAGCTTTTCGCTTGGCGGCATGGCCTGGTCCAGGAGAATCCGCCGCACTTGCTGGAGATACTCGCCGAGGATGATCACTTGCTTGTCATCGCGAATGATCTGGATCGGGAAGAGCGCCGCCATCATCGTCGGCATGCCCTCGGGCAGGCACCTGGAACTGGTGGTGGCAATTGGCGTGCCGGCTGCGTTGGCCACGGCTTCTTTCTTCTTGAGCTCGACGTACTCGGCGGCGTAGGGCGCCTTGAGGTCCATCGGCCCGCCGGGGTGAACCGGGTCATCGGGGTTCTCGCCGAACCAGTCATCCGGGGTTCTTTCCCAGGTGCCACTGATGTCCGGCCGGGTAGCGGCGCTGTGCTTGTCGGCCTGGGTTTTCGCTGCCGTGGCGGCGTTGCTCAGCCCGGCGAATGTCACGAGGACCACACTCAGGACGAGCATGGCGGCGTTGGCGGTGCGTGCTGGTTTCATTGAAATATCTCCGCGTTGCTGGTTTGCCCAGTTCTGTTGTTATCGCACTCGGGGAGGGATGCGTTCAGCCGCCGCCCGTGAGCACCACGTCGCCGATCTTGATCTCCACCAGCAGCCCGCCCGGCTCACCGTTTTTCAACGGCTTGTAGGACACCTCGGCGTTCTCGCCGGCCTTGATCGACTCCGCCGTCCAGCCCGTGCGCTGCAGCGCGTTGACGCTGCCGGTCTCGATCTTGAAGCGCTGGGCCGGCGGGCCGGGAACGTCGACGTAGATCGTGATGTGCGGGTTGGTCCAGGCGAAGCGCTCGACCACACCCTTGATCGTGAGCGTCTGGGTCTGGTCGAACAGCGCGAATGAATGGTGGGCGCTGGCAACAGGCGGCAAGGCGCTGCAGGTGATGAGGGTCAGAAGACAAAGCCCCTGACGGAGCAGCGGGAAGGGGGACAAAAGGGTCATGACGGTGCCTCGGGTTTTTATGGTTCTTATGGGCCCAGCATAGGGCGCGTGCGTTCCGAGGCCGTAGCCCAAAACGGCAACCATTGAAGGCACTCGGACGGTTTTGTGCGGTGGAGACCGTGTGCAACGACGAGTGGGCGCCCCGGCCCGCGCACATGCTGATTTGGGTTACCGCATGCCCGGCCCTGGCCGGAACACTCCTGCCTCGCCTCACAACTATAAAAACAGGAGAGACGTCATGCGCATTCCCCCCTACGCGCCATTACTGTCGCTGGTTGCACTCTGTGCCGCCGGCTCCCAGGCACAGGCCTATACGGTCTACAGCGAAGATGACGGTGCAACCGTTTTGAACGCTGACCTGGGCGCCGGCTTCGGCTGGTTCGGCAGCACCCGCAACTACATCGGCGACCCGCAGAAACGGCCCGGCAGCATGCGCTGGCAGGAGGGCTACGCCAAATATGGCCTCAACGGCACCACCGACAAGATCACCGCCGGTTCCGTATACGGCGGCTTCGCCCTGCTCAGCAGCGGTACATGGGGGGACGGGGACCCGGGGGCGATCACGGCGGGCAATGAGCGCAGAACTGCGGTGGAAGATGCTTTCCTGGGCTGGAGGTCCGGCGACCTGCTGCCGGCCCTGGGCCCGGACGGCGTGGATTTCTCGTTTGGGCGCCAACTGGTCACGGTGGACGGTTTCCTGATCACCGACGATGGCTTCAACCCCGGCAAGGCATTCAGCCCCATCGAGGGCGTGCGCGATGGTCGGTTCGACCGTGGAGGCGCCTTTTACCTTGGGCAGCGCCTGGCGTTCGGCAACACGGCGGTGCTGAAACTGGGCGGCAAGGAGGGGCTGCACGGCAGCCTGATATGGCTGAAATCCGAGAACCCCGGCCAGTCCAAGACCGAGCTGGCGGTAGGCACTGTCGATTACACCACACCCATTGGCTCGATCGGTTCGACCTATATTCACGGCCTGGATGTGGATGAGAAATACGCCTTCGCGGATCGGCTCGAACGCAAGGGCATGAACGTCTACAGCATTCGCGGGCAGGGCAACGCCGGGATTGAAAACGCCGACTTTGCATTCGAGGTGGCTCGCCAGGAAAAACGTTCCGGTTCGCAGCGGGCAATGTTCTTCGACGCCGGCTACACCTTTGCCGATGTGCAATGGCAACCGACCGTCAGTTATCGCTACTCGCGCTATTCCGAAGGCTGGGATTTCCTGTTCCAGGGCGGCTTTCGCAAACGCTACCAGGGTGAAATCGCAGCCAACTACGCCGGCTCGGTGACGTCGAACATGCAGATCAACGATGTGCTGCTCTCTGTCCGGCCCACCGAGAAATTGACCCTGAACGCGATGGCTTTCGACTACCACCAGCTGTCCCGTCGCAATGAGCGGGATTTCGCGGCGCGGGAGGTTGACCTGTTCCTGGATTGGATGGTCACGGATAACGTCACGTTGTCACCGTTGATCGGCCTCTATAAGCCTGAGAAATGGTTCGGTAACGGTGGCGGGCAGAGCGGCAGCGCGTCGACCAACGCGTACCTGCAGTTCATTATGTGGGTGACGTTCTGAGTCGTCATTGACGGTTGTTGCAGGTCCCGCAGGCGTTGACGTGTCGCGTCAACGCCTGATTCATTCAGAGCATCCGGCGCAGCACGTCGTTGCGCGGATCGCGGTCGTAGAAGCGGTGCTTGAGGGCGCCTGCGACATGCAGCACGATCAGCACCAGCAGCGTGTAGGCGAGGACTTTGTGCAGCCACTGGAACACCGCGAACCAATCGTCATTCTTCGGCAACAGCTCCGGCAGGTTGACCCCGAAAAAGAACACCCCGTCGCTCATCGTAAAGGTGCTCGACATGGAGTAACCCATCAGCGGCACGATCACCAGCAGGACATACATGACGCGCTGCGTCAGGCGTGACAGGAAGCGTTCATACCCGGCCAGGGTTTCCAGCGGCTGCGGCAGCCTGGGGGTACGAAAGCGCACGGCGAGCTGAGTCAGCACCACCAGGAACGTCAACACCCCGAAGGACTTGTGCCACGGGTAATAGAGCTCGAATTTGCTCGCCACCTCATCATTCATGCCGGTCATATGCCAGCCTGCCCAGAGCAGGCCCAGCACCAGTACGGCCCGCAGCCAGTGCAACAGGCGCAGGGACGTCGGGTAGCGATCGATTGTCGGTTGATCCATTGGGTTCATATCAAGCTCTCCAGGGAGCGATGCACGGTGGAATGGCCACCCTCGACGTTGGAGGGTGGCTCGGTCAGGACAGCGCGTGTGCTCAGGCCGGCAGCAGCACGGTGATGACTTTCTCCTCGGTGTAGGCCAGCGCGCCGCTGAACCCGCCTTCACGCCCGATACCGCTGGTCTTGACGCCGCCCCAAGGCAGGTTGGCGTCCAGCGGGCTCCAGCAGTTGATACCGACGGCGCCGGCCTTTACCGCCGCCGCCACACGGTGCGCCCTGGCCAGGTCGCCGGTCCAGACCGTGGCCGCCAGGCCGTAGGTGCTGTCGTTGGCGAGGGCGATCGCTTCGTCTTCGCTGTCGAACGTGATCAGCGTGCCGACCGGCCCGAAAATCTCGTCCCGGGCGATGTCCATGTCGTTGCGGGCGTTGGCGAAGATCGTCGGGCGCACGAACCAGCCTTGCTCGGGCGTCGAGACGCCGCCGGCCAGCAGGGTTGCCCCCTGGTCGATGCCCCGCTGGATGTAGCGGTTGACGCGATCGAACTGGGCTTTCTTGGCCACCGGGCCCATCTGTACCCCGGGCTCGCGCGGGTCGCCGACGTTCACTGCGTGTGCGGCCTCGGCCAGCGCGGCGCCGAAACGCTCGGCGAGGCTGCGCTGCACCAGGATCCGCGAGCCGGCGGCACACACCTGGCCCTGGTTGGCGAACAGGCCGAGTGCACAGCCGCGCAGGGCATCGTCGAAGGACGCATCGTCGAACACAATCTGCGGGCTCTTGCCGCCCAGTTCCAGGGCCACGCGCTTGAACAGCACGCCGGCCGTGCGCTGGATTTCACGCCCGGCCTCGGGGCTGCCGGTGAAGCTGATCTTGGCCACATCCGGGTGCTCGCACAGGGCGCGACCGACTTCGTTGCCGTAGCCGGTGACCACGTTGATCACACCGTCCGGGAAGCCGGCTTCCTGCGCCAGCAGCGCCAGGTGCAGGGCCGACTGCGGGGTTTCCTCCGAAGGCTTGACCACCACGGTACAGCCCGCCGCCAGCAACGCGGCGAGCTTCCACACGGTGATCATCAGCGGCGAGTTCCAGGGCACGATGGCACCGACTACGCCGACGGGCTCGCGCACCGTGTACGACAGGGTTTTGGTGCCGAAGTAACCGCCGGTGGGAATGGTGCGACCTTCGAGCTGGTTGGCCCAGCCGGCGGCGGCGCGCAGGTTGGCGATCGCGTTGGGCAGGTCCATCCGGCGCGGTTCGACGGGCGAGCGGCCGATGGCATTGGCGTCCAGATCGGCCAGCAGTTCGCTGTCGCGCTCGACCAAGTCGGCCAGTTTCGCCAACAGTCGGCCACGCTGGGCGCCGCCGAGTTGGCTCCAGTCGCCCCTTTCCAGTTGGTGGCGTGCCGCCGCCACGGCACGTTCCACGTCTTCGCGGGTGCCACGGGCGGAGCTGCCATACACCTGCTCGGTCACGGGGTTGACCAGGTCGAAACGGCGACGGTCAAAGGCTTCGCAGGGCGTACCTTCGATGAAATGATTCAAGTGCTCAGTCATGTTGCGGTCCTCGAGTAGTGGGCAGGCTCACGCCTTGAGGGACGCCAGGGCGTCGCCGAAGATGTCCAGGGCCTTGAAGAACAGTTCGCGGGAGATCGTCAGCGAGGGCATCACGCGCATCACGTTGCTGTAGCGGCCGCAGGGGATCATCAGCACGCCATGGTTGAGCAGGTAGCCCATCAACTGGCCGATCTTTTCGCCCGCCAGGGGCGCCTTGGTGAGCGGATCCTCGACCAGTTCGATACCGATCATCAGGCCGCGCCCGCGCACTTCGCCGACCAGCGGGCTGTTGAAGCCGCGAATATGCGCCTGGGCTTCCAGCCCCAACGTGTGGGCGCGGTTGAGCAGGTCGAGTTGTGGATCCTGCAGGATGCTGATGTTGGTCAACGCCACGGCCGCCGACAACGAGTTGGCGGCAAAGGTGTTGGGCATCGAGCCGTCGGGA
Source organism: Pseudomonas sp. CFBP13509 (assembly GCF_005233485.1). NCBI lineage: Bacteria > Pseudomonadati > Pseudomonadota > Gammaproteobacteria > Pseudomonadales > Pseudomonadaceae > Pseudomonas > Pseudomonas sp. CFBP13509. Next base: position 123,167 of record NZ_QGAA01000008.1, read on the forward strand.
ATCTTGGCCGCCAGGTCCGAACGCATGATCAGCCCGGCCATGGGCAGGTCGCTGCCGATGCCCTTGCCGAAGGTGAGCATGTCGGGCTTCACGCCGGAATGTTCGACCGCCCACATCTTGCCGGTGCGTCCTGCGCCGGATTGCACTTCATCGACAATCAGCAATGTGCCGCTGCGGTCGCAGGCCTGGCGCAGCAATTGCAGGAATTCCGGCGAGGGTGGCACGTAGCCGCCTTCGCCCTGGACCGGCTCCACGATCACGGCTGCCACGTCATCGGCGGCGGTGTAGGGGGTGTTCAACAGGTAGTCGATGTACTCGCCGGCGATCTGCTCGGCGCTTTTGTGGGTGGTGTCGAAGGGGAAACGGTAGGCGTACGGGTAGGGCGCGTGGATCACGCCCCCCATCTGGGCACCGAAGCCCTTGCGGTAGGCGGTGCCGGTGGTCAGCGCGCCCGAGGCATGCCACACGCCGTGGTAGCCGCCATGGAAGGCGATGATCTGGTGGCGTCCGGTAATGCGCCGGGCAAACTTGATCGCGGCCTCCAGCGCATCGCTGCCGCTCTGGGTGAAGAAGGTCACGCAGTCGCCACGCAAGCCATCGGGGGCGATCTCGGAGAGCTTGGCCGCCAATTCGGTGCGCCGCGTGCTGTTGATTTCCAGGGCGTGCATCAGCACTTCGGACTGTTCGCGAATCGCCTGCACCACTTTGGGGTGGCAGCGGCCGACGCTGCTGACGCCCACGCCGGCGGACAGGTCGATGTAGGTGTTGCCGTCGGGGTCTTTGAAGGTTGCACCGAAGGCGCGGTCCATGGCCACCGGCATGCGGCCGCCGCCGCGTGCCATCGACTCGGTGCGCGCCGACAGCGCCAGGGCATCGCGGGTCTTGGGGCCGGGCAGTGTGCCGGAGACAATGTGCGGGGCATCCGCGAAGTGCAGGGCTTGAAAGTTGGCTTCACTCATGACGGTCTCTCTGGAATGTCGATTTAAGTGTGCCGATCATCTCCGCCGCGGGTTCCCGGCCGGTAGCCCGAATCGGCACATGAGACGCGGGCAATCCAGCGCATAAACAATTTGCAGGATGTGACCGATGTGCGAGTATCAAAGGCATCGGCGATCTAAAAACAAGAATGTTGGTAGAGGCACACCCCCCCAATGAAAAACCAGACGATCAGCCATTTCCGCGATATCCACGTCCACGCAGCCACTATCCAACAGTGGAGCCAGGACTACAGCCAGCTCACCGCCGGTTCGGCCGAGAGTTCGCTGATGCAACTGACGACGACCGGTTGCCACCTGTTCCTCGAGCAGATCAACCAGCGTGTGGTGCAGAACGGCGTGGCGCCTCGCGACAAGATGTGCTTTGCGGTGCCGATCAATGTGCCCGGCTCGGTTCGCATGCAGGGCCGCGAGGTGGATGACAGCAGCCTGTTCTTCCTCCACGGTGGCGAGGAGTTCATGTTCCATATGCCGATGGGCATGGAGCTTTTGTCCATTACCTTTGAGCGTGAATTGTTCGAAGAGGCGCTGGAACAGACGGCGTCGGCGAAAGAACTCAATCGGTTGCTGCGCCAACCGGTGATAAAGGTGTCGCCCCAGCGTTTCGCCCAGGCCCGGCGTCGATTGCTGGCATTGTTCTCCGAGGCCCTGGTAAACGATGACCTCGACTACACGCGCGAGCGTGAGTCGGCGCTGGAACAAGCCATGCTCGGCGAGCTGCTGCAACTGATGACCGACCCGGCCTGTGACAAGCAGCAGCGCAGCCCCAGTTCCACGCGCAGCTTTATCGTCGAGAAATGTCATCGCCTGGCCACGACCGAAATGATCAACGTGCCCAGCGTGATCGATTTGTGCCAGCGTCTCCAGGTGAGTCGGCGCACGGTGCAGAACAGCTTCCGCTCGGTCGCCGAGACCACACCGCTGAATTACCTGCGCTCAGTGAGGCTCAACGGCGTACGCCGAACCTTGATGTCTACCCGGGCATCCGAGCTGTCGATTGGGGATGCCGCCGCCCAGTGGGGCTTCTATCACCTGAGCCATTTTGCCGCGGAGTACCAGGAGCTGTTCGCGCAGTTGCCGTCCCACACGACCCGCGCCGCCATTACCGGCAACGTGCGAGCCTGAACCCAAGCCTTTAGCAAGATCGGAATCAGCCTGCGTCGTCCGCTCGGGATGTGCAGGTGTTTCGCCGTGGGCGCTTGCGTTACCGATTTGGGATACCGGCACGCTGTCGGGCAGGCATAGGATCGATGCCAGCGTGCAACAACAACGACAAGCTATTCGGTACCGGTCGACAGCCGGCTGCACCGATCCTACAGCGACTGCCTCATACAATAAGGTCAACAGCATGAGTGTATCCAACTCGATCAACAGCTCCACGGAGCTCAAGCGTGGCGCCCTGGGTGTGGGCTTTATCATCTTCTTCGTGGTATCGGCGGCAAGCCCGCTGAGTGTGATCGCCGGCGGCTTCCCCATCGGCATCATGCTGGGTAACGGCGCGGGCACCCCGACGTTGCTGATCCTGGCCTTGCTGGTGCTGCTGGCGTTCTCGGTGGGCTACACCACCATGGCGCGCCACCTGACCAATGCCGGCGGTTTCTACGCGTTCACCGCCCGTGGGCTGGGCGGCCTGGCCGGTGGCGCGGCCGGGGTGCTGGCGATGTTTGCCTATAACATCCTGCAGGTCGGCTTGTACGGCATGTTCGGCGGGGTAGTCAGCGGCACCATGGAAGCCGCCTTCGGCCTGGTGCTGCCGTGGTGGTCCTATTCGCTGATGGCGATGGGAAGTATCGCGATCCTGGGGTATCGCAAGATCGACCTGTCCGCGCGGGTATTGTCGGTGATGGTGATCGCCGAGTACCTGGCGATCCTGGTCCTGGATTTCGCCATTCTCAAGTCCGGTGGCGACAGCGGCATCAACCTGGATTCGTTCAGCAGCCGCCATGTGTTCAGCGGCACGCCGTCAATCGGCCTGCTGTTTTGCTTCGCCGCCTTTATCGGCTTCGAGGCCACCACCATCTACGGTGAAGAAGCCCGGGACCCGCAGCGCACCATTCCGATTGCGACCTACTGCTCGGTGTTGCTGATCGGCGGTTTCTACGCGTTGTCGGTGTGGTCGATGGTGGTGGGCGTGGGCGCGGACAAGATCGTGCCGATGCTGCAGGCCTTGCAGGACCCGACTACGTTTATCTATGGCATGTCCGACCACTTTGTCGGCCCGCAACTGACCCAGGTTATCCGGGTGCTGTTTATGGTCAGCATCTATGCCGGCCTGCTGGCCTTTCACAACGCCGCCGCGCGTTACTTCTACGCCATCGGCCGTGACGGCTTGTTGCACAGCCAGTTGGGCACCACCCATCGCGTGCACCAGAGCCCGCATATGGGCTCGGCCTTGCAGAGCCTGATCTCGGCCGTGGTGGTGTTGATTTTCGCGGCGCTGGATGCCGATCCGATCCTGCAGCTGTTTGCCTGGCTGTCCAACCTGGCCACACTGTGCGTGATACTGCTGATGGCGCTGACCTCGGCCGCGGTGCTGGTGTTCTTCCGGCGCCATCCGCAGCTCAAGGTCGGGCTCTGGCGTGGGCAGATCCTCCCCGGTTTCTCGTGCCTGGCGCTCGTGGCCGTGCTGGTGCTGGCGGTGGTGCATTTCGATGTGCTGACCGGTGCCAGCCAACTGCTGTCCTACGGCCTCTGCGCGATCATTCCCCTGGCGTTGCTGGGCGGTGTATTCCTCGCGGCGCGGCTGCGCAAGGCGTCGCCGCAGCGGTTCCTGGCCTTGGGCAGCCACAAGCTTTAAGGCGTGGGCGGCGGTGTCTGCCTGCTCAGCCTGACCAGCAGCGCGTGGTCAAGGCTGTCGAAGGGTCAACCAGGCTGGAATGACCACGCCTGCCGAGTAGGCCCCGCTGGAAATACTCCCGAGGATCAGCCAGCGGCGTGGATAAATCATGGGGGAATTCAATGTTGGAGAGTTGAAAGGCGGCCACCGCAGCTCAGTCAGGCGGCACGCCATTACACGCGGAAATGCCCGACCAGCTGTTGTTGGTGATTGGCCATCTGATGCAATGCGTCACTGGCCTGCGACGCCTCGTGCATGCGCCCGGCGAGTGTTTCGCTGATACCGCGGATGTCGCTGACGCGATGGCTGATATCGTCCACCACGCTGCTCTGCTCCAGGGCCGCACTGGCGATCTGCTGATTCATTTGTTCGATCACATCCACGGCCTGGGAAATATGCCCCAGCGCAACCCGGGTCTGTTGCACCTGGAGCACGCTGCCGCCCGCTTGCTCGCGGCTCAGTTGGGTACTGTGCACCACCGCCTGGCTCAGCTGTTGCAACGTTTCGATCACCGTGCGCACCTGTTCGACCGAACTCTGGGTGTTGCTGGCCAGGTGCCTGACTTCATCGGCCACCACCGCAAAACCGCGACCCTGTTCGCCGGCCCGGGCCGCTTCGATGGCCGCATTCAACGCCAGCAGGTTGGTCTGTTGCGCGATGGCGCTGATCACGTCCAGTACCTGACCGATCTGGTTGCTGCTGTCGGCCAGGGCGTTGACTTGCTGGAGGGTGGTTTCCAGGCGTTGGTCGAGGGCCTCGATGCTGCGTTCGGCGGTGGAGAACACCGCCTGGCCTGAGCGGCTCGCGTTTTCGGCGGCGGTGGCGGCGTCGGCGGCGCTGTGGGAGTGACGGGCCACTTCCTGGGCACTGGCGCTCATTTCGTGCAGCGCGGTGGCGGCCAGCTCCACTTCGCGGTATTGGCGCTGCATGCCGGCGCTGACTTCGCGGGCAATACCGGAGGAGGTGTCGGCGCTGTCGCGGGTGTCCAGGGACGCGGTCTGGATGGCGCGAATAATCGGCTGCAAGGTGTCGAGGAAACGGTTGAAACCATTGGCCAGGCGGCCCAGCTCGTCGCGTCGCCCGAGGGGCAGGCGCTGGGTCAGGTCCCCGTCGCCTTCGACAATGGCATCGAGCAGCTCGGCCATCTTCAGCAATGGGCGAGTCACGCCGTAGGCCGCCAGCCAGATCAGCAGCATCCCAAGGCTGCTGGCCAGGATGCCCAGGCCAAGGTTGAGCCAATTGGCCTCACGGCTTTTGTCGTCCAGTTCGCTCTGCATCTGCCGGGCGGAGGCCTGCACCCGTGCCTGCGGGACCTTGATCTGCAGTTGCCAGGCTGGAGTGCCCGCTGCCGTTTGCACGGATTGGCGGATGTCCAGGGTTTCCCCCGCGACATCGCCGCTGCGTCCCGCCACTTGACCCGAAGCCGACACCAGGGTGACCTGGCTGTCGCCCTGGTAGAGGTCCTGGCTGAGGTTGGCGGCCAGTTTCTGCAAGGTGTCGAGGCTGATGTCCATGCCCACCACGCCGAGCACGTTGCCGTCGACGATCAGGGGGATGGAAATGCTGCTCATCAGGGCTTTGTGGCCTTCCACTTCGATGGTGTACGGCTCGACCACACACACCTGTCGTTGCGCCTGAGGGCAAGCGTACCAGGCGTTTGCCGGTGCGCTGCCGGGGGGCGCAGTGTTGGCGGCGATTTGTGCCTCGCTCAACACCTCCTGCACCAGTTGACCCGGCTGGCTCTGGGACCAGTACAGCGCAAAGCGCCCGGTTTCATTCCCGGCCAGGGCGCGTTGGTCGCGCCAGTCGGCGTCGCTGCCGGCCAGTGCATCGGGCAGCATGATCACGTACAGGCCGAGGACTTTTTCGCGCTGCCTGAGGGCTTCTCGGGCGATGCCGACCAGGGCTTGACGCAATTGCACGACCGTCAGGCGTCCATTGAGGGTTTGCTCGCGCAGTTGCAGAACCTGCTGGGCGAACCCTTCGCCATACAGCGCGGTTTCATTGAAAAAACGCTCCACCTGTTGGCCATGAGCCACGGCCTGGGCCTGCAAGCGTTCCAGCGCGGCCTGTGTCAGCAAAGCGCTGCTCTGCTCCTTAAGCAGCTTTGCACTGGTTTGATTCTGGTAGGCGCTGGCGCCAATCAGCGCGCCCACGACTGCCAGCAGGCAAAGTCCGCTCAGCAGGGTGATACGCCATTGGAGGGTGAGATGGGTTGGACGCATGGCTGGGGCTTCCTACGGGGGGCGTTGGCTGTGATGGGCGCGTTCTTATTCTTGTTGCGGCATCCGCGCATAGCACGGGTGAGGCTAGGGTGCGGGCATGACAGGCCGGGCGGCTATCCCAAATCGGCAACAGCGCGAGGATGGATCGGGCGGCCCCGACCTGTTTTGGGGCGGGGCTTTGGATGCTACCGATTTGGGATAGCGAGCCGTTCCAGGGCGGGCATAGGATCAAATTCAGCGCGCAACTAAAACAAAACGCTAACCGGTGCCGATGCGGTGTGGTCGGGCCAACCCTAAAGCGACTGCCTCATACAATAAGGTCAACAACATGAGTGTATCTATCCCGGTCAACAGCTCTACGGAGCTCAAGCGCGGTGCCCTGGGTGTGGGCTTCATCATCTTCTTCGTGATATCGGCGGCAAGCCCGCTCAGTGTGATCGCCGGCGGTTTCCCGATCGGCATCATGCTGGGCAACGGTGCCGGTACCCCGGCTTTGCTGATCCTGGCCTTGCTGGTGCTGCTGGCGTTCTCGGTGGGCTACACCACCATGTCGCGCCACGTGACCAATGCCGGTGGCTTTTACGCGTTCACGTCCCGTGGCCTGGGTGGCCTGGCCGGTGGCGCGGCCGGGGTGCTGGCGATGTTCGCCTATAACATCCTGCAGGTCGGCTTGTACGGGATGTTCGGTGGCGTGGTCAGTGGCACCATGGAAGCCGCCTTTGGCCTGGTGCTGCCCTGGTGGGCCTACTCGCTGATGGCGATGGTGAGCATCGCGATCCTGGGCTATCGCAAGATTGACCTGTCGGCACGGGTGCTGTCGGTGGTGGTGATCGCCGAGTACCTGGCGATCCTGGTCCTGGACTTCGCCATCCTCAAGTCCGGCGGCGACAGCGGCATCAACCTGGACTCGTTCAGCAGCCGTCATGTGTTCAGTGGTACGCCGTCAATCGGCTTGCTGTTCTGTTTCGCCGCCTTTATCGGCTTCGAGGCAACGACCATCTACGGTGAAGAGGCCAGGAATCCCAAGCGCAGTATTCCGATTGCGACCTACTGTTCGGTGTTGCTGATCGGTGGTTTCTACGCGCTGTCGGTATGGTCGATGGTGGTGGGGGTGGGGTCGGACAAGATCGTGCCGCTGCTGCAGTCCTTGCAGGACCCAACCACGTTTATCTATGGCATGTCCGACCACTTTGTCGGCCCGCAACTCACCCAGATTATCCGCGTGCTGTTCATGGTCAGTATCTATGCCGGGCTGTTGGCCTTTCACAACGCCGCCGCGCGTTACTTCTACGCCATCGGCCGCGACGGTCTGTTGCACAGCCTGCTGGGCACCACCCATCGCGTGCACCAGAGCCCGCATATGGGCTCGGCGTTGCAGAGTTTGATCGCTGCGGTCGTGGTGCTGATATTTGCCGCGATGGATGCCGATCCGATCCTGCAACTGTTTGCCTGGCTGTCCAACCTGGCCACGTTGTGCGTGATCCTGTTGATGGCGCTGACCTCGGTGTCGGTGTGCGTCTACTTCCATCGGCATCCCGAGCTGAAGGTCGGGCTGTTGCGTGGACGGATCCTGCCCGGTATTTCGTGCCTGGCGCTGGTGATGGTGCTGGTGTTGGCGGTGGTGCATTTCGATGTGCTGACCGGTGCCAGCCAACTGCTGTCCTACAGCCTCTGCGCGATTATTCCGGCGGCCTTGATCATCGGCATCGTGCTCGCCGCGCGACTGCGCAACAGCTCGCCGCAACGCTTCCTGGCCTTGGGCAGCCACAAGCTTTAAGGCCCTCGCGTTTTTATCGCTCGACTAACCAGACAATCGCAGCCTGCCGTTGCTCGGCATGGCGCGCCAGCGTGTGAAAGGAAGGTTTCAAATGCACAACTATAAAATGCTCATCGATGGGATCCAGGTGGCCGGTGAAGAAGGCCGGTTCGATGTGATCAACCCGGCCACCGGGGCCGTGTTCGCCCAGTGCCCGGCCGGTTCCCTGGGGCAACTCGACCAGGCGGTGAACGCCGCGCAGTTGGCCTTCAAGAGCTGGCGCCACAGCAGCCACCCTGATCGCTGTGAACGTTTGTTGGCGATTGCCGCCGATATCGAGCAGGAGGCCCCATCACTGGCCCGGCTGATTGTGCTGGAACAGGGCAAGCCGCTGGAGCTGGCCTTTTCCGAGGTCATGGGCGCCGCCGCCTGGACCCGCTACGCGGCCGGGCAGGAAATTGCGGTGGAACGGGTGGAAGAAACGCCCACCCAGCGCATTGAGCTGCACCGCAAACCCTTGGGCGTGGTGGCGTCGATCACCCCCTGGAACTGGCCGTTCATGATCGCCGTCTGGCACATCATGCCGGCGCTGCGTGCCGGCAACTGCGTGATCAGCAAACCGTCGAGCCTGACGCCGCTGAGCACCCTGGGCCTGGCCGACATCATTGCCCGGCATGTGCCCCGTGGCGTGATCAACTGCGTGACCGGCGAGCAGGGCTTCGGCAGTGCGATCACCTCGCACCCGGGGATCCAGAAGATCGTGTTCACCGGTTCCACCGCCACCGGGCAAAGCGTGATGCGCGGTGCCGCCAGCAACCTCAAGCGCCTGACCCTGGAACTGGGCGGTAACGACGCCGCCATCGTGTTGCCCGGCACGCCGGTGGAGGCGGTGGCCGAGGCGATCTTCCAGGCGGCCTTTCTCAACATGGGCCAGACCTGTGCTGCGCTCAAGCGCCTGTATATCCATGAGTCGCAGTACGAGGCTTTTGCCGACGCGCTGACGCATATTGCGGCGCGCCAGGTCGTGGGCGACGGCCTGGACGCCGGTGTCACCTTCGGGCCGGTGCAGAACCTTGAGCAACTGGAACTGGTGGAAGCCCTGGTCGATGACGCACGTGCCAACGGTGCGCGGGTGTTGTGCGGCGGTGCGCGTCTGGACCACCCCGGGTTCTTCTATCCGCCCACCCTGGTGGCGGACGTGACCGACGGCCATCGCCTGGTGGACGAAGAACAGTTCGGCCCGGTGTTGCCGTTGATTGCCTACCGGGATGTCGAGGATGTCCTGAAGCGCGCCAATGCCGGTGACATGGGCCTCGGCGGCTCGGTCTGGGGGCCGGATGTCGAGCAGGCCCAGGCCTTGGCCAGTCGCCTGGAGAGTGGTGTGGCGTGGGTCAACTGCCACGCTCAGATCCAGCCGAACACGCCGTTTGGCGGCAGTAAGATGTCGGGGTTCGGTGTCGAGTTCGGTCTGGAGGGGCTGCTGGAGTTCACGGGGCAGCAACTGTTGTTTGTGCGCAAGCAGGCTGTCGAAGAAGGAGTTTGAGCCATGCGTTATCTATCCTGTCATCCCGTATTCGGTTGCACGCTTGTGTGCACCCTGGCGCTCGGCGCTATCAGTCAGGTGCACGCTTATGAGCTGTACAGCGATGAGAGCCGTCACCTCAACGCCGACATGACCGCGGTGTTCGGTCAGTTCAACAGTCGCAAGAACTACGACGGCACGCCGGGCGGCTCCAGTTGGCGTGAAGGCTTTATCAAGTATGGCTTGAGTGGCGACCAGGGACTCGGCGGCAATGGCCGCGCCTACGGGGCATTTGCCCTGGTCAGCTCCGCCACGTGGGGCGATGGCGATCCGGGTGGCAACAGCGTTGGCACCGAGCGCACCACGAAGATTGAAGACGCCTACCTGGGCTGGCGCTCCGGCGACCTGTTCCCGGCGCTCGGTCAAGACGGCGTGGATATTTCCGGCGGGCGCCAGGTGGTCAAGGTCGGCCGAGGGTTCCTGATCAACGACGATGGGCTGAACCCGGGCAAGGGCCCGGCGGATGGCACCTTGAACCGTGGGGGCGCCTACTACCTGGCGGCCCGGCACGCGTTCGACCAAACCGCGGTGGTGCGCCTGGGGGGGCAGGATGGCCTGCACGGCAGTGTTCTGTGGCTCAAGTCCGATAACCGTATCCAGGCCGAAACCGAACTGGCCGCCGCGACCCTGGACTACACCGCCCAGCCGGGGACGCTCGGCTTGACCTGGGTGCATGGCCTGGACGTGAACGATCAATGGGCCAGCGACTTTCAACGCCAGCGCAAGGGCATGAATGTCTACAGCGTGCGCGGTGAGGGCGATGCGGGTATCCCCAACGTCAGCCTGGCCTTCGAGTACGCCTGGCAGGACAAGGACGCCGGGCCAGAAAAAGCCTGGTACGGCGAAGCGGGCTACACCTTCGCCGATATCGCCTGGGCGCCCAAGGTGACGTATCGCTACACCCGCTATTCGCAGAACTGGGACGCACTGTTCACCGGCCAGAGCACGGGCTACGGCACCTGGTTCCAGGGCGAAGTGGCCGGCAACTACGCCGGGCCGTTCAACACCAATACCCGCATCCACCATGTCGGGCTGAAGGCAACCCCACTGGAAAACCTGAGCCTGGGCGCGCTGTATTTCGACTACGCCACCGTGCGCAAAAGCAACGCGTTGAACCTCGATGGCCGTGAGTTGGATGTGTATGCCGAGTGGGCGGTCAACCCGCACTTGATCATCACCCCGCTGGTGGGGCTGTACACACCCAGGCAGGACGCGACCACCGGGGGCAACCAGGTCGGCGGCAACGGCACCAACCTGTACAGCCAGTTGACGGTGGCCGTGCCGTTCTGAGCATGACGCCTAGGGGGCGGCGTGGCTCGGCGGGTTGCGCATGTTTTCGGCAATCCGCCGGGTGGTGTCCATGACCATTTCGATCACGGTTTCCTGGCGCAGCAGCTTGAAGTTCTGGGTGGTGCCGACGGCCGACAGGCTGCCGACCACCTCGTCGAGGTCCGCCTGGATGATCGGCGCAGCGATACCGGTCAGGCCCAGGTTGAGTTCGTCGTGGGTCAGGCAGTAACCGTCCTTGCGGATTTTTTTCGCGGCCCTGGAGAAGCCCGCCCAGTCATACGGGCTGTCCGGGTCGTTGGCCATGTGCTCGTCGAACAGGCGTTGCAGGCGGCGTCCTTTCTGGAAGGCGATCAAGACCTTCGATTGTGCCCCGCGGAAAAACGGCAACGGTTGCCCGCGCCCGAACGCGAAGTGATAGGTGTCGGTGGGTTCGGCGATGTAGGTGTTGATGATGCGACCGTCGTAAAACACGCTGGCGAACACCGCCAGGCCCGTTTGCGCCGACAGCTCGTGCATCAGCTCGCGCCCGGCGAGAAGGATCGGGTCGTACTGGCGCATCATCCAGTCCAGCTCGATGACCCGCGGGCCCAGGCCGTAGCTGCCGGCGTCCACGCGGGTCAGCAGGCCGGCGTCACACAAATCCTTGACGTAGCGGTACACGGTCGCCCGTGACAGGCCCATGCGCTCGGCAATGGTGTCGGGGTCGATCTTCAGCATTTGCGGACCGAACAGGTCGAGGATGCTCAGCAATTTGCTCAGGCTGCTCATTGTGTTCCTAAAAGAAAGGGAAGGGCGCTTGTGGCGGCCCCACGGGGAGCCGGTTGCCCAAGCGCTGGCGCAACACTACCGCAGTGAGAGAAAAACGCAATCGCGGGTTAGCTTTTTAGGCTATTAAAACCTCATTAATCTCATTAAATGAGAAAAACACACATAAAGTGCTTGTTGGTTGCGGATTTGTGTGTGATAAATCTCAGCACTGCAAATGCTCAAGCAAGAGGGCTGAAAATGAATGGTGCGCAACTGATAGTGAATGCGGCAGCGGCAAGCGGTATCGAGTACTGCTTCGCCAACCCCGGGACCACCGAGATTCCCCTGGTGGCCGCCATGGCCAGCGCACCTGCTCTCAAGCCGGTGTTGTCGCTGTTCGAAGGGGTCTGCACGGGGGCTGCGGACGGCTATGGCCGGATCGCCGGCAAGCCGGCCATGACCCTGACCCACCTGGGGCCGGGCTTTGCCAATGGCATCGCCAACCTGCACAACGCGCGTCGGGCCAATACGCCGATCGTCAACGTCATCGGCGATCACGCCTCCTGGCATGTCAACTACGATCCGCCCTTGGCCAGCGACATCCAGGCCCTGGCCGGCACCGTCTCTGGCTGGGTGCGCACCTCGCGCACCGCTGCCGGTATCGGTGAGGATCTGCAGGAAGCCGTGCGTGCGGCCTGGCAGGCCAAAGGCCAGATCGCCAGCCTGATCCTGCCCATGGACCTGCAGGCCCACGCAGTGACCCATAACGGTGTGTTCGCCCCTCTGCGCGCGCCGGTTCGTCGGTTTGCCGGTGACCGGGTCGAAACCGTGGCGCAGGCATTGCGTGACGGCAAGCGGCTGGTGTTTATCGTCGGCGATGAGGGCTTGTCGGTCGCCGGCCTGGAAGCGGCGGGACGCCTGGCGCAACTGCCCGGTGTGCGCCTGTTTGCCGAGACCTTTCCGCGCCTGAGCTACCGTGGCGGTGGCTTGCCCGACCTGGATCGCCTGCCGTATTTCCCGGAAGTGGCGATTGAAATCCTTGAGCAGTACGACCTGGTCATCTGTGCGGGCGTGCCGGAGCCCATCAGTTATTTTGGCTACGAAGGCATCCCGTCGCGCCTCGCCGAGCGTGAGCGCCTGCTGAGCCTGGCCGAGGTCGGTGACGATGTCGCCGGCGCGTTGACGGCGCTGGCCGATGCCCTGGCTGCACCGGCCTACGTGCCGACGCCGGAGGGCATCGAACTGCCGCCCGGCCATGCCGAACTGACACCGCAGTCCATTGGCCAAGTGCTGGCCGCGTCACTGCCCCACGACAGCATTGTCTCGGTCGAGGGCGGCACCTGCGGCTACCCCTTCTTTACCGCCTCCGCCAACGCCGCGCGGCATCGGGTATTGACCAATACCGGTGGCGCGATCGGCCAGGGGATTCCGGTGGGCTTCGGCGCCGCTTTGGCGGAACGCGGCAATAGCGTGTTTTGCCTGCAATCCGACGGCAGTGCCCAGTACACCATTCAAACCCTGTGGAGCATCGCCCGCGAGCAGTTGCCGGTGGTGATCCTGATTGCCGCCAACCATCGCTACGCGATTTTGCAGAACGAGCTGCGCCGCTTCGGCATGACCGAAATGGACCCGCAAGCCCTGCGCCTGACCGTGCTCGACAACCCGCGTATCGACTGGAAGGCCCTGGCCAAAGGCTACGGAGTACCGGCCTGCACGGTCCAGACCAATGCCGAACTGCAACGGGCCCTGGCCAATGCCAAGGCCGACCGTGGCCCTTGCCTGATCGAAATGGCGCTGTGAAGGAGTCGACTATGCATCCGCTCGAATTATTACCTGCCGTCCAGGCGTTCCTGGCGCAGCCCGGTCGTCTGTTCATCGGCGGTATCTGGCAGGACGCCGCCAGCGGTCGCCGTTTCGCCGTGGAAAACCCGGCCACTGAACAGACCCTGACCGAAGTCGCCCAAGGCGATGAACGCGATGTGAATGCGGCCGTCGCGGCCGCCCGCGCAGCCTTTACCGGCACGTGGGCCTTGCAGTCACCGGCGCAGCGCGGCCTGTTGCTGTTTCGCCTGGCCGATCTGTTGGACCAGCACCGCGAGGAGCTGGCGCAGCTGATCACCCTGGAGAACGGCAAGCCTATCGCCAACGCGCGCGGTGAAGCGGCCAGCGCGGCAAACATCATTCGCTACTTCGCCGGCTGGCCCACCAAGATCGAAGGCAGCACGCTGCCCGTATCCCCGGCCAGCGGCGCGCCAATGCTCAACTACACGTTGCGCGAACCGGTGGGGGTCTGCGCGCTGATCGTGCCGTGGAACTTCCCGTTGACCATGTGCGTGTGGAAGCTCGGCCCGGCGTTGGCCACCGGTTGCGTGGCGGTGCTCAAGCCCGCCGAGCAGACCCCGCTGGTCGCGATCCGCCTGGTGCAACTGATCGAGGCCGCAGGTTTCCCCGCCGGCGTCGTCAACCTGATCACCGGCCTGGGTGCCGACACGGGTGCACCGCTGGCACAGCACCCCGACGTGGACAAGATCGCCTTTACCGGCTCGACCCAGGTTGGGCGGCTGATCGCCCAGGCGGCCACCGGCAACATGAAAAAGGTCTCGCTGGAACTGGGCGGCAAGTCGCCGAACATCATCCTGCCCGACGCCGACATCGTGCGCGCCGCCAAGGGGGCTGCCGATGGGATTTTCTACAACCAGGGCCAGGTGTGCACGGCTGGCTCGCGCCTGTATGTGCACGCCAGTGTGCTCGACCAGGTGCTCGAAGAATTGCAGCGCCATGCCGCCGCCTATGTGCTGGGTAATGGCCTGGACCCGGCCAACAGCATGGGGCCGCTGGTGTCCGCGCGGCAGTTGAACACCGTCAAGGGTTACCTGCAGCGGGGCCAGGAAGAGGGCGCCGAACTGATCTGCGGCGGCGGCCGTCCCGAACACCTGGAGCATGGGCACTTCATTCAACCGAGCGTGTTTCTCGACCGTGCCGAGCGCGCCTGCGTGGCCCGCGAAGAAATCTTCGGCCCGGTACTGACCGTCATGAGCTGGACCGACATCGACGACCTGGTGCTGCGCGCCAACGATTCGCCGTATGGCCTCGCAGCCGGCCTGTGGACCCGCGACCTGCGCTCGGCGCACCGCGTGGCGGCACAGCTCAAGGCCGGCTCGGTATGGATCAACTGTTGGAACGTGGTCGATCCCTCTTCACCGTTCGGTGGCTACAAACAATCCGGCTGGGGCCGGGAAATGGGCAAGAACGTGATCGATGCCTACACCGAGACCAAAAGCGTGTTTGTCGATCTGGCCTGAACTGAATAATCACACGAGGTAATTGCTATGGATCTGGAATTGAAAGGCCGCGTGGCCATTGTCACCGGTGGCGGTATGGGCATCGGCAAGGAAGTCGCACGTTTTCTCTCCGAGGAAGGCTGCAAGGTAGTGATCTGCGCACGGCGCATGGCGTTCCTGCAGCTGGCGGCCGAAGAGATCAGTGCACAGACCGGCAATGAAGTGCTGCCGCTGTTCTGCGACACCAATGACATGAAGGCCGTGTCGGAGATGGTCGAGGCGGCGCACAAGCATTTCGGCCGCATCGACATCCTGGTCAACGGTGCTGCGGCGCCGTCCGGTGTGGTGCGCAATGACATCGAACACGCCGGCGACGATGAACTGCTGTCGGACCTCAACACCAAGGTAATCGGCTACTTCCGCTGCGCCAAGGCCGTGACCCCGCACATGAAGGCGGCCGGCTTCGGACGCATCATCAACATAGGCGGCCTCACCGGGCGCAGCAGCAAGGTGCTTTCGGGCATGCGCAACCTGGCGATCGCACACATGACCAAGACCCTGTCCGACCAGCTCGGCCCTTCGGGGATCACGGTCAACCTGATCCACCCGGGCGTGGTGGACACCCCGCATATCCAGGAGCTGTACGACCGCGAAGCCGTCAAGCAAGGCAAGACCGCGCAGCAGGTCGAGCAGGCCTACATCGACGCGACACCGATTCGCCGCACCCTCGCACCGATTGAAATGGGCTGGCTGATCGGCTTCCTGGCATCGCCAAAAGCCGGCGCAGTGACGGGCGAATCCATCGGCATCGACGGTGGCTTGACCCGTGGCATCTATATCTGAGGAGCATCTGTGATGAGTAACGGAACCCTTTTGGTCGCCACCGTCGGGCAAGCGGTGATCCGCAGTGCCGACGATGGCCGTACCTGGCATCGCCTGGGCCTGGGGCAGGACCTGGAGTTCGATGCGATCACCCGATCCTTGAGCCTGCACCCCGACACGCCCGAGCGGATCTATGCCGGTACCGATGTGGGCTTGTGTGTGAGCCACGATACCGGTGGGCATTGGCGGCGCATCGATTCGCCTTTCAACGGGCAGACCGTGTGGAAAGTTGCGGTTGACCCGCAGGATGCACAACGCATTTTCGTCGGCACCGGCGCGCCTTCGCGTGCCGTGTTGTGGCGCACCCTGGACGGCGGCCTGAGCTGGGATCGCGCCCCGGTGGAAATCCCCGAGTTCTGCGACGGCGTCAGCCGCCCACGCCTGCTGGCCTTCGCCTATGACCCTACCGACCGCAACCAGCTGTGGTTCGGCCTGGAGGAGGGCGGGCTGTTCCATTCCCGTGACGGCGGCGACAGTTGGACCCGCGTCGACGACCGGCTGCTGTGGGACTACAACTCCGACGTCCACAACATCCTGGTGCTGCCCAACCACGGCGAGAAAGTCATTGTGGTGGTCTGCGTCAATGCGGTGTACCGCAGCCTGGACGAGGGGCTGACCTGGACCGGCATCATCGGTCGCGAAGCCTTCGGCCTGTACTACATCCGCGCCATGAACGCGCCGTTGGGCACGCAGAACGAGCTGTACCTGAGTATTTCCGATGGCACCCCCGGCACCACCAGCAAGATCCTGGTGTCCCGTGATGCCGCACTCACTTGGAACGTGCTGCCGCTGCCACAGCAGCCCAACTCCTGTGTCTGGGCGATGGCCTTCAACCCGGCCAACCCGCGACAGATCGTGGCGGGCACCAAGTACGGGCATTTGTTCACCTCCGACAATGGCGGTGACGGCTGGCAGAAGCATTGGCGGGAATTCAGCGAGATCGCTGATGTGCTCTGGACGCCTGCGGTTGCGCAGATCAAGTCCGGGCATCAATCCATCGTCAAAAAGCACTGAGGGATAACGCCATGAAGATCGAGATCCTGCGGACTCACTTATCGCTGTGGGTCAGTGACCCTGACGTGTCGGCACGCTGGTACGCCGACATCCTGGGCATGCACGAAAGTGCCCGGGGCGAGAGCTGGGTCATGATGGCATTTGGCGGCAAGCACCACGACATCGCCCTGATTCGCGCCGACCCCGGCGCCCATCAAGGCGGGTTGGGCCTGCAGCACTACGGCCTGGAAATCGCCGGGGACATGACCACCCTGCGCCAGCTCTACGGCATGTTGCTGGGCAAGGGCGTCGAGGTGGTGAAGATCACCGATCACGAGATCGGCCATGGCGTGTATTTCAACGACCCCGACGGCAATCGCATGGAGTTCTTCCTCGAGACCGAACACGACGATGCGCGCGGCAAGGCCCGGTTCAAGGCCGCCGGCGCGCCGAGCCGACATTTCAACCTGGATCCACTCGACCCACTTTGAGGCAACCCTGATGAAAACCGCGAATTTTGCTACGTATCACATCCGCAAATGGTACAGCTTTGTCGAAGAAACCCTGGCCAACGAAACCGGCCAGCTGGCCGATGGCGAGCCCCTGTTCAAGTACGCGATCGCCGCCGTGATCGCCAACCCCTATGCCGGTCGCTACAGCGAGTCGCTCGCCGAACTGGTCGACCCATCGCCGTTGCTGGGCGAAGAGTTTGGCCGGCGCATACAGGCACTGGCCGGTGCCCATGAGATTGTCAGCTATGGTAAGGCGATCCTGGTCGGCAGCGCGGGCGAATACGAGCACGGCAACGCGTTCCTGACCAACCCGGCCGCCGATCCGATTCGCGTCGCGCTGGGCGGTGGCAAGTCGTGGGTGCCTTCCACCGGCAAGCGCGGCGGCCCGGGTTCGACCATTGACGTCCCCCTGGCGCACAAGGATGCGCTCTACGTACGTTCCCACTACGACAGCATGTCGCTGATGTTCGGCGACGGCCCCGCGCCGGACGAAGTCATCGTGATCTGGGCCTTCGCCACGCGCGGGCGCCTGCACGCACGGCTGGGTGGCCTGCGTGCCGAAGACATCCAGGGCGTTGACGGGCTGCACTGATGACACGCGTGCGGCCTTGGCAACGCTGGTTTAAAACCACAACAAGAAAGCGGTGAACAGCGATGAAGCAGGAGAAGACCCAGGTTGTGATTGTCGGGGGCGGGCCCAATGGGATCACGGCCGCGCACTATATGGGGATGTACGGTATCGACTGCGTCGTCCTTGAGCTTGCCGACTGCATACTGCCTTACCCACGCGCGGTGGGCATGGATGATGAAGCGCTGCGCGTGTTGCAGGCCATCGGCATCGCCGAATTGGCAGTACGTGACATGATCTGCGATGTGCCGCTGCGTTATTACAACGCGCGGGGCGTGTGTTTTGCCGAGGTCAAGCCAAGTGCCGCGCAGTACGGCTGGCCGATGCGCAACATCTTCATGCAGCAGTTGCTCGAAGGCACGCTGCGCGAAACCCTGGGGCAGCGCAGCACTGTGGTGTTGCGCCAGGGCCATGAAATGCTGGAGCTGGAACAGGATGGGGAGGGCGTGACCTTGCAGGTCCGCGATGCCCAGGGCGAGGTCTATCAGCTGAGCGCCGATTACGTGATCGGCGCCGACGGCGGGCGCTCCACCGTACGCAAAAAGCTGGGCGTCGAACTGCTGGGGTTGACCCATGCGCGCAAATGGGTGGTGGTCGATACCGCCAATGACACCCTGGATGCGCCTTACACCGCCCTGCACGCCGACCCGCAGCGGCCCTTCGTGTGCATTTACCTGCCGTACCAGCAGCGGCGCTGGGAGTTCATGCTGATGGAGGGCGAGGACGAGGCGAAGATGTGTGACGAGAACACCATTCGCGACCTGATCCGTGGGCATATCGGCGACGCCGTGGACGCGCTGAATATCATCCGTATCCGCGCCTACACCCACCATTCGCGCGTGGCGGCGCGGTTTGTCCAGGGGCGTGTGGCACTGGTCGGCGATGCCGCGCATATATCGCCACCCTGGGCCGGGCAGGGCCTTAATTCCGGGTTGCGCGACGTGGCCAACGTGGCCTGGAAACTGGCCGCGATCATCCAGGGGCGTGCGGCCCATGGGATCCTTGCCAGCTACGACCAGGAACGTCGCGGACACGCCACCGAACTGGTGGCCCTGGCCGACAATATGGGCACGGTACTGGGGCTGACCAACCCGTTGATGGCCGGCGTGCGTGACTGGTTGTTCCAGGCGGTGAACAGCGTCGATAACCTGCGTTCGCACCTGCTGGAGTTCAAGTTCAAACCCAAGGCCACCCTCACCAAAGGGCTGGTCTATCACGAACGTGCCGAACTGCGTGAAGACGACCTGGTGGGCCAGCTGTTTGTGCAGCCGTTTATCGAAGACGCCCAGGGCCAGCGTCGGCGCCTGGATGACGTGCTGGGCAATTCCTATGCGGTGCTGGGTTACCGGGTCAATCCCCTTGAGCCACTGAGCGAAGACATGGCAAGGTTCTGGGCGCGCTGGGACACGCGCTTTATCCAGGTCAATCGCTCGCGCAGCGGCCTGGGCCGCCACCAGCCCTTGACGGCGACGGACGCCATCAGCGTGGAGGATGTGGATAACCGCCTCGGCGAATGGTTCTCCAGGGTGCGCGATTGCATCGTCGTGGTGCGTCCTGACCGGTTTGTTGCCGCCATCACCACGCCGGAGCGGCTTGACGCGGTATTACGCAAGTTAGCGGGGCAACTGTCATGAGCATCGATACGGGCGTATTGAGCCAGTTAGACCAGGCCATGCGTACGGTGCAAGCGATTGCGCCACTGGCCCCCGAGGCGTTGGACCTGCGCGGCGGCTACGCACTGCAACGCCAGGCGCTGGATGCGCGCCTGGCGGCGGGCGAACAGTTCAGCGGTTGGAAAATCGCCTTCGCCGGCAGCGCCGCGCAACGGCGCTTCGGCATTGACGAACCGGTGTATGGCGGCCTGACCGACGCGATGTGCGTGCAGCCGAACACGGCGGTGGCGCTGTCGCGGTTGATCCAGCCCAAGCTGGAGATCGAAGTGGCGATTGTGCTGGGTCGCAGCCTGGCGCCAGGTGACTACAGCGATGAGGAGATCCTGGCCGCAATTGCCGAGGTGGCACCCGCGTTCGAGATTGCCGACTGCCGTTGGCAGGAGTGGACGTTCGGGGTAGGGGCCTTTCTGGCCGACAACGCGGCAGCGGGCCTGTATTGCCTGGGCCCCAGAACCGTTTTCGACCCTGTTGAACATGCCAACGTGACGTTCCGCCTGGAATGCGCAGGCGCGATCTGCGGCGAAGGGGAGACCCAGGGCCGGGAAGATCCACCGCTGGCCAATCTGTGCTGGCTGATACGCCGGCTGCTGGCCGATGGTCAACCGGTGGAGGCCGGGCAGGTGGTGCTGTCTGGCGCGCTGTTGGCGCCGATGAATATCCAGCCCTGCACCTACCGCCTGCAGATGTTTGGCACGGAACTGGCTTTGCTTTTCACTGCGGACACTGCCGCAGTGTGAGCCCTAGCTGCCGTCAAGGATGACTCCAGTCCCCTTCAGGCCGATGACAACAACGGGGCCCCCGAGGAACGACCACCATGCTTGCCGAAGTTCGAACCTTCAATGACCCTCAACTGCACGCCGGTTCCATCCAGGGCTGGCAGCAGGTGTATGACCAACTGGGGCGTGGCAGCCTGACCAGTGAGCTGCGCCAGTTGTCGGCCGAGCGCTTTCAGATCTTCCAGGAAGTATTGGACAAACGCGTGGTGCAGCGCGGCCATGCGCCCAAGGGACGACTGTGCGCGGCCATGTCATTGGGCGGCGAGCCCGTTGTGCAGGGCCAGCAGGTGGGCACCCACAGTGTGGTGCTGTTGCGCGCTTGCGAGGAGTTTGTGCTGCATGCGCCGGAAGGCACGCACTTCTTCGCTTTCAACGTCGACACGGTGCGTTTCGCCAAACTCGCCGCCTTCGAGTTGTCCGGCGACCAGCTCAAGCGCTTGAGCACCCGCTCCCAGCTGTGCGTGGATGACGCGTTACGGCTGCGGATACGCCAGCGTATCTACCCGCTGTTTCGTCACCTTTTGCAACAACCCGAGGCCATCAGTGCAACCGCCGAGAACATGCTCGAAGACGAGTTGCTCAATGCCTTTCTCGACCTGTTCAGCAATGCCACCGACGAAGTGCGTTGCCGGCGCGGCAACTTCGCCGTGAGTGCCTACCTGGTCAAGCGTTGCCAGGAGTTGATCGATGCCAGCGGTGACACACCACTGAGCATTCTCGACCTCTGCGAACACCTGCGGGTCAGCCGACGGACCCTGCAGAACAGTTTCCAGGCGGTGACCGGCATGCGTCCGCTGGAGTACCTGCGCAACCTGCGCCTGAATGCGGTGCGTCGACGCCTGATCGCAACGCCGGCCTGCAGCCAGAACGTCGGTGATGTGGCGGTGGCGATGGGCTTTTTCCACCTGAGCCACTTTGCCGCCCATTACCGCGAGTTGTTTGGCGAATCGCCTTCGCACACCCAGCGGGCGATCGGCTGAATAGACGAAGGGTCAGGCCGCCGTGTCATCCAGTCCCGGGTCCACGCGTTTGCCGATGTCCTTGAGCCGGGCCAATTGGTCGACCACGCTGGGGGCTTCATCCAGGCAACTGACGAACGTCCACAGGTACGTCATCACCGCATAGATATGGCCGGCCTTCACCGCGGGCGCCAGTGCCAACTGGCTGATGGCGACCACGAACAGCAAGGCCGCAAGGATGCCGATGGTGAGGAAGGCAACCGCCTCACGGTCCGACAGCCCGATACGCAGCCGCGACAGCACCTGATAGTGGCGGCGCAGCGTGGGGGCGCCGACCTTTTCCACCAGGCTGATTTCCTTTTCCAGGCGGTTGTTCAGCCGCTCATGCAAGCGCTGGTTGCGCCGTGCAAAGCCAGGCACCACCACCAGGCACAGGCCCAGCGCCACCAGGCACGCCAGGCCGACCCAGGGTTCGATCACCAGCAACATGGCCGCCGCGCCGATGATCGAGACCAGCGCCGTCGCAATGGTGGGCACGTGTTTTTCGAAGAAATCGACGAACTCCCGTGCCAGTACCACCCGCGCGGCGGACGTTGAGGTGCTGTGGCGTTGCAGGCGCTGGTTAAGAATCACCGGCACGGCAAGGTCGGCGTAGATACGCGTAAAGGTGCGGGTGTCCAGGGCCCGTCGGGCGGCGCCCACCACCCAGAACCCGAGGACCACGGCGGCATAGAGCAGGGCATTACCGGTGTCGCCACGGATAATCGCGTCGACGGCAAACCCCGCAAACAACGGGTAGGCCAGCAGCAGCGCGTTTTCCAGCGCCACCAGCGACAGGGTGGCGGACAATTTGCCGGGGTAGGCCTTGGCGATCGCCTTGAGTGTCTGGCTGGCGGATTGTTGACCGATTTTGCGGCTCTGCTCGATCAGTAGTGGAGGTGTGACGGAGGGCATGGGCCACCTGGTTTACGCAAAGTAGGGGGGCGGGAACTCAGGGTCCCGGTATAAAGACCGCGGGTGATGTCGAGCAGATAGCGCGTTTCCTCGGTCATCAGTAACAAGTCGATCTGCACTTCTTCGATCACGATTTCCAGGGTGATCAGCAGGCAAATCGCCGGCGCGGTAAATAACCAGTGGTAATAGGACTGGCTGAACAGCGATGCGACAACCCCAAGGACCCACAGTGACAACACCAGGCGTGGCGCCTGTTTCTGCAGGGGAATCCAGAAGCGCTGCAACCGCTTGAGCTTGGCGCTATAGAGCCTTACCGAGTCTTCAAGCAGCGCCACGTCAATCACGTTTCGATCACGATAGTTGAAAGGCATACAGGCAATTCCAGGCTGACTACAAGAGGCGGGTGTGTGGCCTGGTCAAGGCGCGCGCAGGCAGCGCGCGATTCAACCAGGCCAGGTTGACTTCGTTGACTTGCACCCATTCGCCGTTCTGTGGAATCCCTTCGCAGCTCTTGAAAGCAATGCAACGTCCTTGTGCGTCGAGCAAGGCAAAGTGGCGGTACCGATTGACCCTGAAAATACAGAGGCGCATGCCTTCACCTGGGGGGGTTAGATGGCGACCAACTGGTCGGGCCAGCTCAGCTCGAATAAGGTGCCGCCGTTGTCGAGGTTCCGGCAGGTCGCGCGACCTCCATGGGACAGGGCAATCGCGCGTACGACGGCGAGCCCCAGGCCGCTGCCGCCCTGGGCGCGGGAGCGCGAGCTTTCGCCACGCTGGAACGGCTCAAAGATGTGCGTTGCAAACGCTTCTGCGATCCCCGGGCCTTCGTCCGCGACACTCAAGGTATTCAGGCCATCCTGGTTGCCCAGGCGCACCGTGACGTTGCCGGGGGTTGCATGGCGTTTCAGGTTGTCGAGCATGGCCAGCAAGGCTTGGCGAATCCGCGCCGGATCACACTGCACAGGCCGTTCGAGCAGGTCCAGGTGCAGCACGAACCCGCAGGCCTGCAGGCCCGGTTCGAACAGGCAGGCGTCGGCCTTGATCTCCTCGGCCAGGTCGGCACTCTGGATCTGCACTTCGAGGTAGCCGTTGTCCGCCAGGCCCACGACCCGCAGGTCCTCGATCAGGCGCGTCAGGCCTTCCACCTGGCCCAGCAGGCTGTAGAACTGCGCCTGGTCCGGGGTGAACACGCCTTCCGCCAACCCTTGCAGGCGGCCGCGCAGGATGGTCAGCGGGGTGCGCAGTTCATGTGCAATCGCGGCGTTCCAGAACGACTGCTCTTGCGCCATGCGTTTCAAGCGTTGGGCCATGCTGTTGAAGTCATCCACCAGCAAGGTGGCCTCTGCCAGTGAGCGGTCGGACGCCGTCGCCCGGGCATCGAGGTCACCATCGGCGAGCCGGCGAAGGCTGGCCGCGACCGAGTTCAAGGGCATCAGAATGCGCCGGGACAGTTTGATCGCCACCACGGCGCCCACCGCCAGGCTGATGCAGGTGATCAGCGCCATCCAGGCCCACTCCATGCCGGTGGGCAGCCATTCGTCCACGTCCAGATCCGACGGCGGCCAGAACGTCCAGAGCAACGCATAAAACACGTAGGAGCCGACCACGGCCAGGGCTATCACGCAGAGCACCACGGCGGACATCGACACGATGATCTGCCGGCTCAAACTGTTGGCGGTCTTCATGGCTGGCTCCCGAACCGGTAGCCGACCCCACGGATGCTGGCCGGTACGCCCTGGAGGCCGAGGTCTTCGATTTTGCGCCGCAACTTGCTGATATGGCTGTCGACGGTGCGCTCCAGGCTGTCGCTCTCGGGCGAACACAGGGCCAGCAACTCGGCGCGACTGAATACGCGCTTGGGGGCCTTGGCCAGTTGCGCCAACAATCTGAACTCGGTCACCGTCAGGTTGAGCCTGTGCGTGTGGGCACCGACCTGCACGCTGACTTCATGGCTGTCGATGTCGATTTCAAAGGCATTCACCCGCAGCACGCGCTGGTGGGCGCCGTAGCCATGATCGAGGGAGCGACGCAGCACCGCCTGGGTCCTGGCGACGACCTCGGCGGGGTTGAACGGCTTGACGATGTAGTCGTCGGCACCGATGCGCAGGCCCATGAGTTTGTCCATGTCCTGGTCCTGGGCGGTCAGCATGATCACCGGTGTGGTGCCTCGGTGACGGATCTCGGCCAGGACCATCCAGCCATCCAGCTTCGGCATCAGCACGTCCAGCAGTACCAGGTCGGGCTTGAGCGATTGATGCAGTTCAAGGGCGCGGCGCCCATCCAGGGCATGGGCGGTCTGGAAGCCGCTGCGCTTGAGATAGGCCGCGAGGATGTCGGCGATTTCCGGCTCGTCTTCGGCGATCAGTACCAACGCCTGGCGTGGGGCCGCGAGGTCCGTCGGTGTCGATACAGGGTGTGATTCAGTCATGGTCGGCTCGGTCGTGCTGTTCGGTCATCGCAGTATGGCGAATTACCATGGGGCGACGAAGGCTACTGTGCACCACGAGCATGCGCTTTCATGGGAGGTTTTATGGAGAAACGATGGAGACGCGGGTTTATTCGCAAACAGCGTGATCAGGCGTAGCTGATCCTGTCGCTGTAGGCGTTTTGCGTCATGGTGCGCTGGTAGTCGCAGGGGGTGGTGCTGACCAGTTTCTTGAAGTCGCGCAGGAAGTGGGATTGGTCGGAAAACCCCAGGTCGAGGGCCAACTGCGAAAACGATACATCGTGCTGGGTATTGAGGGTGTCCAGGGCCGCCTGGCAGCGGATGATCCGGCAAAACGCCTTGGGTGACATGCCGGTATCCTGGTTGAACTGGCGGTGCAGGGTCCGGCTGGTGTAGCCGCTGAGGTCTTCGAGTTGCTGGATGCGGATATCGCCGCGATGGTGCAGCGCCTGCTGGATGATCATGGCGGTGAGTCGTGACGTCTTGCCCATCAGGCGCGGGGTCAGGTAGTCGTTGAACAGCCGCATCTGGTCGCCCAGCAGCGGTGCCTGGACGATGCTTTCGAAGAGGCGTTGGGCGAACTCGGAGACTTCCAGCAGATCGAGCTCCCGCTCGGTCAACTCTTCGGCCAGTACATTGACGAAGCCGGGGATCACACCCGGCGAAAAGCGCACGCCGAAATAGTGGTGGTGCTGGTGCAGCTCGACCGCCTGGGCCACCAGCGGGGTGCCGCAGATGCGCGCAGTCGGCCGCGTCGCATCACAGTCGAACAGGATATCCACGCAGCCATCCGGCACGGCCAGCAGGTTGGTCGATTGCGCCACATCGAAGGCATAGAAATGCGAGATCGCCGGGTGCGCGGACGGCATCACTGAATAGCGTGAAGAGTTGAGCACGAACCAGGGTTGTTCGTTCGCGGTGTGGAGCCGGGGAGTCGGCACACTCGGTTTGATCATGGTTGCTCCTTGGGCAGGCAGCGCCAGGGGAAAATCAACGCATTAATCGCGCCAACTATCGTCATACCCGACTGGGCGGCATGTCCGAAATTTACAATACCGCCGCCATCCCCCGCCCGATACTCGATCTCGACAGCGTGGAGCTGCGCCTACCGCAGCGATATCACCTTCAGCCCGAGAATAACTATGTCTACAACTACAAAAATCGATTTTATCTACCTCTCCGAGCAGGACATGATCCGCGCGGGTGTGACCGACATGCTGGCCTGCGTGAACACCATGGAGGAAATGTTCGGCCTGCTGTATGCCGGTGACTACCGCATGGCCGGCCCGAACAATGATTCCCATGGCGCGATGGTGATTTTCCCGCATGATTCGCCGTTCCCGAACATGCCCAAGCCCACCGCGGATCGGCGCATGATGGCCATGCCGGCCTACCTGGGCGGCAGCTTCTGCACCGCCGGGGTGAAATGGTACGGCTCCAATATCGCCAACCGCGAAAAAGGCCTGCCGCGTTCGATCCTGATGTTCACCCTGAACGACCCCGACACCGGCGCGCCGTTGGCCCATATGTCGGCCAACCTGCTGTCGGCGTACCGCACCGGTGCGATCCCCGGCGTGGGCGCACGCCACCTGGCGCGCAAGGACTCGAAAGTCGTCGGCCTGCTTGGCCCTGGCGTGATGGGCAAGACCACCCTGGCGGCCTTCATCGCGGTGTGCCCGCATATCGACACCCTGAAGATCAAGGGCCGTGGCCAGCAGAGCCTCGACAACTTTATCGCGTGGGTCGAACAGACGTATCCGCAGATCACCACGATAGAAGTGGTCGACACCCTCGAAGCGGTGGTCCGCGACTCGGACCTTGTTACTTATTGTAGCTCCGGTGCCACGGGCGACCCCTCGATCTACCCAATTGTGCGGCGTGAGTGGGTCAAGCCAGGTGCCTTCCTCGCGATGCCGGCGTCTTGCTCCCTCGACGCGGGAATGGAGCAGCCCGACGTACGCAAGGTGCTCGACAACACCGGTCTGTACCAGGCCTGGTTCGAGGAATTGCCCAAGCCTGCGCATCACAACGTGCCGGTCATTGGCGTGCGCTTCATGGACATGATTGCCGAAGGCAAGATGCAGCTCGATGACGTCGAAGACATCGGCAAGATCATCGCCGGGGCCGCGCCTGGCCGCAGGAACGATGAGGAAATCATCATCATGTCGGTGGGCGGCATGCCCGTCGAAGACGTGGCCTGGGGCACGGTGGTGTACCGCAACGCCGTCAAGCACGGCATCGGCGTGACCTTGAACCTGTGGGAAACCCCGGAGCTGCGCTGAGCCGTAGCTTCATTCACTTTGACGAGGCATTCGACATGACAAAAATCACCAAGCTCAAGACCGGTTCACCGTTCGAAGACCAGGCCAGCTATTCGCGTCTGGTGTGCGTGGACAACTGGATCTACGTGTCCAACACCGCCGGCCGCAACCCCCAGACCAAGCTGATCCCGGAGGATGTCCTGGAACAGGCGCACCAGGTGTTCGCCAACATCGAATCGGCCCTCAAGGCTGTCGATTCGAGCCTGGCCGACGTGGTGTGTTCGCGGGTGTTCATCCAGGACCCCAAGGACGTGCCGGCGGTGATGGGCCTGATCGGCGAGAAGTTTCGCGGCGTCGACCCGGCCAGCACCGTGACCTGCCCGCCACTGGGCTCGACGGTCTACAAGGTAGAGCTGGAAGTGACGGCGTATCGCAACGCGTCGAAGGCGCAGGTCGACCTCATTCGCCTGTCGCAATAATCGTCACGCGGCCATGCACAGGCCTGGCCGCCCTTATTCGTTTACCGAGTCCTGACCATGGCACCGACAATAGCGCCCGTGACAACCTCCACCGTGTTTCCCAGCGCGACCGCCGTCGTCATCATTGGCGGCGGGATCATCGGCCTCACGGCTGCGCTGACCTTGGCTGAGCGCAATATCGCCGTGGTGGTCCTGGAAAAAGGCCGGATCGCCGCCGAACAGTCGTCCCGCAACCTGGGTTGGGTGCGCAAGACCAGCCGCCACGCGGCCGACATCCCGCTGGCCCTGGCCGCCGACCGCTTGTGGGCGCAGATGCCCGAGCGGGTAGGGGCGGATGTGGGGTATCGCCAGGAAGGCATCATGTTTGTCGGGCGCACCCCGGCGCAAATGGCAATGCACGAGGGGTGGCTCAAGTCGGTGGAGCATTTGTCGCTGGATTCACGCCTGCTCAGCAAGCGTGAGATCGACGCGCTGGTGCCAGGCGGCACGGGTGACTGGGCCGGTGGCATCTTTACCCCTTCCGATGCGCGTGCCGAACCGACGCTGGCCAGCAGCGCGATTGCCAGGGCCGCCATGGACAGGGGCGTGGTGATCATCGAGCAATGCGCGGTGCGTACGCTGCAGATGTCCGGCGGCACGGTCAGCGGTGTGGTCACGGAAAAGGGCGAAATCCGTTGTGATCATGTGCTGCTGGCGGGGGGCATGTGGTCGAGGCGCTTTCTGGGCAACCTCGGTGTGGCGTTGCCGACCTTGCCCCTGACCTGCTCGGTGCTGCGTACCCACCCCATGGAGGGGCCGACGCAGATCGCGGTCGGTGCGCCGGACTTTTCGTTTCGCAAGCACCAGGACGGCGGTTTCATTATTACCCAACGGGGTAAGTTGGATGCGTTCCTGACCCTCGACCATCTGCTGCTCGCCAAGCAATACATGCCGCAGTTCCGTGCGCAACGCAGTGTGCTGAACGTGTCGCTGGGCAAGCCGTTCATCAATGACCTGGCCCTGGCGCGGCGTTGGCGCGCCGACAGCGTCAGCCCGTTCGAGCGCGTCAGGGTGCAGGATCCGGCGGCCAACCCGCGCCTCAATAGCGACGCGATGAACAACCTGATGGCGGCCTGGCCGGTGTTTGAACAGGCACGGATCGCCCAGGCCTGGGCCGGCACTATCGACGTGACACCCGATTCCAACCCGGTCATCGGCCCGGTCGCGCAGATTCCGGGGCTGACCGTGGCCACCGGTTTCTCGGGGCACGGCTTCGGTACATCGCCGGCGGCGGGTCATCTCGCCGCGGACCTGGTCAGTGGGCATGCGCCGATCATTGACCCAAGCCCTTATCGCTTCGACCGTTTCTAAAGGAGCAAGCCCATGCCTGCAGACAGCTGTTTCTTCACCAACCGTTCGGGCCTGCGCCTGCACTATTTGCGCTGGGGCGCATCGAGTGGCGTGCCCCTGGTGCTGTTGCACGGCCTGCGCGCCTATGCCCAGACCTGGGAGTCGCTGGTGCAATCCCTGGGGGAGGGCTACTGCATCTATG
Source organism: Pseudomonas sp. CFBP13509 (assembly GCF_005233485.1). Lineage (NCBI taxonomy): Bacteria > Pseudomonadati > Pseudomonadota > Gammaproteobacteria > Pseudomonadales > Pseudomonadaceae > Pseudomonas > Pseudomonas sp. CFBP13509. The sequence goes on from NZ_QGAA01000008.1 coordinate 151,973, forward strand.
CCCTCGACCAGCGTGGTCGTGGGTTGAGCGACTGGGCCGAGCCCTCCACGTATCACACCCAATCCTATGTCGAGGACCTTGAGGATCTGATCGCCCATGTCGGCCTGCAGCGTTTTGTCCTGCTCGGGCATTCATTGGGCGGCGCCAACGCCCTCGAGTATGCGCGGCAACATCCGGGACGCTTGCTGGGGTTGCTGATCGAGGACATCGGCCCCGGCTCTTCAACCCAGGGCGATGGCGCCGCACGTATCCGCCGCGAGATGGGCCAGACGCCGTTGCAGTTCGACAATTGGGACGCAGCCCGTGGGTTCTGGAGGGCTTCGCGCCCGGGGTTGTCGGAGCAGGGCCTGGCGTCGAGGCTGGCGCATTCGATGCAGGAACGCGACGGTGTGATTGGCTGGCGCCATGATCAGCAGGGGATTGCCCAGGCCCGCCTGAGTATCGAGCCGACGGACCTGTGGCCAGCGGTGCGTGCGCTGGATTGCCCCAGCCTGTTCATTCGCGGTGGTCGCTCGGACTTCCTGCCGCCGACGACGCTGCAGGCGATGAGGGCCAGCAACCCCCATGTGCGGACGGTGGAGGTCGCCGACGCGAGCCACTATGTGCACGACGATCAGGGCGCGGTGTTCAACGCGCTGATCGCAGGCTTTCTGGCGAACCTTGACCCGCCGAGGCAATGAGCGGCGGCCGCCCGCCAATGTCGATATCAGGCACCGGCGTGCCGCTATGAGGCTATTTTTGCGGCACGCAGGCCGCGTACTGTGACCCGTCATTAAGAAATGATGATCGCCTGACCTTCCAGTCAGTACGTCTTAACGTCGATCACAGAGAATAAAAAACAACGATGAATAGCCTGATTTCCAAGGACTCCAACGGCCAGCTGGCGCAGGGCTTCAAGCCGCGTCATGTCACCATGCTCTCCATTGCAGGCATTATCGGCGCGGGGCTGTTTGTCGGCTCCGGGCACGCCATCGCGGCGGCGGGGCCGGCCGTGATGCTGGCGTATCTGTTTTCCGGCCTGTTGGTGGTGCTGGTCATGCGCATGCTGGGGGAGATGGCGGTGGCCAACCCCGACACCGGCTCATTCTCGACCTACGCCGACCAGGCCATCGGCCGCTGGGCCGGGTTTACGATCGGCTGGCTGTACTGGTGGTTCTGGGTGCTGGTGATTCCCATCGAAGCCCTGGCCGCCGGGCATATCCTCAACCAGTGGTTCCCGCAGATCGACGCTTGGCTGTTCGCCTTGTTGTCGATCTTTTTGTTGGTGGTTACCAATTTGTTCAGCGTCTCCAAGTACGGTGAATTCGAGTTCTGGTTTGCCATGGCCAAGGTGGTGGCGATCATCGGCTTCATCGGCCTGGGAGGCGCGGTGCTGATGGGCTGGATTCCCGAACGGGAGGCCAGCGGCTTGAGTCGCCTGATGGAAGAGCACGGTGGTTTCGCGCCTAACGGTTTGTCGGCGGTGGTCGGGGCATTCATCACCATCATGTTCAGCTTTATCGGCACGGAAGCCGTCACCATCGCGGCTGCCGAGTCCAATAACCCGGCGCAAAATATCGCCCGGGCCACGCGCTCGGTGATGTGGCGCATCGGCGTGTTCTACGTGTTGTCGATCTTCGTGGTGATTTCCGTGGTGCCGTGGAATGACCCGCTGTTGGCGTCGGTAGGCTCTTATCAGCGTGCCCTGGAGCTGATGAACATTCCCCACGCCAAGTTACTGGTGGACGTGGTGGTGTTGATTGCCGTGGCGAGCTGCATGAACTCGTCCATCTACATTGCTTCACGCATGCTGTATTCCCTGGGCAAGCGCGGGGATGCGCCCACGCTGATGAAAAAGACCTCCGCCGCGAGTGTGCCGAGGGCCGCCGTGATCGCCAGCACGATCCTCGGGGCTGGCGTGACCTTGCTCAGTTACTTCATGCCGGCCGGATTGTTCCAGTTTCTGCTGGCCAGCTCGGGCGCCATCGCCTTGCTGGTGTATCTGGTGATCGCCGTGTCGCAACTGCGCATGCGCAAGGTCCTGCAACGCCGCAATGTCACCCTGACGTTCAAGATGTGGCTGTTTCCCTGGCTGACCTGGGTGGTTATCGTCTTCATCTGTTGCGCATTGGCGGTGATGCTGTTGACGCCCGAGCACCGCTTTGAGGTGTCGTCGACCATCGGCCTGGCCTTGCTGATTTCCCTGGTCGGCGTGATCACGGCGCGGCAGCCCGACCGCACCCAAAAATCGATCCCCCTGGCTTCGCGCCCATGAACCCCCGGCCGGTCACCTGTTTGGTATTCGTGCTGCTGGATCAGTTCACCCTGATCTCGTTGGCGTCGGCGGTAGAGCCGCTGCGCATGGCCAACCAACTGGCAGGCCAGGAGTTGTATCGTTGGCACACCGCCAGTGTCGACGGTCATCCTGTGTGGGCCAGCGACGGCATGCCCATCACGCCGGACTGTTCCATAGCCGCTGCGCCCTCTGCGGATATCGTCGTGGTGTGCGGCGGCACGGGTATTCAACACACCCTGAGCGACGAGCTGATGAAGTGGCTGCGGACCCAGGCGCGTTATTCCAAGCGCCTGGGCGGTATTTGTACCGGCAGTTGGGTATTGGCCCGGGCGGGGCTGCTCGACGGGTTTGAATGCAGCGTGCATTGGGAGTGGCTGGCGGCCATGCAGGAAGCCTTTCCACGGGTGAGCCTCAGCGCCAGCGTGTTCACCCTCGACCGCGATCGCCTGACCAGCTCGGGCGGCACTGCGCCCATGGACATGATGCTGCACCTGATCGGGCGTGAGCATGGGCATGAGTTGTCGGCGGCGATTTCGGACATGTTCGTGTACGAGCGCATGCGCAACGAGCAGGACCATCAGCGCGTGCCGCTCAAGCATATGCTCGGCACCCAGCAACCGAAGCTGCAGGAAATCGTCGCGCTGATGGAGGCCAACCTGGAAGAACCGATCGACCTGGATGAATTGGCCGAGTACGTGGCCCTGTCACGCCGGCAGCTTGAGCGCATGTTCCAGAAGTACCTGCACTGTTCGCCCTCGCGCTACTACCTGCGGTTGCGGCTGATCCGCGCGCGCCAGTTGCTCAAGCAAACCCCCATTTCGATCGTGGAGTTGGCCTTGCTCTGCGGGTTTGTGTCCACGCCGCACTTCTCCAAATGCTACCGCGAGTACTTTGGCGTGCCGCCCAGCGACGAGCGCCTGGTGACGGCGGGCGAGCAAGCCGGCATGTTGAGGCCGATGATTCGCGCCGTACCGGTGACGATGCCAATGAGTGCCCTGGAGCAGGCGCGGGGGGAATCTACCTTTGCCAGTGTCCGGCTCAAGGCCAGGCGCTGAGAGTAAGGTGAGTGGCGCTGATCAGCGACGCTTGCGTTTCGAATTTCAGGCCCCACTCACGCTGGCTTCAAACCCGCATGAACGCCTTGATTCTCTCGCCGCACTGATCGGCACGAATCATCCCAGGCGCCGCATCCAGCGCAACCAGGCCGTCCTCCATGAAAATCACCCGGTCGGAAATGGACAGGGCGAAGTCCATCTCGTGAGTCACGATCAGCATGGTCATGCCTTCTTTGGCCAGGTCGCCGATGACCTTGAGCACGTCGCCTACCAGTTCCGGGTCAAGGGCTGACGTCGGCTCATCAAACAGCATGATATGTGGATCCATGGCCAATGCGCGGGCGATTGCCACGCGTTGTTGCTGCCCCCCAGACAACTGATGCGGATACTTGTGCGCGTGAGCCAGCAGTCCGACCTTGTCCAGCAGGGCGTAGGCGCGCTGCTCGCTGATGAGCTTGTCGCGGCCGTGATAGCGCGGCGCGAGGGTGACGTTGTCAAGAATGGTGCGATGGGGAAACAGGTTGAAGCCCTGGAACACCATGCCGATGTGCTGTACCCCACGGCGTACTTGTTGCGTGTTGGTGTTATCACCGGCGTGGATATAGCTTTCGCCGAACAGAATGATCTCGCCTTGGTCGATGCTTTCCAGGGCGTTGACGGTGCGGATCAGCGAGGTTTTTCCCGAGCCCGACGGGCCGATGATGGAAATCACCTGACCCACATTTACATCAAGGTTGATGCCCTTGAGCACAGCGTGCTGGCCGTAGCGCTTGTGAATGTCGACCAGTTGCAGGGCGGGTGCCGAGCCAGGCCCGGAGGTTTTCCGAGCGCTTGCCGAAGGAGGGGCGGGTTGTGATGCGCGTAGGCGCCCCATGCTGGTGTCATCCAGCGTCTGGGGTATGCGGTTGTTGAGTTCCAGGTGGTGCTCCAGCCAATGAAACAACCAGCCGAGCACGGTCACGATCAGCACGTAATACACCGCCACAGCCGAGAGGGTTTCCATCACCAGGAAGTTTTGCGCGTAAAGGCGCTGGCCCACGGTCAACAGTTCGGTCAAGGAAATCACCGAGACCAGCGAGGTCAGTTTCACCACGGTGATGTATTCGTTGATCAGCGTCGGCAGGGAAATGCGGAACGCCTGGGGGATCACGATCAGGCGCTGCAAACCGATCAGGCCGATGCCCAGCGCGCGGCCGGCCTCTTTTTGACCTTTGGCCACGGATATCAAGCCACCACGGTGGATTTCCGCCATATAGGCCGCTTCGGTGACCACCAGGGCCAGCAGGCCGGAATAGAACGGGTTGGACAGGACGCCACGGGTGACCGGGAACATCTGCGGCAGGTTATAGACGAACACCACCAATACCAGCAGCGGCACGCTGCGAAAGAACCAGATATAAATCGACGCCGGCACGCTGATCCAGCGCGCGGCCGAAAGCTTGGCCGAAGCCAGCAGGAAGCCCAGCAGCATGCCGATGAACCAGGCCAGCGTGCTGAGCTCCACCACCGTAATGCAGGCTTTCCAGAAGTCCGAGAGCGAAAACAGAGAAAAAAAGTAAGGCCATTCAAATTGCATGTGTCTCTCCAACTGCTGGCGTCGACACAGGCTTTACCTGGGCCGGGCAGTCAAGCGAAAGCCGCCGACTGTGGGAGCGGCAGCGCTCCCACAGGGCTGCACCGGGTCAGTTAGTCGGTTCTTCGAGGTTGTATTTCTTCAACAGGGCGGTGTATTCACCGGAAGCCTTGCTCGCCTCAAAGGCCTTGAGCAGTGCCTGATAGAGCGCGTCGTTGCCTTTCTTGACGTAAATACCCAGCGTCTGCTGATAGATCGAGTGCTCGGTGCTCACCACGACGCGGCCCTTGGTGCGTTCTGCGATCATGCCGGCGGCGCCGTCGATCTCAACCTGAGCCTGCACATTGCCGGAGAGCAGCGCCTGGGTTACCTCCGGTGCGGATGGGAACTCGCTGACCATAATCGCGCCCTTGTTATTCGGGGTGCAGTAGTCGGTCGAGAGCGTGTTGAACTGCGTCACCCACGTGGTGCCTTTTTCCAGGCCGACTTTCAGGCCGCAGAGGTCTTCCGGTACTTTCGGTTTCAGCGGGCTGTCCTTCAGCACCATGATCGCTGCGCCGGTCTGGGCGTAGGGGATGGTTTGCGCTTGCGTCTGCCGCTGGGGCGTGATGTACATGCCGGAGATGATCGCGTCGTAGTGGCCGGCGTTCAGGCTGAGGATCAGGTTGGAAAACTTGGTGTCGACGAAGTCGGCCTTGAGGTCCAGGTGCTTGGCGAGCAGGTGCGCCAGCTCGGGGTCGGAACCGACGACGTTTTTATGTTCGTCGTATGACTCAAAGGGCGGATAGGTGATTTCCATGCCGATCTTGAGTACGCCGGGCGTCACCGTCGTTGCTGCATGGGCGCCGGCCGCACCAAGGAGTGCGACGGCCAGCAGGGTCAAGCGGACAGCATGATTGATTGGATTGCGCATCATCGATGACTCCACGTCGGTAAAGTAGGGTTGGGCGGGTGGTTAAACAGGGCGGTGTGACCAGGCTGAGGGTTGCATCAGGACGCGTCCTGCGCCTGGCTCTTCAAGTGACCGAAACTCGATGGCTTGCGCGCTTTCTCGTACAGCGTGAGTTCGCCCTGTTCGACTTTGCGGCGCAGGTACTGATAGGTCTGCAACGCTTGGCCGAACATGTGCTCACCGATGGTGATTTCCTGGTAATCCCTAGCGCCTTCAAGAAAAGCGCCTTCAAGAAACTGTGGCAGTGGCTTGATCTGCGTATGGAAGTCGCACGCGTAGAAGAGTGGGAAGGCGTAGCGCTCTTCGCTGACGGTTCGCACTCGGTGAGCCGTAGCGACAAACGTACCCGCGGTCATGACCTCCAGCATGTCGCCGATGTTGACCACAAAGGCACCGTCCACGGGTGGCGCATCAATCCATTGGCCTTGATCGTTCATCACCTCGAGACCTGGCTTGTCGGCAAGCAAAATGGTGAAGCACTCGTAGTCGGTATGCGCACCAATGCCGGGTGCGTCTTGGGCGGCCAGGTCAAAGGGGTAGTGAATCAGGCGCAGTTTCGACGGTGGGCGGGTAACCAGTGCCTCGAAATAGTCCTCTTCCAGGCCTAATGCGAGCGCGAAGCCCTTGAACAGGCGACGCCCCAGCGCAAACACCGCAGCGTAGTACGCTTCGACGGCGGGACGGAAACCCGGCAGGTCCGGCCATTCATTGGCCCCGATCAAGGGGGTCCCGGCCCTGACCAGCGGATCGTCTTCGCCTACTTCAAAACCGATATCGAACGCCTCCTTGTGGTCCGGTTTGCCTTTGGCATAGACCTCTTCGCCTTCAGGCACAAACCCCTTGTGGCTGCGGGAGGTGCCGATGTAATGCTGCATCTTGTACGCAAGGGATTGCGCAAACAGGTCCTTCGCCGCGTGACGCACGCCGTCGATCAACGACGACTCGATGCCGTGGTTCTTGATGTACAGAAAACCCACTGCGCGGGCGGCGTTACCGAGTTCTTCGGCCACTGCCTGGCGCTGTGTGATGTCGTCGCTGTACAGCCCGGCGATGTCCACCAGCGGAATGCGATTGAAGTTGGCGGCCTTTGGCGTTTGGTCAGGCATGAAGTAACGCTCCTTATCGGGTTGAGGCGCCGCTGAAACGCCGGAAATGCTCGCGCTCGGTATTTGCCATCCACACATTCAGCGACCACAGGTCGGCCACCGGCACATTGGTGAAGGGCAGGTGATGCAGGTAGCCGTCGGCACCGAACTCCGGTGTCAGCGTGCTGACCTGATAGCCGCGACTTTCCTGGGATCGCCAGATGGCCTCCCAATGCTGCTGATGGAAGGCCAGCGCTTGGGTGTACTCGGGAGCGGCGGGGTGGGGAACCTGGGGCCCCTGGTCATAACCGACCCGGGCTTGAATGTGGTGAACGCGCTCGACGAAAGCGCTGAGGTCATCTTCCGGATCGTTGAGCAGACGCTCGCAGGTGACGACCCAATGACTGATGTCGCTGGTGAAGCGCAGGTCCGGCAGTTGACGGATCAGCTCGAGGGTGACCCAGGGGTTGAACAACGAGCGCGCACGATGGGTTTCAAAGGCGCACACCTGGCCGTGCTTGCGCGCGACGTCCATCGCGCGGCCAAAGAAGTCGACTTGCTGTGCCAGTGGCCAGCGGTCGTTGCCAGCCAGCAGGTTGATGAAGCGCGGCGACAACTCAGCCGCCCAAGCGAGTTTTTTATCGAGGTCCAGAAGGTGTTCGTCGACGCTCGCCGATTGTTGCGGCAGAACATCGTAGGCGCTGAAGACGGTACTGATATAGCTGACATGGTTGGCGCGTAGAAAGGCTGCGAACTCGGCGCGTTCGCTGGCGGTCATGGGCAGGCGGGCTTCCATGCCATCGAACCCGGCCTCAAGCAACTCTTCGAGCGCTTGTGCCTTGCTTGCGGTGTAGCCCCACAACGTTCGGAATACTTCCAATTTCATCGATCTGCTCCAAAGGTGCCTTCGCATGATTGACACAGCGGCGTTTCGGCGTGGACCGAAACGCACAAAAAACGGCAGTGACAATCAGAAAAGGCAATCTTCGGGCCCCATCTCTGTGGAAAGGCTCCTTTGTTGCCGCCAATAGTAGGGAGGGGCGCTTGGCGGAAAGAATAGGGAAGTGCAAATAGATAGTTCAGAGATTTCTAAACTATTGTTCAGTGCGGCTCAGGGTGGCGTTATGGGTCAAAACTCGGTTATGACGGTTACCCCTGCCGTCTCGAAGCGGTCCATGTTCGTCAACGCGTCGATGGACTGTTCCAGGCTGATGGTTTTACCCACGAGTTTTTCAGGCGCCAGCTTGCCTGAGGTGATCATCTCGATCATGGCGCCATAGCGATGCGCCTGCATGCCGTGGCTACCGTAGATCTCAAGTTCATGGGCGATAACCTTGCTCATGGGGATGGCCGGCGTGGCGTGATCAGCGAGCATCAGCCCGACCTGGACGTGCTTGCCGCGACGGCGCAGGTTGTTGATGGAGTTGAAACAGGTGGTTGGGTGGCCCAAGGCGTCCAGCGAGACGTGGGCACCGCCCTGGGTGATTTCCAGCACGGCTTCGGTGACGTCCGCGACGCACTGGGCATTGATGGTGGCGACAGCGCCGAGGGCGCGCGCCAGATCGAGTTTTTCCTGGGAAATATCGATGGCGATCACGTTCGCACCAATGGCCTGGGCGATCATCACCGCAGACAGGCCTACACCTCCGCAGCCGTGAACCGCGACCCACTGACCGGCGCTGACGTTGCCTTGGTCGACGACTGCACGGAACGAGGTGGCGAAGCGACAACCCAGGCTTGCGGCGGTTGCGAAGTCCATGCTCTCGGGCAGCGCGACCAGGTTCAGATCGGCCTGGTGGATGCCGACGTACTCGGCAAACGAGCCCCAATGAGTGAAGCCCGGCTGGAATTGCGTGTGGCACACCTGCTGATTGCCGCTGTTGCACTGCGCACAGGCACCACACCCACCCACGAACGGCACGGTCACCCGGTCGCCGACCTTCCACCGCGTGACGTCGTGGCCCACCTCGGCCACGATGCCCGCCAGCTCATGACCCGGTACATGGGGCAGTTCAATGTCGGGGTCATGGCCTTTCCAGCCATGCCAGTCGCTGCGGCACACCCCGGTGCCAAGCACCTGGATCACCACGCCATGACGTTCCGGGGATGGATCGGCCACGTTCATCAGGCGCGGCGGTTTGGAAAAGGCTTCGTAGACGACTGCTTTCATTCAAATTACCTAGGCTTGGAGGGGCGATTCAGGCATTGCCATTATGAATGAGCGCCTTGAAATTACCTTTCAAGTTGCAATTGACCGAGCGCAAGAATTGAAATTAACCTTCATTTTTAAGCCTGAATTTGAGGGGTTATTTCATGGTTGAGCAGCTCGATAAAGCGGACATTGCAATATCGGAGCGTTTGCAGCGGGACGGCAAGCTGTCGAATGTCAAGCTGGCCGAGCAGCTGTCCCTCAGCGAAGCGTCCTGTTGGCGCAAGCAAAGACGGCTGGAAGAATGCGGGGTAATCGAGGGATACCAAGCCATTCTCAATCGAAAGAAACTCGGGCTGGGCCTGAAGGCGTTTGTCCAGATCTCCTGCACGGATCACAGCGAAGAAGCCACGGCAACGTTTGAAAAGATTATCCAGGCAGCCCCGCAGGTATTGAGTTGCCATAACACAACGGGGGAGGCGGACTTTCTACTTGAGGTGGTTGCACGGGACCTGGACAGCTATAGCCGCTTTGTCGAAACAGTGCTGAGGAAGCTCCCTGGGGTTTCAAGTATTCGCTCGAACCTCTCCCTGCGGGAGATGAAGACCACTCATCGACTGCCCGTCAGCGAGCTCTTGAGCATCTGAAGGCTGTCGGGCACGTCGAGAACCATCGTTCGTCCGGACAATCGAGCATTTCGGCACTGTTATCGAGCATTTCGGCACAGTCTCCCGGTTTTGTTCAACCTAGACTCGAGCTTCACTTCAAGACTCAGCTGGAGCCGCAATGAACATCAGATTAATCCTGCCTGCACTCTCCATGGCCGTCACACTCAGTGGCTACGCTGCGGATTTCTCACTGACCAGCCGGGATATTGCTGACAACCGCCCGCTGACCCGTCGCGAAGTGTTCCAGGGCTTCGGTTGCGAAGGTGGCAACACGTCTCCTGAGCTTTCGTGGAAAAACGCCCCCGCAGGGACTAAAAGCTACGCGATCACCGTTTACGATCCCGATGCCCCCACCGGCAGCGGTTGGTGGCATTGGACGTTGGTCAACCTGCCAGCCTCCACCCATAGTTTGCCCAGCGGCGTGGGGGCAAACCTGCCTGCGGGTGCAGTACAAGGGCGAACCGATTATGGCCAGCCGGGGTTCGGTGGCGCTTGCCCTCCTGTCGGCGATAAACCCCATCGCTATCAATTCACCGTGTGGGCCTTGAAAGTCGATAAGCTACCGCTCGACAACCAGGCCAGCGGAGCCTTGGTCGGTTACATGCTCAACGCCAACGTCCTGGCCAAAGCGACCATTACTTCAACTTACGGACGTTAAGAACCATGCGCCCTTGTGACGGCATACAGCACCGGGAAAATATTATCGATGCCTGTGTCATACGGGCGCGACATGCCCTTACCTTGCCCAGGGTGCCGGTGTTCGTGACCACCTTGTGTCGAGTGCGGCAGGGGGAAAAACTGTTGCAATGGGATGACCGGGAAATGCGCGCAGGGCCTCGGCATCTGATTCTGATGCCGGCCGGGCGCGAGCTGGGTATCTCAAACTTACCCGGCCCTCAGGGTCACTACATCGCCGATGCGGTGACCTTTCCCGTCTCGACATTGCGTCAATTCAGCAGCCGATATAGCCAGCAGATCAAGAGTGGTCGCGGTGCACTGAAGAGCGATCTATGCGTTCCCCTGGACAGGCACACCACCCAGGCATGGGAGCAGTTGCTGGTCGCCATCAATGCAAACGCCCCGCAGGCACTCTGCACACATTATGGGGAAGCGGTGCTGCTGAGCCTAAGCCTTGGCGGCCAGGCCGGACCTCTGCTGATGGGGCGCAACGATCCCTTGTGCGAGCGGGTGCAGCAGCTGGTAATGGCCAGCCCGGAGAGAGACTGGACGGTTGCGAGCATCGCACAGCACATGAACCTGGGGGAGTCGACCTTGCGTCGCCAACTGGCGAACGAAGGGAATAGTTTCAGGAATATTCTGGAGGGCGTTCGACTGGCGACAGCATTACAACGGCTGCAAACAACGTCTCGCCCGATCGGTGAAATTGCCGGCGCCTGCGGCTACGCCTCGGCCTCACGTTTTGCCGTGCGCTTTCGCTCACACTATGGCCTGTCACCCCGTGAGTTGCGGGCAGCGATTTGAGCATTTGCGGGAGGGCTTTCCCCAGTCTGCCGGCCGGCAGTGCGAGCCATGTGACGTTTATCGGTGGGTACCGGACCAGACTGTCTGGCGATAGTGCTACTGTCTACGCAGCACCCCCGGAGCCTGCTGGATGACTCATCAAACTTCAGTTCACCCCATCGCAACGCCTGCAGCCGGGTCAAGCACTGAAAAACCGCGCGTTCACCCACCTATGTGGCATGGCAATCCGGACTTACCCACCCTCGGCAGCACTGGGGCGGCCATTTTGGGTTTCTGCGTTGTGCTGCTTATGTTCCTGCCGGTCATAGGGGTGATGGTGCTGATCTTTTTCGGCCTAGAAGCGATGCAAGGCGCATCGTCCAGCGATGGGGCGAGTCTCACCACGTCGCCTCTCATCCTGTTCATGCTTGGTTTTGTTATGCTCATGGGGCTGGTTTTCGCGTGGATGTTCTCTGCGTCCAGAGTGCTGGCCTTCACCTTTGACGAAAACCGGCAACTGCTTACTCTCACCGTCACCCGTCGCGGCCGTAAACCCGCCGAAGTGCAGGTGCCCTTTAGCGATATCATTTGTATCAGCCCTTACCTGCTCGCCAGTTATGACCGCCATGGACATTTCAGCGTCGTGTATCAAGGGCCGAGGGGCAAGGAGTTCGAATATCGATTGGCTGAGGGGACTTCTCTGGAAGACATGGAATTTCATGCCGCATGGCTGCGCGCAATAATAGGCGAACGGATGCATGAACCAATGAATCTGGACAAATGAACGAAGCACCTCCGAGCACTATCACCTTTCAATCGCATCGATAATCGCCCCGCCGTCAGCGCCATCCAGCAAATACCCACGGCGTCGAATGGATCGAAACACGCATCGGCAGTGTCACCTTGTGCCAGTTTGGGCGCGTCCATTCGTCTGTTGCCCGGCACTCTGGGGGGCATGGTGTTTCTCAACCTTAAGCACGGATATCCCGAGCCCAAGAACGGAGAGCCAGCATGGAAATCAATGAGAATGCCCCGGGCAACATTTCACAGCAGGCTGTTACGCGCGGCACGGACAACGAGACAGGGCACGACCCGAAGCGTGATGAGGATAAGATCCCGCTGCCGCCGGACGACGATGCACCCCTTGAGGAGGATATGTCTGATGTGGACGCTGCCGATTCAGTGGCGAGCGAGCACCCTGACAACTGAGGTGTTTCAGATCAACGAACCCGGCCGGGGTGTCGCAGGTGGCTGGGAATCCGAAGGCGGCTGTAAAGCCGCCTTCTGGGCAATCGCTACCGGGCGTTCAGCCCGTCGAGAAACTCGGTGTGTTGCAACGTCCTGGAAAACATCGGCAGCGTGAAGCGTTCTGCGGCCTGTTGTTGTTCGTCGGTGAAGGTCGCGGTGCAATCGATCAGGGTCACCACGTTATAGCCCTTCTCATAACCTGATCGTACCGTGCCTTCGACACAGCAATTGGTCAGGAAGCCTGCCACCACCAGGGTCTGGATGCCGTTGTTGCGCAGCACCAGGTCCAGGCCCGTGGTGGCGAAACCGTCCAGCCCGCGCTTGCCCTCCACGAGGATGTCGCCGGCTTCCCGGGTAATCGCCTCGCTGATGTCGGCACCCCAACTGCCGGTGCGAAAGGCGCTGCCATCGGCAACGCCCTTGAGAATCCCGTAGTCGCGGGTGGTCAGCTCCGGGTAGCCCTCGGCGAACTGGATCGGCAGGTGGATGATCTTCACGCCGAGCGCGCGCGCCTGTTCAACCGTGGTGGCGGTGTTCGCGAGCATATTGGACGTGTGCATGACGTCTTTGACGGCGTCATGGAACACGCCGCCTTGGGTGGTGAAATCGTTCTGGTATTCGATCAGGACCAGGGCGGTGGTGTGTGGGTTCATGTCGGGTCTCCGATAAGTGGGTCGAACAACAAGCGTAGAACAGCAGGCAGGGTTGAGTGGGGCGGCAGTCAAACACAAAACTATGGCTCGGAACGCCGCATCCGTTCACAGACCGCGAGCAAAGCGGGCACTTTGATACTATGCTCATTGCCAATGCGAGCCATCTACGGGTTTCAATGTTCGGCCGCCAAGGGCACCGACCCTGGCAAAACATTGACGTTGGCCAGCAGCCTTGTATCGGCAAGACAGCCGGTGGGCGGGCTTCAGGCGTTTTCAACGGCTCACGCAACAACCCGCACGCGGCATACAGGGAAACGTTCAATGCCTGCCTCAAACCTCACCTGCTCGAAAATCTCCAATGTGGGGGCCAACGGCTCCAACCAGAACACGCCGTCGATCCAGGCTGTAAGCCGGTACGGGTGGATGACTGTTGGTAAATGCCAAGCACGATGGAGAACAGCATGAACACCCAGTCGATCCACAAGACCTTGGGGCGCTTCGCCGGCTGCGTGGCGGGGCTGGCGATAGTTGCCGCCAATCCGGCCCAGGCTGCCGCCGACGGCATCTCCAGCGGCCCTACCGCGAGCTACAGCATTGCCTTCAGCAATTCCTACGCAGGTAGCGATTTTCGCAAGGTGATGGTGCGCAACTGGCAGGAAATTGCGCTCCAGGCGCAAAAGGAGGGCTTGATCCGTGAGGCTCCCGTCGTCAGCGCCAATAACTCGGCTTCGGAACAGGCGGCTCATATCCAGGACATGATCGTCAAGGGCGTCGATGCCATCGTGATCCTCGCTGCCTCCGACACGGCCCTCAACGGGGTGATCCGCGATGCCTGCAACGCCGGCATCGTGGTGGTCGTCATGGCCAGCCTGGTCACCGAGCCCTGTGTCTATACCGTGGATTACAACTGGTCCGCCATGGGCCGTGTGGAAATGGACTACATCGCCGAGCGCCTGAAGGGCAACGGGACATTACTGGAGATCCGCGGCATCGCTGGCGATGCCACGGATAAAAACATCAGCGATGGCATTCGCAAGGCCGCCAGCGACTATCCGGGCCTGAAATTCGTCAAGACCGTATACGGGAACTGGACGGCTTCTGTCGCCCGCAGGGAAGTCACGCTGGCGCTGCCGTCGCTGCCCACCATTGATGCCGTGGCTACCCAGGGTGGCGACGGATATGGTGCGGCCATGGCGTTCAAGGCGGCGGGTCGCCCTTTACCGATCATCGTGATGGGGAACCGTCAGGACGAACTTGCCCTGTGGAAACAGGAACGCGATGCCAATGGCTACGAGACCGTCTCTGTCTCTGCCTCCCCGAGCGTCTCCCAGATGGGGTTCTGGGTGGCCCAGCAGATACTGGCGGGCAAGCAGGTGCCGAAGTTCGTCGAAGTGCCGCTGGTACGTATTGATGCCAAAGACCTGGACGCCTGGCTTGCCACTATGCCGGTGGGCGGTGCCGCCAATCCGTTCTACGGCCAGGCTTCCGTTGCGGCGATGATCGATGCGGCCATCAACCATACGGCGCCGCCGGCGCCTTTGCCGGAGGTGACGAAACAGTAGCGGCGGGCTAGGAGGCGAGGCCCCATGTTGACATTCAAATCAGCCACGGCCAGGCCTATTGCCGTCAGGATCGGCCTGGCGGTTGCCGCACTGGTGTTGCTGATGCTGGCGGTATCGCTCGTGAACCTCTACGGCCTGCGAGGCATGGTTCGTGCGGTGGATTCCGCCAGCCATTCCGCGGAAATTCTGGCCTCGGTCAACGGGGCTACCGGGCGGGTGGAAAACTTCATTGCCACCCGCGACCAGGACAGCGTGTCCCAGGCCGAAGGCTTGGTCGCGACGGCTATCAACGGCCTTAACGCCATCCCGGCGGCAGAGGCGCAATCGCTCAAGGGCAGCCTGGATAGGCTCGCTGCGGCGATCGCGTCCTTGCGGGTGGCGACGCTGACCATGGATGGCGAAACCGAGAATATGACCGCCCATTACGCTCGGATGCGAGAGGCGACGGCCCTCGTTGAACAGGGCATCGCCGTTGGGCTGAAGGGCCTGGACTCCCGCGCCGCCGACCACCAGGCGCGAGTGAGCAACGCCCAGAGCGCCCATCGCATCCTGGATATCCTGCGCAACGGCGAACGTATCATTACCGCCAATGTGGCCCAGGTGCTGGTGACCGGTGATGGTGCGGCCGCCACTGCGGCGCGCAACGCCTGTGCGGCGCTGCCGCCTGTGGTCGAGCAATTGCGTGAGTTAATGGGGGCGCCGCAACAGGTGGAGACCCTGGAACAGTTGGCGACGGCGGTGGCAGCAGCCAGCCTGGCGCTCGAGCAGCTTGGCGAGGCTCCCAGGCTCCGGGGCGGCGAGGCTTTGCGGCATCTGGGGGCTGTTGGAGGCGTGGCAGAGCGCCTTGAAGTCATGTTGGCTGAAGTGGACGAGCACATTGCCCATGACGCCAGTGACATTCAGGCCGCCATCGGTTTGCTGCAAAACGCCGCCGCGTTGTCCAAGCGTTTCGCCGAACGTGTTGCCACCCTGGAGGCGCAGACCTTGTCGTTTCGCCTGGCGCCGTCGGCCGAGGTCGCCAGTTCTGTAGGCGTCATCCTCGATGAACTCTCCCGTCTCGCCCGGGTTCTGCCTTCGTCTGTGGGGCAGCAGGCCAGCGCTACGCCCCTGACGGTCAGCGATCAGATTGCTGGCTACCGGGCGGCATTTGCCGGGTTCCATCAGGCGAGCAACGCCTTGGGCGACGCGCGCGACCAGGTTCGTATCGAGGCACGCAGCGCTGGCCTGTTGGTTGCGCGCTTCGCAGGCGAAGCGCGTTCAGACGCCTTGGTCCACAAGGATCGCGGCATGCTGGCGACAATAGTCGCTGGCGCCGTCGCCATCCTGCTGGCCGGAGCCATCGCCTGGAGCACCTCGCGGTTTGTCGCGCAGCCCATCGTCGCCCTGGCTTCGGTCATGCGCCGGCTGGCTGCCGGTGACTTGACCGCCGAAATCGCCAGTGCTGGACGCGGCGATGAGATTGGGATCATGACTCGCGCCGTCCGGGTGTTCCAGGAGAATGCCTTGCGCATCCGGGTGCTGGAGGCCGAGGCCGAAGCCGAAAGACAGCAGGTGCAGGCCTCTCTGGAGAGAATGGTCGCCGAGCGGACCGACACGCTGCACCGACAGACCGAGGTGCTGGAGGCGCAGGCGGTTGCACTTATTCAGGCGCGCAACCAGGCCGAGACGGCCAACCAGGCAAAGAGTGATTTCGTCGCCACGGTCAGCCACGAACTGCGCACCCCTTTGACCCTTATTCTCGCCCCGTTGGAGCAGCTCTCGGTGGCGATCACGCCGCCGGCGGACTGGCGCGTGCAAATCGAGCGCGCACAACGAAACGCACTGCGCCTGATGAACCGCGTGAACGATATCCTTGACTTCTCCAAGGCCGAAGCAGGCAAGTTTGAGCTGTGTCCGGCGCCCGTTGATTTGAACAAGGCGGTGGGTGTGCTGGCCGAGGACGCCGCCATGGTGGCCAAGGGCAAAGGCTGCACGTTGACCTGCAGCATCGATCCTGCCCTCGGCACCGTGTTCCTGGACCCCCGACACTTTGAGAAGATTCTGCTCAACCTGGTGAGTAATGCCATCAAGTTCACCTCTGCTGGCGGTACGGTGCATCTGGCAGTCACTGCGCTTGATGACGAGCGATTTGAGCTCGCGGTGCAAGACTCGGGCATTGGCATCGCGCCTGACAAATTACCCCTGCTGTTCCAGCGTTTTTCCCAGATCGACAATTCCGCCACGCGGCATTACAGCGGTACAGGCATCGGCCTGGCCCTGGTCAAGGATCTGGTCGAACTGATGGGGGGCGAAGTCAGCGTCAACAGTGAGCCTGGAAAGGGGTCGTGCTTCCTTGTTCGATTTCCTCGAGGAACCGAGCAAAACACGGTGCCGACCGAAGCCGGTCATCTGCATGAGGGATCGTCATCCACCGCAATGATCACAACCGAGCAGCGCCACTTGCTGTTCGACGACGGCCGCCGTGGCAGTAGCAACGACCAGGCGTCCATGGGCGATGCAGACAACGAGCAGCACCCGGAACGCACCTCGCAGTCCAGGGTCCTGGTGGTCGATGACAGCCCGGAAATGCTTGGCTACCTCAGCGAGCTTTTGCGCGACGACTACAGCGTCGTCACCGCCGCTGATGGAGAGCAGGCCTGGGCCATGCTGCAGCGTCAACCGATCAATGTCGTTCTCTCGGATGTGATGATGCCGGAGCTTGACGGCTTTGGCCTGACCGCCAGAATCAAGGCGAGCGCCGGTTTTGCCCATCTGCCCGTCATCCTGTTGACCGCCCGCGGCGGCAGCGAGGCTTGCATCTCCGGGCTGGAGAGTGGCGCCGATGACTATATCGCCAAACCTTTCTCGCCATTGGAGCTCAAGGCTCGCGTACGCGCGGCGCTACGCATGAGCCAGGTGCAATCCGAACTGAATGCGAAATCCCGTCAGGCGGGCATGGCCGAGATCGCCACGACGGTGCTGCACAATGTCGGCAACGTCCTCAACAGCGTGAATGTTTCGGCCGAGTTGGTCAGCAGCCAGATGCGCACCTCCAAGGCCCAGGGCCTGGGCAAGGTGGCGCAGATGATGAACGAACACATCCATGAGCTGAGCGATTTTCTCACCCAGGACCAGAGGGGAAAGATGCTGCCCGACTATCTGCTCAAGCTGGCGCAGGCGGTGGCGGCAGAGCAGCAGGGCATCATCGAAGAGCTCGAGCAACTCACCAAAGGCATTGACCACATCAAGACCATTGTCGCTGCCCAGCAGTCCTATGCCGTTGCCGTCAGTGTCGTCGAGACAATACCGGTCTCGGAATTAATCGATGATGCCTGGCGCATGAGTGCCGGCTCACGGATGAATCAGGAGGTGACGGTGGTCAAGGACATTGCCGACTTGCCACTGCTGTCGCTGGACCGGCACCGGGTGCTGCTGATTCTGGTAAACCTGATCAAAAACGCCAGGCAGGCGTTGGACGGCGTGGTCGATCGCAGCCCGTGCATCACGTTCAGCGCCTCCCTTATCGGTGACGGAGCAGTCTTGCGTATCACGGTGGCCGACAATGGCAACGGGATTACGCCAGAGCACCTGACGCGTATCTTTTCCCATGGCTTCACGACTCGCAAAGACGGTCACGGTTTCGGCCTGCACAGCTGCGCGCTCGCTGCACAGGAAATGGGTGGCAGCTTGACCGTGCACAGCGACGGGGAAGGGCAGGGCGCAACCTTCATCCTCGAGATCCCTCTTGATGCGCCGCAGAGTAAGCGATGAGTATCGAACAAGCGCCCTATGGGCTGGGCCGTGGATAAAGTCCTATCAGGTTCGATTTTCAAGCCAGCTGTGCGCTCCCACTCAGTTCGAATCTCGGGGGCCGGTCTTATCAGCAACCGTCATTTTTCCGTGCTGGTCGTTTTCGCGTCATTTGACGCCTCTTTTTGAAAGCGCAGCAGGGTATCGTGATACGTTTTTCTTCGACGATGGTCCGTGTCATAGCCGCCGTTAGCGGCGACAGTGCCGGCTTGAATATGGTCCAGATAACTGAACAATCTTCGTGCTGACAGAAAGCTGATCGCATAACCCAGCTTGACCATCTTGTCTTGTAGAGCGTATCCCGGTACCCGGTTATCCATCATGAAGCGCAAGTTATGTTGTTTAATTACATCGCAGTTCCATAAGGTGCAAAAACTTTTCAAGTGGGTTTCTCTGAAAGGCTTGGGGTTTTTAGAGGGTAGCCCCACGTAACGCATGAGCGTTCGGTAGTGGTACTTCATCAGTCGAGTACCGAACCGCCAGGCAGTTCTTAAAAAACCGCGATTGATCTGTTCTGTACAACCGACTGCCACTGTACGCGGCGTTGCAGTACTTTGGCTCATCATCATGCTGAATACATCGGTATCAAATACAAATGTGTCCGTATGAAGCAGGAATAAGTACGGAGTTTCAATGTATCCCAAAATCAGATCAAGGGCTTTACCATGCGCGATGTATCCGGCCTCTCGAGGGTGGGGAATCCGCTCTACCAAGTTGATCCAGTCAAGTGTCCGCAGGTAGTGGGTGCTTTCATCGGCGGAACCGTTATCCACTACCCAGACCGGAACTTGATGGTATATAGCGTAGTCGCGTAGCAATCCTAAGCAAAGGCGTGTCATGTGCAGCGTTTTATAATTAACCAGGGCGATACTGTACGAGGCATGTTTTGCCGAATGAGCGTTGTCGTCAGGCATTAGTCAAACACTCCAGAATGATATATCGGTAGTGCGTCGTTTTCGACTGGGCCGGCAGGCTTGATGGTGCGCCATCACCTCATGAGTGGCCGGGGGCAGGAGAGGCGCATCAGCCAAGCTTAATAGGTTGCTCTGTTTGGTAGCGTTAATTTATGGTTAAGGTGGGTAAATAACAGAGTGGGAAGTAACTCGGAGTGCTCGTGGTATTTACCATTACCTTACCGACTTCTGACATTTTTCAGGCTGGCTACGTCGTAAGCTTGTTCGTGATAGTGCGCAGTAGTGCTGGCACTGCGTAACCGATAAAAGTGGAGATGGTTATGTTGAGTAAACAATTCGCCAATGGCCCGTGTGCGTCTCGGCAGCTGGAAATATCTGGCTTGCACCAAGACAGTCTTCAGGATCAATTACGTAAGCTCCTCGGTCATGGTTTTAATCTGGTGTTATTTTGCAGCAGCGGCCAATATGGTGGTCGATACTGCCATGTGCAAATACACCATGACAAAAGTGGGATGGAGCTTGAGTTGCATGGCGTATTCGACGAACGCTTCGTGCATGAGGCGTGCCTGGCCATAGAGGAAATAAAGAAGCAAGTGCGCTTGGCGATAGGGCCACTTCGAGGTATACCAGCACCTGCTCGGAGAAAAGCACATACAGCCCGTTATTGACGAATTACACGGGCTGGCGAAGTTACGCCGCACACGCCAACGGCGGAGCAATCAACGGTCCCAATAGCGCACTGGTCATGGGCTGACTGCATGTCAAGTCAATCATTGGTGCTTTCTTCATCCCTGAGTTGCCGACTCATGGCATCGCAGCTCTGCGACCACGAGGTCAGCCATTCCGGCATCTCTGGCGACCGTTCGGGCAGTCCCAGTTCTCGAACAAACTCGCTTGGCGGAACAATACCTTTCGCTGAACGGAATAGACCTCGCATTACGACAACGCCGATCACTCTGCCTTTACTCACAAATCGATGCTCCATGAAGCTCCACTTGTCGTCCCAGCCAAGCATCCTTGTGTGGATTTCAAACGCTTCAAACAGTCTAAGCTCGCGACGAAATTTACCCCAAGTATCTCCGACGATGGGCAGCGCCTTTGCTCTAATAGCTACTCGATAGGCGCCACTGCGCAAAACGAAATCCATGCGTCCGACATCGGCCAGGGTGAAATATCGGCCGTTGGTGACATGTCGATTGACGTCGAGGTCCAGTGGCCAGACGCGCATTCGGATAACGGTCGAATCCAGCGCTTTTGCCGGTTTGCGCCAAGGTCGACGAAGCAGCATGAGGAGAAGTCGAAACCAGAGATTCATACAGACGCCGATAGTTGAATGATTGGCGTACTTTAAAGTGCTGAGGGCTTAGCCAGGTAGGTCCCTAAATGACTTAATTCTGCGCAAAAGTACATTCCGATCACTCATTCTATGGTTTAAGTTTTTCTAGCGGGTTTCGCAGGCGCCAGTTTCACAAGCATTTCGATCAAATCACGCCCGTGCCCAATCCGCCGCTCTTTGAACATTATTCTCGCTATCGTGATGCTCTCCCTGGGCCAGAATTCATGAAGACGAGGAAACGCTCGGAAGTACCGAGTCGGGATGTTTCCCGGAAATAACGCTAGTGAATCTCGCGGCTTCGTGAGCATCAACAGTTGTTCATCCGCACAGGCCGGGATAGGGAAGGCGACTTCGCTGGACGGTTACGCACAGTCATTTCGTTTACCTCAGGTAAACGCCGCCCTCCAGTGAGTGGTTGGTGGCAATTTGATATGGTTTGGGGTTGAATGCTGCACTCATCCACATGGATTTGGAGGCTGGTATGTCGAAGGCGCGCGCGTTGCGATTATTCGGATTGGCTCTGATGATCACTCTCACCAGTGGTTGCATCTGCTACACCGAAAAAGCAGCGGAAGGGCTACCGGATTCTGACGTTGCGCGTATCGGTCTAACTGACAAGTCACTGTTCATTGCCACCATTGATGGCCGTAAAACCAATTTCGCGCTTGCTACCCAAACAGTATATCGACTCACTGCCGGTAGACATCGACTGGAACTCAGGCATTGGGCGGGCACCACCGTTTCTCTGGATCGAAAGTTCCGTGACGTTAATCTTGTCGCTGGCCGCACATACAAGCTCACAACCGCCCCGAGTAATACTTGGTGGGACATGATCATTGTCGACACGAGCACTGGGGCGCGAGTAGATGAGTACGTCCCGTCCAAGTAATCGCCAGGCTGCTGCGTCCGGTAAGGTTCAGGATTAAAGCCAGCAATGCTGATGTATTTGCCAAATGTCCAGCCGCTACTGCAAACGTGTTTTCGCTCATTTGACCTCCAGGTCATAAGTGCGCCGATATTGGCACTCCCCCATTCCTTGGGCTGCGGGCGAGGGGCTGGAGAAATCCATAAATTCAAAGACCAAGATCCATCCCTAGCAACTCGCCTTTGAGCCTGATCGGGCTACTACAATCAGGATTGTTCTCTCTAGCCGATAGGTAGTGGGCTAACTCATTTCCTAATTCGGCTGACCGTAAAGGATCTTCGTTTTCTAAAGGTGCTATGAGATCCATAATTTCTTGCAGATTCGAAAGTCGATGAGCGAAACGTTCGTTGCCCTTGAGAGCGTTTATCCGTTCCGCTGAAAGAGATAGGCGCATGCCCTCGCGGTCCTTGAAATCTTCAATTTCTAACATGATCGCGTAGCGCAGCCCACGGATCCACTGATGATCTTTGGCGGGTGCTACAGAGAATTGTCTTATCTTGTCACCTATTGCCATGGCTTCCTCATGCGCTCGATAAATTAGTGTGGCGCAACGCTATCATTTCGTAATGGACGTAGTTACTGGCATTCCATACACACTGGATGCCTGGCCAGGAAGATTGTAGATTCAGCCCTAAAGGATGATGCAAACCCGTGGAGTGGATTTTTTGCGCAAACTGATTGTTGTGCTTATGCTCGGTTTTCCGTGCAGTTTTCCCGCAATCGCTGGTGATGGCAGGGCGGTCAAGGTTTCGGCCTTTGGAGTAATTGTTTCATCGAGCCTAGCTGTGACTCTTTTCCCCGTTACGCTTACCGAAGACAGTCAAGAAAGTAGCCGCAATAGTTCAAAGAGAGGCGACACAAAGATAGTTGCCGCATCGCAATGATGCTGCAGCTTTCGTCGCGAGTGATGGGGCTTCTCGCTCACGATTGCAAAGCCTGCGCCAATTAAGGCTCCAGGAAAGCTGAAGAAGTAACCCAGCCAAGCCATGGAATCAGCGTTCCTACCAGAAAACCAGAAGGCGAAAACACTCAAATACAGGGCCAACGCTATAGCTATTCCGCCCACTGATTCTCGGGAGGTCTTGCACGCCAGAGCCAGAGCAAGCACGGCTGCTTGCGGTAACCAGAGGTATGTAAAATTACCCAGGAAATACTCGTTTTTAGGGCTTATGTAGACGGCAACGGCTAGGCCCAGAGCAATACCTACTACTGCTATTGATATACCGGTAGATCTTGCTGCGTCCTTTTCTGCTGAACTCATTCCTCGTGACCTTTGTGACGTGCCGAAGGTGCAAAACGCCATGACCGAGTTGCAATGTCATCCCGTTTTACGAGCTTGCGGTCAGTGAGCGTCTTTTATCACGTTGAAGTTCAATAACAGAGGTGGCGGCAAGCCATGCAAAAGAAAGCATCCAAACGTAAAATCCGTAGCTGTAGCTTGTGATGCTTATCCTTCCGGCGCCATCGTTCCAGATGCTGGTGTAGGAGAACGAGGTTAGGCCCATCGCGATTGCTATGATTGAGCAAATCAGCGACTTTCTTGCATTCCTGTATAGATACGCCGGTATGAACGCGATGTTTGCAAGCCACGCGATGCCTCCGTCCATGACCGCAAGAATACCTGACAGCAAAATATGCCAGCCATATGAGTATGGGCTTACGTCGAAAACCTCATGATGCTCGTTTGTAGCCGGCAGCATCAGGCTCAGGCCGTAAAGCGCGAGAGCGAAGTCTTTCAACTCAAACTGGAGTGGGCGGATTTTCATCGGCAATCCGTTTTTTTCACGGTATGAAAGAGCCCGGCGGGCCGGGCCCTGGGTCAGTCGAGCACCGGCCGCAAGAAGGTTCTCTCGTAGCTGACGATGAATCGCTTCTCTGTTGCCAGCGCGAATGTGCTGACACATTCCGGATCAGTCTCTGATTCTTTGCGATAGCGCTCATAATCCGAAAGGCTCGGAAAGCTGAAAAGGCAATAGGCGACGTTATTGGCGCCCTCGGCAGGAAGGAAATAACCGTGGTGGGTGCCCCCCATTCGGTTGACTATGCCAATCCATAGTCTCGAATAGTTTTCAAAGGCGGGGATTTGATAGGGGTCAATCTGATACTTCAGATGGCAGGTGATCACGCGAGTCGTCCTTGTCCAGTTTGAATGAGCAGCTTACTGGACATCCATGTGATTGGTAAAACTCGACTGGATGCTAAGTTTTTGCGCAGTTGTATAAAGGGAATTGCGGTGCAGGGTCTAAAATTGCGGAGCCAAAAAGATAAGGGCCTGCATGAAGTTCATCATGCAAGCCCTTGATATATATGGTGCCCGAACCCGGAATCGAACCGGGACGCCCTTACGAGCGGGGGATTTTAAGTCCCATGCGTCTACCAGTTTCGCCATTCGGGCGGTAGCGCGTTGTTACAGGGTTGGGAATATATAGATCCAGGCGCTTCGACGCAAGGTCGGTCTGCCGCTTTCTTGCATGGACGGCGCCTGAAAAAGCTTGGCAGATCAGTGATCTACATCGGCTTTAACAGGCGAGCCGGAGGATTCCTACAGTACGGGAACAAGCGGTATAAATGACAGTCATAGCAATATGCCATCTCGGCAGTCTGGAAAGGAATCGGTTGATGCTCAGTGTTCGCAGGCGCTATTGGATGGTTATTGCAGGTGTCGTGGGACTGTTGGCCGGTACGGCACAGGCTGGGAGTGCGGTGAAGTGGGGGGATTTCAGCGCGTCAGGCGGTGATCGGTTGACGGGGACTTCGCTGGAGGCGGGCAATCAGTATGTGTTGAAGGCGTCGAGCATTTCGGTGGGGGATATTGAACAGCTGCAGGCTGCGCAGAAACGTACCGAGAGTGAGGTGCAAGGCCTGAAAGGCAAGCTGGAGGGGCAGGACCGCGCGTTCGATGAGTTCAAGCGCAGGGACGGTTCGAGCGCCAGTTCCAGTGACAGCCAGTTGGCGAGCCTCAAGCGCACGGTCGAGGATCAGAACAGCACGATCGAACGGCAGAAAAGCGATATCGAAGGTTTGAAGCGCAGCCTGGATGATCTCAAGCGCAGCGTGGATACCTTGAGCAGCAAGGTCAAGTAGCCTGGCCGCATGCGACATGCGGTCGGTCATGAGCCTGGATGCGGGTGTAAGGTAGGGCGTGCAACGCTGGGAAATCTCAGGAAAGCGAGGTGACTATGAGCGCTCCACTGCTGAAGAAGCTGCATCTGAACGGGTACGACATTGTGCAGGTCAATTTCGGGCCATGGCGGGTGTGTACGCCCCAGGATCGGCTGGCGTCCTTCAATTCCCGTGAACAGGCACTGGCGTATGCCGCCACGTTGCCGGGTTACCAGGCACGCAACAGGCCGGTGTCCAATGATGATTGATTGAAAACGAAGCCCCGGTTTGTCCGGGGCTTCTGCGTTTCTGCTTATACGAAAGGCTGTGCGCCGAAGCCGCGGGGCAGGCGCTGTCGCCCTGGCAGATCGGTCAGGCGCTGCGTCCAGGCACTGCGCCAGTCGGTGCTGGTGTGGGTCTTGGCCTGGCGCGAAGCACGGCGTGCGGCGTTGCGCTGGTTGCGGCGCGCTTCCTTGTAGGCATCGGTGTTGCGGCAGGTGCGACACTTACCTGAGGTTACGACCCCCATGGGCGCAGCAGCGTTCGGTTTTGCCCCTGGACCTGTTCAACACCCCCGCCTCGGCGCTACCCTGCCATGCCACTGATCATGAAAAGGAGTGTGTGATGAGCGTCGAGCCCCTGCCCCGGGAAGGCAGTTGCCGTTGTAACCGGGTGCGCTTCAGCGTGAGCCAGGCGCCGGTGATTACCATGGCGTGCCACTGCACCGGCTGCCAGAAGATGACCGCCAGTGCGTTCTCCCTCAGTGCACTGATTCCCGCCAGCGCGTTCACGGTGACCCAGGGCTGCCCGGTGGTCGGCGGCCTGCACGGGGTCGATCGTCACTATTGCTGCCCGCACTGCATGAGCTGGCTGTTTACCCGCCCCCATGGCATCGATGAGTTCGTCAACGTGCGTGCGACGCTGTTGGATAATGCTGCGGAGTACGTGCCCTTTATGGAAACCTGGACCCGCGAAAAACTGGCCTGGGCTACCACGCCGGCAGTCGAAAGCTTCGAGCAGTTGCCGCAACCCGAGGACTTTGCACGGTTGCTGCAGGCCTATGCCGAATTCAGCGCTCGCTGAGTTCAGTCAATCAAGGCGAGCAGGTCCGTATCGCCCACGTCCTGCCCGGCCTGGGTCAGCAGCGTGGTGACCTGGCCTCGATGGTGGGTCTGGTGATTGAAAAAATGCACCAGCAGGGCGCCGAATGTCTTGCTGGCCGCCGCGCCGCGCATGTTGTGGTAGTGCAGGCGATGGCCGAGGTCGGGTTCGCGCAGGGTGTGCACCCAATCGATGATCAATTGGTCCAGCCAACGCCGCCGGGCGGCGAGTTCACCCAGGTCGGCGAACGCCAGTTGCTTGAGGTCCGACGGCGCGGCGATGCTGTTCAGCGGCGCCAGCGTCGCGTAGCCGGCGGGGTGCAGGGCAAAGCGTTTGAGCCAGACGGTGTCGCCCAACGTGAGATGGTTGAGCGTGCCGAAGACCGAGCCGAAAAACGCTTGGCGGTCCACGCGCAACTCATCGTCCGTAAGCCTGGCAGCCGCGTCATAGACCTTGCGGTTCATCCACTGGTTGTAGGTCGCCAGCAGCGTCATTTGTTCGATACGGTCCACGTGCTTTACCCCTCGTTGGCAATGGTGCCGCCATCATAAGGTAATTACCTGGACGACCCGCCACGGCAACTGCACCGGGAGCAGCAGGCCAGGCCTAAAACCTGAGCGTCGCACCGGTGGTCAGCCATTGATTGCGTTCACCGCCCAGGTAGCGCCCGAGCACCAGGTCGACGTCGACAAACTCCCCGAAGTGCAGGCGCGGCCCTGCTTGCCAGGCCTGGTCACCGCCTTCCTGGCCGTAACGTTCAGCGATCAACGTGAGGGCATCCATCAGTTGATACTCGACGCCGGTGCCCCAGCTCAGGCGCTGGGTTTGCTCGCCGTCGTTGTAGGCATGGGCCCAGCCGGCATTCAGGTTCAAGCGCAGGGGCGCCAGCGGTTGCCAGGTCAAGGGGAGGGTGAAGTCGGCGCCGTCGAACCCGTGTCGTCGATCAAGGGCAAGATGCGCCCCGGCGGAGATCGCCATTTCCAGCCCCAGGTCTTGCCGTGACAGCACCTGCGCCTTGAGTTGCGGACTCACCTGGGTCTCGCCCCGGCCTGCGCTGTCGGCCCGTGACAGCGCCGCGCCCCACTGCACCGAAGGCAGTACGCTGAACGTGCACGCGGGAGACAGCGTTGCCGTGTGCGTGTTGCCGGCGTGCCGGTCGGCGCTGTACCAGGCGTCGAGATTGCAGGCACCCGGTGCGTTGATTGCGCCGTCATCGACCACATAGGCGCCACCGGCGGCATGGGCCTTGGACACCAGGGCAATTAACAGGATCGAACCCAGGGTGATACCGATAAACAGCAGGTTGCGCCGCAGCGCCCGCTGTTTTGCCGGCGGCAACAGCAGCAGGGTCTGGCGCGCGCCGCGATAGTGCCGCGCACGGTATTTGGCAAACCCGTCCGGGCGCTTCGGGGTGTGTTTGTTGTGCATGATGCACCTCGCTTGAATGTCAGTTCTCTACGGTCAGCACCGAAATGCCGCTGGCCCTGGCCTGGCAGACCAGCTCCGACGTGTCGTCACCACCTGGCAGCGCGATGACCACGTCCGCGCGGCTGTCGGTCAGCATGAAATGGTTGCGCTGGCGCTCCGCCTGCTTGCCGTGGCGTTGCCAGTTGGGCGGGTAGCGCACCACGTCGATGCCGAGTTCCCGCGCCCAGTCCTCGATGGCGCTGCCGAGGAACTGGTTGCCGCCGTGAATCAGCACCTGCACGGGGCGCAGGCGGTGGTAAGCGTCCAGCACTTGGCGGGACTTTTTGCAGTCGGCGTAATGACGACCGGCACAGATCAAGACGCGCATGATCCTATTCCTTGTAATGCACGGTGGCGGCCGGGCGACCGCCACCGTTTAAACGGCGGGGGAACTCAGTACCACTGCTTGAAGCGGCGGATGTAGAGGGTTTTCATCAGTTGGGCCACGCAGCAATAGCTGAGCAGCGTGCCGACCAGCCACGGGAAGTACGCCAGCGGTAGCGGTTGCAGGCCCACCAGGGTGCCCAGGGGCGAGAACGGTACGTAGATGCCCAGCGCAATCACCACGCCGGTCATCATCAGCACCGGCCATGCCGCCGTGCTCTGGAAGAACGGAATCTTGCGGGTGCGCAGCATGTGCACCACCAGGGTTTGCGAGAGCAGGCCCTCGATAAACCAGCCGGACTGGAACAGGGTCTGCATTTCCACGCTGTTGGCGGCGAACACGTACCACATCAGGGCAAAGGTGGTGATGTCGAAGATCGACGAGGTCGGCCCGATCCAGATCATGAAGCGGCCGATGTTCCTGGCGTCCCACTTGCGCGGTTTGGCCAGGTACTCCTTGTCCATCTTGTCCCACGGCAGGGCCAGTTGGGAGATGTCGTACATCAGGTTCTGCAGCAGCAGGTGAATCGACAGCATCGGCAGGAACGGGATGAATGCACTGGCCACCAGCACCGAAAACACGTTGCCGAAGTTGGAACTGGCGGTCATGTTCAGGTACTTCATGATATTGCCGAAGGTTTCGCGGCCTTTGAGCACGCCTTCTTCCAGCACCATCAGGCTCTTTTCGAGCAGGATGATGTCGGCCGATTCCTTGGCGATGTCCGTGCCGCTGTCCACCGAGATACCCACGTCGGCATCCCGCAATGCCGGTGCGTCGTTGATGCCGTCGCCGAGGAAGCCGACGGTGTGGCCGTTGGCTTGCAGGGCCTTGAGCACCCGGGATTTCTGCAGCGGCGTGAGCTTGGCAAATACCGTGCGCTCCTCCACATGGCGCGCCAGGGTGGCGTCGTCCATAAGCTCGATCTCCACCCCCAACAGCGGCCGGCCTGGTTCGAGGCCGACCTGGCGGCAGATCTTGCTGGTGACCACGGCGTTGTCGCCGGTGAGGACTTTGACCGTCACGCCGATCTGCTGCAGGGCTGCAATCGCCGGGCCGGCGGTTTCCTTGGGCGGATCGAGGAAGGTCAGGAAGCCCTGGATCACCAGGTTGCGCTCATCGGCGGTGGTGTACTGCTGGCGGGCCAGGGCCTTTGGAATGTTGCGCGTGGCCACCACCAGCACGCGGAAGCCGTCTTCGTTGTAGTCATTGGCGATCGCCAGCAACTCCTCGCGGCGGTGCTCATCCAGAGGCACTGCACTGCCGGCCTCCATCACGTGGGTGGCAATGTCCAGCATCTCCTCGACGGCGCCTTTGCACACCAGCAGATGGTCGTGGACAGCGTCCTTGACCACGATGGAGAGGCGACGGCGCACAAAGTCGAACGGCAATTCATCGACCTTGCTGTAGGCAAACGGCAGCTGGAACCTCGGGTTCTGCTCCGAGAACTGCACCACGGCCTGGTCCATCAGGTTTTTCATGCCGCTCTGGTGGTAGCTGTTGAGCCAGGCCAGGGACAGCACCGCATCATCGCGCTGGCCGAAGGCGTTGAGGTGATGCTCGAGGATGATCTTGTCCTGGGTCAGGGTGCCGGTCTTGTCGGTGCACAGCACGTCCATCGAGCCGAAGTTCTGGATCGCGTTGAGGCGCTTGACCACTACTTTGCGCTTGGCCATCGCCGTGGCGCCCTTGGCCAGGTTGGCGCTGACGATCATCGGCAGCATTTCCGGGGTCAGGCCCACGGCAACCGCCAGGGCGAACAGGAACGCATCGCCCCAGTCACCCTTGGAGAAGCCGTTGAGGAAGAACACGATCGGTACCATCACCAGCATGAAGCGGATCAGCAGCCAGCTGACGCTGTTCACCCCGCGATCGAATGCGGTCTGTACCCGGGAGCCGACAATCGCCTTGGCCAGGGAGCCAAAGTAGGTGCGCGGCCCGGTCGCCACCACCACAGCTTTGGCGCGGCCGCTGACCACATTGGTGCCCATGAAGCAGATGTTCGGCAGGTCCAGCAGGTTGCCCTGGTCGGCGGCGACCGGCCCGGCGGATTTTTGCGTGACGTCGCCGAGGGTGTCGTACTTCTCCACCGGCAAGGCTTCGCCGGTGAGCACCGCCTGGCTGATAAACAGGTCCCGGGACTCGATCAGGCGGATGTCGGCAGGGATCATGTCACCGGCCGACAACTGCACGATATCGCCGGCCACCAACTCGCGCATCGGCACTTCGCGCAGGGTGGGCTGGCTGCCCACTTGCTCACGGCGCAGCACCGTGGCAGTGGTGCGGACCATGGCTTTCAAGGCTTCGGCGGACTTGGTCGAACGGTGCTCCTGCCAGAAGCGCAGCAGGCTGCTGAGCAGGACCATGGTCATGATGATGACGACCTTGGTGGGATCGGCTTCTTCACCGTCCTGCATCGGCAGCCAGCAGTCGGTGAAAAAGCTGATGCCGCCCAGGGTCAGCAACACGTAGATGAACGGGTTGTTCAGGGCCTGCAGGAATTGCACGATGGCGTGAGGCGGTTTGTCATGGGCCACTTCGTTGTGGCCTTCCCGTTGCAGACGGGCAGTGGCGTCCAGTTCAGTCAGGCCATCCTGGGTGGCGCGTACGTTGGCCAGGGTGGCCGACAGGCCGTTGTGGGCTTCGCGGGCGGCACGCATCGACAGTTTGGTGTCGCTGGCGGTGCCGGTTTTCTTCTGCAGTGGCGTGTTTTTTACGGCGCTCATTGTCTGTGCTCCTGTCGCCAATTCTCGACAAAACATACCCGGTACTTACCTGAATACAGGCGAGCGAAAGCATGCCGAGTCGCTGACTTCGCGATCGGTTTAAATAAGGTGCTTGGATAACTTCTACAGGCGCGTTAGTTATAAGGCGCGCAGCGAACTACAACTGGAAAGTTTCATAAAGAACTCCAGGGACTTAATCAGGAAGTTATTGTTTCAGCGGGATTGAACGGCGCGGGCGCTCAGCACTATCCCAGGCTGAAAAGCGGCGGTCTCTGCGGGTCTTTGGGGGAGGGGGCAACGCAGGGCGTGCGTCGTGGCAGAAAAACCACGCGGGCATGGCAACGCTTGGCTCGCAAGGCTGCGGCCAGTGTGGGTACATCGGGCAAAGCAAGGGTTGGGAAGGTCATAACACACCTCGGGACCGGACGGGCGACCGGCGAGGCAGTTACGGCGGAGCATCAAGCTCCAGCGCAGCTTACCGGACCGGGGAGGCGAGTCCTGTCATGTTCTGGATTGGGCGCCCGACGCCCGCCAGGGCGGTGCTCGGACAGCGACTGGATACTGTGTCCATTGGCTTCTTTTGTGAGGGTTAAAAAAGGCCCCAGTTGCGGGCAGGGGCAATCTACTCAGGCAGTTACAAAATGTCAACGCATGATTAATTAAATAGCCCGGTGTTCAGAGTTCATTCAGACAAGAGGCACTCGAAAGTTACCCGATATATAACTTCATACGCCCTGTGCGGCGAGAACGGCCAGATAGATCAGCACTAAACCGCAGGCGCCATAACTGATGCGTTGCCACATGGGCGATGCATTCTTGCGCAGCAGGTTCACCAGTGCGGCGATCAGAAAGCATGACAGCACCGAAGCCAGCATGAAGCCGGCGAAAAACATCAGCGTCTGCCCATGGCTGGGCGTAGCGCCGACGATGCCTGACAGCGCGCTGCCCAGCGCCCCCCAGTAGACGATGTTTTTCGGGTTGGCCAGGGAAATCGCCGCGCCCACGGCCAGCGCATTTTGTCGGGTGCTGGCCGGTGCATCATCGGCTTCGGGCAAGTGCCAGGCGTCGATCAGGCTGCGTACGCCCAGCCACGCCAGGTACAGCGCGCAGATGATCGTCAGCGGCACGCGCACGGCGTCATGCTGGATCAGCAGTGCGATGCCGGTGAGGCCGATCACTGCCCACACGGCATCGCCTACCAGCGAGCCAAACTGAACCAGCAAGGCGGGTGTGAAACCGTGGAGCAAGCCACGGCGCAACGTCTCCGCCAGCACCGCACCGGGGGAGAGGCAAAACACAAAGCCGAATACCAGTGCGTAAAAAAAGATCGTCAGCATGCCCGCGTCCTTTCAGGAAAGTGCGAGAGCATACGCTGGCAGAGGGATGGGAATCCATATCGCCGCAGCGGATTCATCCAGCCGTCAGGAGGTGGCCATTTCCAGCAGCGCTATGCGCTCGAGTTCGACCTTGAGCTCGCCAGGGCTGAGGCGGGCAAAGGGCAGGGCGAAAAACGCCCGGCAACGGCTGGCGATGGTCTCCAGCGTGGCATCGAATGCCGCCTGGATGCTGGCCTGGTCACCTTGAACCTCCGAGGGATCTGCCAAGCCCCAATGCGCCTTCACCGCCGGCCCGAAATACACCGGGCAGGCTTCGCCCGCCGCCTTGTCGCAGACGGTGATGACCACATCCGGCGGGCTGTCTTCAAATGCGTCATTGCCCTTGCTGTACAAGCCTTCGGTGCGGATACCCGCCGCCTGCAAGGTGCTCAGGCTGCGCGGCAGGACCTGGCCCTTAGGGAAACTGCCGGAGCTGACCGCGGCAAAACCCTGCGGGGCCAGGTGGTTGAACATCGCTTCGGACAAGATGCTGCGACAGCTGTTGGCGGTGCACATGAACAGGACTTTCATTGCGGTTTCTCCGTTAGATGCTCAGGCGCAACGCGAGGGCGGCGAGGGTGATCAGCAGCACCGGCAAGGTCAGCACAATCCCGACCTTGAAGTAGTAGCCCCAGGTGATGGTGATGCCTTTGCGCGCCAGGATATGCAGCCACAACAGGGTGGCCAGGCTGCCGATGGGGGTGATTTTCGGGCCCAGGTCGCTGCCGATCACGTTGGCGTAGATCATCGCGTCCTTGACCACGCCCACGGCATGGCTGGATTCGATGGACAGCGCACCGATCAATACCGTCGGCAGGTTGTTCATCGCCGAGGACAACAAGGCCGTCAGCACGCCGGTGCCCATGGCCGCACCCCATACGCCGTAAGTGGCAAAGGTATCGAGCCAGGTCGCCAGGTAGGTGGTGAGGCCGGCGTTACGCAAGCCGTAGACCACCAGGTACATCCCCAGGGAAAAGATCACGATCTGCCACGGGGCTTCCTTCAGCACCTTGCGCGTGGAGATCTTGTGGCCCTTGGCGGCGATCACCAGCAGGAGCACGGCGCACACTGCGGAAATCGCGCTGATGGGAATGCCCAGGGGTTCCAGGGCAAAGCAGCCGATCAACAGGATGCCCAGCACCCACCAGCCGGCGCGGAAGGTGGCGCGGTCGTGGATCGCGCTGGCGGGGTCTGCCAGGTCGGCGGGGTCGTAGGCCTGGGGAATATCGCGGCGGAAGAACCACAGCAGCACCGCCAGGGTGGCGGCGACACTGACGACGTTGACCGGCACCATGACCGCGGCATATTCGTTGAAGCCGATCTTGAAATAGTCCGCCGAGACGATATTCACCAGGTTCGACACCACCAGGGGCAGGCTCGCTGTGTCGGCGATAAATCCCGCGCCCATCACAAACGCCAGGGTCGCCGCCGGCGAAAAGCGCAGTGCCAGCAGCATCGACATCACGATGGGGGTGAGGATCAGCGCCGCGCCGTCGTTGGCAAACAGCGCCGACACCAGGGCGCCGAGCAGCACCATATAGGCAAACAAGCGCCGGCCACGCCCGCGCCCCCAGCGCGCCACATGCAGTGCCGTCCAGGCAAAGAATCCGGCTTCGTCCAGCAGCAGGCTGATGATGATCAGTGCGACAAACGTCCCGGTGGCATTCCAGATGATGTGCCAGACCGCCGGGATATCCGCCAGGCTGATCACGCCACAGGCCAGGGCCAGGATCGCGCCCATCGTGGCGCTCCAGCCCACTCCGAGCCCCTTGGGCTGCCAGATGACCAAGACGATGGTGAAAATAAAAATGGCGACTGCGACAAGCATGAATTAACGCTCCGGTGGCTCAGCAGCAGGTGCTGGCTCGTTGTGGTCTGTCGCCCATTGCATCCAGACGCTGTGCGTCGCTGTGCAACCATGGCTGGTTGGCTTGCAGGGTGATGTCCAGCACCTGGTTCACCCAATCGGGCAGTGCCGGGTTGACGCGGTAGTAGATCCATTGGCCCTGGCGACGATCCAGCAGCACACCGCAACTGCGCAGTTGCGCCAGGTGGCGGGAGATTTTTGGCTGGCTGTCGTCCAAGGCATGGATCAGTTCGCAGACGCAAAGTTCGCCTTCACGCTGAATCAATAGCGTCAGGCGCGCCCGAGTGGCGTCGGCCAGGCATTTGAACAGGGTGGGCGGTGTAAGGGGATCCGACATGACCATTGCCTATATACATATGGAAATTCGAATATACGTATGTCCATATGTTTCGGTCAAATCCTGTTTCAATTGATATGGATCAAACCTCGGGAAAACTGCCACAAGTGATTGAAATTAAAATGAAACACGAATGTCCTAAAGTGCCTCCCCATTGCTGATGAAGGAAGACCCGCGTGACCCGTGCCACTCGCAACCTGCGCAAAACCCTGGATTCCGTCGCGGAAAATAACGAAACCGCGGCATTCGACCTGATGCGTGCCGTTGAAAAACTCGGCGATGAAGTGCTGCGCCAGCGCTTGCTCAACACCATTCACCGGCTCAACCAGGACGCTCACGAACTGCGTGAAGCGCGGGACTCGGTGGAGCAGGTGTCGGTCAGGCTCGCCTGAGCAAGATCGTTCAAGACAAGCTCCATCTTGCGCTGGCATGCTTGTGGACTGTCTGTCGATGAGCCGTTTCCATGCCTGCTGCCTTACCTCATTACGCCTTCGCTCGCGGTGCAATCGCCGTCATTCCCCTGTCCCTGGCCTGTGCACCCTGGGGGCTGCTGGCCGGTTCCATGGCCATCGATGCGCAATTCACGCCACTGCAAGCCCAGGGCTTGTCCGCCATTGTGTTTGCCGGCGCTGCGCAGTTGGTCGCCATTGGCATGGTCAAGAGCGGTGCCAGCCTGATTTCCATCGTGTTGACCACCTTGCTGCTGACCTCCCAGCACCTGCTGTATGGCATGCACCTGCGCCCGATTCTTTCGCCGCTCAAGACCCGCTGGCGCATGAGCCTGGGCTTTCTGCTGACCGATGAGTTCTTTGCTCTGGTCAACCACTATGACCGTGAAACCTTCAATCGCTGGTACGCCCTGGGCGTTGGCCTGACGTTTTACATCGCCTGGAACCTGTTCACCCTGGCCGGCATCGTGCTTGGCAAAAGCATCCCAGGCCTTGATCAGTTGGGCCTGGAGTTCTCCATCGCCGCCACCTTTATC
This sequence comes from Pseudomonas sp. CFBP13509, assembly GCF_005233485.1. Classification (NCBI taxonomy): domain Bacteria; kingdom Pseudomonadati; phylum Pseudomonadota; class Gammaproteobacteria; order Pseudomonadales; family Pseudomonadaceae; genus Pseudomonas; species Pseudomonas sp. CFBP13509. Next base: position 186,961 of record NZ_QGAA01000008.1, read on the forward strand.
GCGCTGATCACCCCGGTGGTGCGCGATGTGCCGACGGTGGTCTGCGTGGCGGTGTCGTTGTTGTTTTCCGTATGGTTGAGCTTCCTGCACTGGGAGTCGGCCGTGGTGGTGTCGGGTGTGCTCGGCATGAGCGCAGGGTTTTTCTGTAAACGCCTGGGGGTTGGGCAGCGATGATTTACCTGATGATTGTGGCCATGGGCCTGGTGGTTTTTTTCAACCGTTATCTGTTTATCGAGCCGCGCCTGCCGGTGCGCCTCAACCGTGGGGCACGGGAGTTTCTCGGGTTTGCGGTGCCGGGCATGCTCACGGCGATCTGCGGGCCGATTATTTTCCTGGCTGATCACCAGCTCAACCTGAGCCCGGCCAATCCGTATTTGCTGGCCGGTATCTGCGCCGTGGCGCTGATGTTCTGGACGCGTAACGTATTGATGACCGTGCTGCTGAGCATGGGGTTGTTCTACCTGTTTCGCGGGTGGCTCTGAAGCGCAGGCGAAAAAAAGCCCGCGGGAGGGCGGGCAGAAGGACACTTCTAAAAATGAGCCAGGCCACTATAGGCGGCATATTCTCCCTCCACAGTGAAACAAAATTCATGGGGGCGTCAGTCAGCCTTGCGGCAATGGTACAGTCGCGTTTTTTCCAACGAGGCAATGGCATGCACAAGGTGGTAATGGGCGCATTGGTATTGACGGCACTGGCCGGTTGCGCGGGCTCGAAGATGAACGAGGCGCGCCTGGGGGCTCCCTACAAGGCCATGGCATCGGACAAGGCCACGCTGGTGGTTGCCGAGTGCATCCAGTTTGGCTGGCAGGATGAAAGCGTGTTTGGCGTCGACGCCGGTGGCTTCAAAGAGCCGAACGGGGCCGGTGGTTTCACCGTCTACACCACCGGTGGCGATTACTTCGTCGACGTGCAAAGCGCCGGTGCCGGTTCGTCCGTCAAGTACTACGCCGTTGAAGACACGATGCCGGCCAAGCGTCGCTTGGCGGCACTCGCGACCTGTCTGTAATACGTTGCCTTAGTCATTTCAGGAAACGCCCGGCGGGACAGCCGCCGGACATTCGCTTATGATTCAATCCGCCCGCCCGACATAATGGCTCTTTACCAGTACACGGACGTCGAGGCCTTACCGTCGGGCGGGCACCTTTAGTCTTTATCGCGGCATAAAACCCAAATGCCAGCGCCGGGGAATCTTCAGCGACACCAGCCCCAACACGCCCGCGAATACACCGCTGACCACCAGCGCCCTCAGCCCCATGTGCTGCTCCAGCAGCGCGCCAATCACCGCGCCGACAAACATCCCCGCCCACGGAATCAGTTGCACCCGCCAGCCGTTGCGGCGTTCCCCCAGCATCCAGCGTCCCAGCCCGCGCCCAAAGCGTGACAGTGCCCCGGTCACGTAGGTCAGCCCCACCGGCAAGCCGTTGACCTCTTCCACGGCTGCGTTGAGCATGCCCATCGCAATGATCGCCGCCAGCAGCGCCGGCAAGGTGTCGGCGAAGGGCAGCAAGGCTGCGCCGCAGAGCAAGGTGGCGATACACAGCAATAGGGGCAGGGCATGGCGCCGGCTGAGACGGCCGACCACTACGCCCAAGGCGTTACCGGCGACAAATGTGGCGACCAGCAACAGCAGGCGTGCGGTCAAGCCGAGATCCCCCACACTGATGGCCACGGCCAGGCGCGTGGTGTTGCCGCTCATGAACGAAACAAAGTCGCCGCTGGCCATGAAGCCGATGGCGTCAGTCATGCCCGCCAATACCGAAAGGCTGGCCACCAGCATCAGGCCGACGCGGCCGCGCCAGCGCTTTTGATGGGCCAGTGCGGCATTGGCATAAGGCTTTTTGGGCGAAGGCAGCATAGGGCCGGGTTCCTCGGTGAGATTATCCGGCCACTACCCTAGGACGCTTTGATTGCGCGCGCAATGACCTCAGACACACTCCAGGCGCCAACCCTCAGGTTGCCAGAGCAAGCGGTGGGTTGGCCCGAGCGCCTGGATGAACGCCTCATCATGGGATACAACCATCATTGCCCCGCTGAAGCCCAGCAGCGCCTGTTCAAAGGCGATCACCGATTCCAGGTCCAGGTGGTTGGTGGGCTCATCAAGCAACAGCAGTTGCGCGGGTGTTTCACCCCACAGGGCAATCGCCATCGCGGCTTTCAACCGCTCGCCGCCGCTGAGGTGCACGGTCGGTTGGGTGACCCGCCGGGCATCCAGTTGCAGCAAGGCCAGGCGCGTACGCAGTTCGGCTTCGGGCAGCGGTGTGTCGAGCAGGTTGAGCTGTTCGACGAGGGAGCGTCGGTCATCCAGCAGCGCCTGGTGCTGGTCGATATACGCGCAGGGCACCGGCACCGAGCACTCACCGCTGGCGGGCTGGCAGTGGCCGGCCAGTACCTTGAGCAGGGTGGATTTGCCGCAACCATTCGGTCCTTGCACAGCCACGCGCACCGGCCCTGTGAGGTTGAGTGTGAGGGCGGGATGCTCCAGCCAGGGCAACCGGACCTCCGTCAAGGCCACGACCTGTCGGCCATTGGGCACGACCGACCCCGGCAAGGCCAACAGGGTCGGCGTTTCATCCACCACGCGCTCGTAGGCTTGGCGCACCTGCTCATCCAGCACGTGTTTGTAGGCGTGATGGGCACTGCGCACCGTGCCGACGACTTCGGTGGCGGCGCTTTTCCAGCGCGCCTTGGTAAACCGGTCCACATTGGCTGTCTCTGCGTGCTTGCGGGAGCGCGCCGCCTGGCGTTGCAGGCTGTCATGGTCTTTCTGCACGCGCCGGCGTTCGCGGTTGCGTTCAAGGCGTGCGTGCTCCAGCGCCGCGACGGCGGCGTGTTGTTCGGTGTCGCGCTGCAGGCGATAGGCATCATAGTTGCCGCCGTAGACGTGAGGGCCGAGTGGGGACAGTTCAATGATGCGCCCGAGGGTGTTGAGTATTTTTCGGTCGTGGCTCACCACCACCAGGCCGCCACGCCATTCCTGCAACAGGTGCAGCAGCCACCGGCGGCCGGCGCTGTCGAGGTGGTTGGTGGGCTCATCGAGCACCAGCAGTTGCGGTGCGGCCAGCACGGCGCCGATCAGCCTGAGCCGCGCCAGTTGTCCTCCACTGAGTTGATCGGCCGGCGTATCGACACCCAGCTGCGCAAGGCCTGCCGTATCGAGTGCGGCGCGCAAGCGTTCGGCAAGGTCCCAGCGATTGTCGATCAACTCAAGGTCATCGACCTGCGCCGTCCCTGCCGCCATGCGTGCCAGTGCCGCCAGCACGGGCGTGGTGCCCGTCAGGTCAGAGAGGGTGTCTCCCGCTGCAACCGCCATGTCCTGGGGGACATAGGCCACGCTGGCCGAGCGCTTGAGCGAGCCGGAGGAGGGGGACAACACGCCGGCGATCAATTGGGCGAGGATACTTTTGCCCCGTCCATTACGTCCCACAATCCCGGTGGGCGTGTGGTCGATGGACAGGTTCAGGTCGTCCAGCAATGTCTCGCCATTGGCGAACTGGAAGCACAGGTGTTGCAGGGAAACCAATACGGGTAGCCGGTTGACGTCAGTCATCAGCACCTCCAAAAAATGTCGGACAGGCCAACAAGCGCGCCAGGCGGCTCGTTGCAGGTACATTCTGGAAGGCTTAGTGATTCACGTCGGCGGTCGTCCCGGAAGTCAGAGGGGGGCCAAGAGCCTAACCCTCCTTGGCATTGCCGGGCAAGTCGGCGGCCAGTTGTTCAAGGAACATCGCCAAGGCGACTTCCTCGGCCTTCAGGCCTTTGCGCCCCCGTGGCTTGGGCAATCTGGACAATTCGCCCAGGCTGAAATGCTCCAGCACGGCCGGGTGGATATAACACTTGCGGCACACCGCAGGCGTATTGCCCAGTTGCCTGGCAACATCCTTGACCATCGCCACCACATGTCGCTTGGCGTCGGATTCCGGTTGCCATTCCAACTCCCGCAGCACCGCCAGCGCCATGGCGGTGCCGGCCCAGGTGCGGTAATCCTTGGCAGTGAAGTCGGCACCGGTAAGATCGTGCAGGTAGGCGTTGACGTCATGGGAGCTGACGGTGTGCCGCTCGCCGTCTTCGTCCAGATACTGGAACAGGTTCTGCCCCGGTAACTCCAGGCAGCGCTTGACCACCGTGGCCAGGCGCCGGTCCTTGACGCTGACCTGGTGCTCCACGCCACTCTTGCCGCGAAACTGGAACTGGATCTCGCTGCCTTTGACATCCACATGGCGGTTGCGCAGGGTGGTCAGCCCGTAGGATTTGTTGTCTCGCGCATATTGGGTATTGCCGACACGGATCAGCGTGGCGTCCAGCAGCATCACCACCGTGGCCAGGACTTTTTCGCGCGTGAAGCCGGGTTCGGCGATTTGCGATTCGAGCTGTTTGCGCAGTTTCGGCAGGGCGTTGCCGAACTCCTGCAGCCGCGCGTACTTGTCGCTGTCACGCACCTCACGCCAGCGCGCGTGATAGCGGTATTGCTTGCGTCCACGGGCATCGCGGCCGGTGGCTTGCAGGTGCCCGCGCGGGTCGGCGCAGATCCACACATCGGTATACGCCGGAGGGACGGCGAGGGCGTTCAGGCGCTTGATCTCATCGGCATCCCGGATGCGCTCGCCCTTGGCGTCGAAGTACTGGAACTTGCCGCGCACTCGCTTGCGGCGGATGCCGGGCTGGGTGTCGTCAACGTAATGCAGGTCGCGGGGCAGGTCGGCGGGCAGCGCGGAGTCGGGCATGGTGCAGGTTCCTTGGCAACGGATCAGGCCGGTATTCCTGATTGACCGCAGCCGTGTGCGGTCGTGCCAAAAGGTTTCTTATGCCAGCACGGCCACCGCCTTGATCTGCGCCCACAGCGCCTGGCCGGGGTGCAATTGCAACTGGTCGCGGGAGAACCGCGTGATCCGCGCCAGCAACGGCGTGCCATCCGCGTCCAGGCGCACCAGCACATGGGCGCTGTTATCCGCCGCGATCTCCTGGGTAACCGTCACCGGCAGGCGGTTGAGGATGCTGCTGTGCTCTCCGGCGTGCAGGCTGAGGCTGACGTCGCGCGCCTGTACCTTGACCCGCAATGCCTTGCCCAACGCCAGCGGTGCATGGGCCACGCGCAGGTGCTGGGCACTGTCGGGCAGTTGCAGCGTGAGCAGATGGTAGTGATCGTCGTAGGCGCTGACGCTGCCGTTGATCACCACGCCCGCGTCGTCCCCCAACGCCAGGGGCAGGTCGAGCCGCGCCAGGGTGTCGCCGATGGGACCACTGGCCAGGGCCTTGCCGTCGCTGAGCAACACGATGTGATCGGCCAGGCGCGCCACCTCATCCTGAGCATGGCTGACGTATAGCACGGGGATGTCCAGTTCGTCGTGCAGGCGTTCCAGGTAGGGCAGGATTTCGCTTTTACGCTTGCTGTCGAGGGCGGCCAGGGGTTCATCCATCAACAGGAGTCTTGGGCTGGTGAGCAGGGCCCGGGCGATACCGATGCGCTGACGTTCACCGCCGGACAAGTGTTGGGGGTGACGCTCCAGCAGATGGCCGATCCCCAGCAACTCCGTGGCCTGGAGCATATCCACCCGGCGTTGCGAGCGCGGGATGCGCTTGAGGCCGAACTCCAGGTTGGCCCGCACCGATAGATGGGGGAACAGGCTGGGCTCCTGGAACACGTAGCCGAGCGCGCGCTTGTGCGGGGGCACGAACAGGCCGTTGCGGCTGTCTTGCCAGACTTCATCGTTGATCTGGATAAACCCATCTTCGGCCCGCTCCAGCCCGGCAATGCAGCGCAGGCAGGTGGTCTTGCCGGAGCCGGAATGCCCGTACAGCGCAGTCACCCCTCGGCCGGGCACATGCAGGTCCACGTCCAGGGCAAAGCCTGTGTACTTCAAGTTCAGGCGCACATTGATCATCGGCATCAACTCCAGCCCATCCTGGTTTTACGGCTGGAGTAGAGCGCCAGCAACACGAGGAACGCGAACACCACCATGGCGCCGGCCAGCCAATGGGCCTGGGCATACTCCATGGCTTCGACATGATCGTAGATCTGCACCGAGACCACGCGGGTCTTGTCGGGGATATTGCCGCCGATCATCAGCACTACGCCGAATTCTCCGACGGTATGGGCAAAACCCAGGATGGACGCGGTGATAAACCCCGGGCGCGCCAGGGGCAGGATCACCGTGAAGAAGGTATCCCACGGATTGGCGCGCAGGGTCGCGGCCACCTCCAATGGGCGTGTGCCGATGGCGGAAAAGGCGTTCTGCAACGGCTGCACCACGAACGGCATGGAATAGATCACCGAACCGATCACCAACCCGGCGAAGCTGAAGGTGAGGGTGCCCAGGCCCAGCCATTGGGTGAACTGGCCGAAGTAGCCGTGGGGGCCCATGGTCAACAGCAGGTAGAAACCGATGACGGTGGGTGGCAGCACCAATGGCAAGGCCACCACCGCGCCAATGGGACCGCGCCACCATGAACGGGTGCGCGACAGCCACAGGGCAATCGGAGTGCCGATGACCAGCAGGATCACGGTGGTCAGTGACGCCAGTTTGAGGGTCAACCAGATTGCGGAAAAATCGGCACTCGACAGGGGCATTTACTTGCTCAGTTCATAACCGTAGGACTGGATGACGGCGGCGGCTTTCGGCCCTTTGAGGTAGTCGACCAGTGCCTTGGCTGCAGCGCTGTCCTTGCCCTTGTTGAGGATCACCGCGTCCTGTTTGATCGGGTCGTGCAGGGCGGCCGGGACGATCCAGACCGAGCCGCTGGTGACTTTGCCGTCTTTATAGATCTGCGACAAGGCCACAAAACCCAACTCGGCGTTGCCGGTGGAAACGAACTGAAAGGCCTGGGTGATGTTCTGGCCTTCGACGAGCTTGTCCTTGACCTGCTCGGTCAACCCTTCCTTGGCCAATACCTGGGTGGCGGCGAGGCCGTAAGGCGCGGCTTTCGGGTTGGCGATGGACAGGTGCTTGAATTCATTCCTCTTCAACACCTCGCCCTTGGCGTCTACATAACCTTCCTTGGCCGACCACAGCGCCAGGGTGCCCACGGCGTAGGTGAAGCGCGAGCCCTTGACCGTGTCGCCTTCGCTTTCGAGCTTTTGCGGGGTGGTGTCGTCGGCACTCAGGAACACTTCGAACGGCGCGCCGTTCTTGATCTGGGTGTAGAACTGCCCGGTGGCGCCGTAGGCTGCGACCAGTTTGTGGCCGGTGTCTTTTTCGAAGTCGGCGGCAATCGCCTGGATCGGTGCGGTGAAGTTGGCCGCTACGGCCACCTGGACTTCATCGGCGTGGGCCGCTGCGGTCGCGAGCAACGCAACCAATGCCGCCAGGCACGTGGGTACAAAGCGAGGGGTATTGAAAGTCATGAACGGCTCCGTTTGAGAAGGTGCAGAACCTGGTACCGATTATAAGGGACGGGCGCTGCCAGGCGCTGTATGTATAGGTATATAGCGTAAAAATGGCAAGGGAAATCCATCCTTGGAATCGATGTCGGCGTGCGGTCGAGATTTCCTCCCGTCGACACCCCCATGGCTGACAGCCGGGCGCTGGTCGCAACGCGATAGTGAGCGGCGTATTGATCTGAAACGGAAGCACATCATGGGCAAGGAATACGCTTACATCGACGTGGGCGCGACAAACACCGAGAGCAGCGAGGCTTACACGCAAGCATGGATAGAGCGGGTATTGGCTCAATCCACGCTGGAACCTCAGGCCAAGGCACTGATCCGGGCGGACGCCCTGATCCCCGTCGAATTCTCGGTATTCGATACCGATGACAGCCAGCGACAGCCGATCATTGTCGAGAACGAGTCGTTGCCGCTGTGGCACATCCTCAACGATCGGTTTCCCTGGCAGGCATATGCCGGCAAGCAGCAAAACACCGACAGCGTACAAACCAAAGTCCTGATGCCGTATTTCTACGGTGAGGTGGCACGGGAGCTGAATTTCACGCGATTTTTCCTCGGTCGCATCCGCGTCGGTGGGCAGATCCACGCGGGCTTTTGGGTGCAGCATGAGTTGATGATGCCTTACCAGGCGGTACTCAAGACCGAGGTGGTGGTGCTATCGGTGTGGAACACCCACGCCGAAATGATGGCGGAAATCTGGTTCGACCTGCCTCCCACATCCCGGGGGGCCAACCAATGGCCCAAGGCGATCAGCCTGGAGTGGCCGGGCATGCGCATGGGTGTGCAGTCGGGCAGCCGCTTCGAGTATTCAGCCGATACGAGCCAGAACCGGCTGTGGCTCAAACCCTTCGAAGAGCCGGTGGGGGTTGCGATCTTGAGTATCCTTGCGCGGTGGACACTCAAGGACGTGCAGCTGCCAGACACTCACATAGAGCCCAATCAATTGCTCAAGGTGACCCTTGGCAATCTTCCAGGCGGTGCGCCAGCGCTGGAATACTCGATCACCGTCGCCCAGGAATATCGAGCGTCAGGACGCTGGCAATATTATCTTGCGGTCTATTTGAATCACCGTTGTCCTTGGGTGAACTGCGGGGTGATGGATGAAGAGGGCGTGATCCGCGCACAAAGTGACCAGCAGAATGTCTGGTTCGTGCGCAGCGACGCCTCCCAGGCGTCTTTTTCGATACAGATATTGCCTGGGGACCTGGCGCAGTGGCTGGAGGGCGTGCCGACGTCGATACAGCCGGTTACGCCCCCCAAGGCCTGGCAAAAATGGGACAACCTGCTGAGCAGTGTGTGGAACGCCGAACTCTCCAAGGACTATATCCAGAACCTTATCGAGCGCTGCCTGAACAAGTCCGGGCTGCCGCAACGGACGCAGGATCGGTTCAGGGACGAAAAACGGTTTCGCTATAAATACCAGGTGGGCTACCCGGTCTATTCGGCGGGCATGACCGCCTATGCGCCACCGCGCTACAAGCATTTTTCTTTCTTGCAGGTGCTGACGGGCGAGCCGCAGCGCACGGCGTATTTCCAGGAAACCATCGCCAACATCCATGTCAGCGGGGAACCGCTGTCGAGCGTGGAAGTGCGCACCCTGGGCCGCTTGCGCGACATCCTGTATGAAACCTTTGTCGCCGATATCGACGAACTGGCGCGCAACACCGACTACAAACAACTGTTTGGCGAAACCTGCGAGGCCTTGGCCAAGGTCCGCGCGGCACAGTTCCTGGTCGATGATGCTGAGCAGGATGTGTCCCTGCGTGAACTCGCCCATCGTTTTCTGAAAGGGGAAGTCAAGCCGCGCCTGCTGCTGTTCCGGGAAAAAGTGGTGCCCAATGCGTTGGTGCTCAAGCTCAGTTCACAGAAGGCGCTCCTCATCTCACTGAACATGGCAGAGCTCACTTGGGCGGTGTGGCAGCCCAGCGGCGTGGCGGGGCACCCCAGTGACGACTTGATGCGGTTTATCACGCACCACCTGCCATTTCCGGAAAAACTCAGTGTGGAGCGCTCGGATTTCTATCCGCAGAAAAAGCGCTACGGCTATCACTACCGCCGCGTGCCACCGCAGCCGGTGGCTTTCCGGGAGGTGACGAACATCAACGATGCGCTGTATGAGATCGGTATCGGCGAACTCAAGCACATGATGAATTACGCGGTATTTTCCTCCGATGAAGAGCGGCGCCTGGCGAAATGGGGCCTGTTCAAGGTCGCTACCCGCGCGGTGTCCAGCCTGGTGATAGCGGCGGTCGGTCCCGCTTCGGGCGTCGGGGCTTTGCTGTTGTCCGGCGGTGTCGGCCTGATCGCCAATGTCGCGGACGCAAGCTTCTCCTACCAACTGGCCCGCAGCATGGACCGACCCGAGGATTACGCCGCCTATGTGTATGAGTGCAAGTTGGGCGTCTTGCTGGGCGTGGTGGAGCTGGTTGCCGACGTTACCCTGGCCAGGGGGCAACTGCGCACGCTGTTGAAACGGTCGGCCCAGACCGGGAAGTTGCTGTTGCCGGCCTTGAGATCCCGTGAGCGCCCGGACCCCCCTGTTTCCCTGGAACAGGCGAGCGCCTCCACGTTATTCCTGCCCACATCAGCGGACCTGCTGGGCATGCGCGGTCGTCTGGAAAAGCTTTATCGCGACGCCAATAAGCTGGCCGAATTGGCGGGCGACTCCGAGGCTTCGAGTACAGGCGGCTTCGTTGAGTCCAAGCGCTGTGCGGACTACCTGTCAAGCCAGTCCTGGGACGTACAGGCTATCGGCGTCTTGCTGTTCGCCGAACCGGACGACCCGCGTCCCCAGTGCCATTTCGCCCTGTCGGTTCGCAATGAAAGTGATGCGGCGGTGCTGGACACGGGGTTGGGGAGCCTGGACCCTTCGGCGCAGCAACTGGCCTATTTTGATTCCATCGCCGGTTGGGAGCAGCGCGTGCAGCAAGCACCGGCGTCGAGCGGCAAATTGGTGGTCTACAAGCTCTACGCCAACGTCATCGAGGCCAGCCATGAGCTCAACACGGTGTTCCGGCTGGGAGTGAGTTGGGGGCGTTTCTTCAATACCGGCAGCTATTCGGTCCTCGCGTGTCCGCAGCGATTTATCACCGCCATCCAACGCCAACTGCCCAGGTTATGGGATGTGCTTTCCCGGGAGCTGCCAGGGGGCGCGTCGCAGCTGACGACGGCGTTGCAAAATACGCCGCAGCCGTTCGATCACGCCGGCCTGTTGCTGCAGGTCAGTAACCTGCGGGGCTTGATCGATGAATCCGAGGATATGTTGCGCCGTACCGTTGGGGTGCCTGTGGTTGGCAACCTCAGGGCGCAACTGCTGGGGGCTTTCCGGAGCTGGCGCCACGAGTCGCTGGAAGAGTATGTGGAGCTGATGGACAGCGTTATCGCAGAAGAGGCGGAGTTGGTGCGCGGAGCATTGGTTCACCTGGACCAGTTGCAATCGGGCCTCGCCAGCCCGATTGCCACGGCGGAGAACGCCCTGGTCGATTGCGTCGACTGGATCGCACTGCGGGCCGGCCAGGAAGACGACGACTGGCGCAGTTTGCTGCGCAGCGAAATCGAACGCTATGTCACGGGGGATCGCGCCAGTGCGGACCTGTGTACAAGGGCGCAACTCGACTACCTGCACCAGACGCTGGCCGCCCATCGCGAAGTGCAGATACACCACGTACTGGGGGCCAGCTACGAACGACTCTCCATGAGCACCGGCCAGGCGCTGTTTGCTATCGGGCTGAAGTTGATCAACGCCATGGCCACCCATCGGCAGTCCGATTGCTTCTTCGCCTTGATCATGACCTGCCAGCCCTACAAGAACAGTAACGAGCACTTCGCCCGCATCATCTACGGTATCCACGCCCTGCGGCAAAAGCGCTTCATGGTACTGACCCAGGCCCACGAAAACCGCCTGAGCGGGCTACGACCTGCGGAACCTGTACCGCTCTAGTCCGGCGTGCGGGTAAGCGTCTTGAGGGCTTGCGCGGCGAGCAGCGTGGTCAGTTCGCGCGTCGACAGTGCGTGCTTGAGCCCGACGGCCTGCCCGGCCCACTGAGAGCCAAAACCGGCTTCCTCCCTGGCCTTCAATGGCATCAGCGCGCCGCCTGCCAGAGGAAAGGCCGGCGCCGCCGGGTTCACCGGGCCCAGCTCACGCATCAGGCGATTCAAGAGGCCACGGGCAGGGCGTCCGGTGAACAGGTTGGTCAGCGCTGTGCCACTGGCCTGGGCCGTCAGCAAGGCCAGATGGTGGGCCCGGCTGAGCGTCGCCTCCGGGGTGAACAGGTACGCGGTGCCGATCTGCACCGCCGAGGCTCCGAGGACGAAGGCCGCAGCAATACCGCGCGCATCGCCGATTCCGCCGGCGGCGATTACCGGGACGCTCACTGCGTCCACCACTTGCGGGACCAGGGCCAGCGTGCCGATCTGGCTGCTCAGGTCCGAAGCCAGGAACATTCCCCGATGCCCGCCGGCCTCATACCCCATGGCGATAATCGCGTCGCAACCGTGCCGCTCCAACCAGATCGCTTCCTCGACCGTGGTGGCCGAGGACAGCACCTTGGCCCCGGTCGCCTTGACACGTTCCAGCAGGTTTTTTTCCGGCAGGCCGAAATGAAAGCTCACGACCTCGGGGCGGTGTTGCTCCACCACTTCGCAACTGGCGACGTTGAACGGGGCGCGATTGGAGACCGGAGTCGGCGCATCGAAATCGGCGCCCAGTTCGCGGTAGTAGGGTTCCAGCAAGGCCTTCCAGTGGCGATTGCACTCCTCATCCGGCTCCGGCGGCTGATGGCAGAAGAAATTGACGTTGATAGGCCCGGTACTGGCATGGCGCACGGTGGCCAGGGTTTCATGCAGTTGCTCGATGCTCAGCATCGCCGCGGGGATCGAACCCAGCGCACCGGCCTGGTTGGCGGCAATCACCATGGCGGCGCTGGTCGCACCGGCCATCGGTGCCTGGATGATGGGCACGTCGATGCCCAGCAAGTCGAGAATACGGGTGTCTGGCCAGGTGCTCATGGGACGTGTCTCCAGTATCAGTGAGGCTTGTCGCTGTTTTAACAGGGCCCTTGGCACCCGGCCAGTCTGTTTTATTCACTGGACGAGGGACGTTTTTCGTGCGCGTCAGTGGTCTCTTTCCCGCTCCAGCAGCTGCCGCTTGCGTTCAACCCCCCAGCGATAGCCGGATAGATCGCCATTGCTGCGCACCACCCGATGACAGGGGATCGCTACCGCCAGGCTGTTCGCCCCGCAGGCTTGGGCCACCGCGCGAAAGGCCTTGGGCGCGCCGATGCGTTGGGCGATCTGCCCATAGCTGGCCGTGCTGCCCACCGGAATCTCGCGCAGGGCCTGCCACACCCGTTCCTGGAACGCGGTGCCACGCAAGTCCAGTGGCAAGTCCAGGCCCAGGGCCGGCGCCTCGATAAAGCCCACCACCTGCGCGATCAATTGTTCGAAACGGCGGTCGGCCCCCACCAGGTTGGCCCTGGGGAATTGATCCTGCAGGTCGCGCACCAGTTTGTCCGGGTCATCCCCGAGCAGAATCGCACACACGCCACGGGCGCTCTGCGCCACCAGGATTGCACCCAGCGAGCATTGCCCGACGGCGAACAGAATATCGTTGTTGGTGCCGCCGGCCTTGTAGTCGCTGGGCGTCATGCCGAGCCGTTGGTTGGCCGACTCATAGAAGCGGCTGTTGGAGTTGAAGCCGGCTTCATACAACGCATCGGTTACCGAATGCGCACCCTTGAGCCCCTCGCGAACCTTGCGTGAGCGATGGGCGCTGGCGTAACCCTTGGGCGTCAGGCCGGTCACGCCTTTGAACACCCGGTGGAAATGGAACGGGCTCAGGCCGGCCCGGCTCGCCAGCGTGCTGAGGCTGGGCGCGGTGTCGGCGTGTTCGATCTGCCGGCACGCGTCAGCCACCAATTGCGCATGCTGCGCAGCCAGTTGTGTCTGGTCACCGGCTGCGCGTTTGCTGGCGCGATAACCGGCGGCCTCGGCCTGTGCCGGGGTGTCGAAAAACTCGATATTTTCCGGGCGGGGCAATCGCGAGGCGCTGCTCGGGCGGCAATACACACCGGTGGTTTTCACGCCGTAGACGAACAGCCCATCGGCTTTCGGATCGCGGGCAAGAATCGCAGCCCAGCGCGGATCTTGTTCGGTAGTCATGGTTGGCACTCTTGACGGATCCTGGCCAGATTAGCCGTGCTGCAGTGGCCTGGCACTCCGAAGCTTGCGGTCAAATCAGCCGGCGGTGCGAAAAGTGAGGTTGATACGTTGCGGGCCCATGATCGGGTGCACGCCTTCCTTGATCGGCATCACCCCATGAAAGCGCAGCCGATCGACCCCGCCCCAGACCACCACATCACCATGGAACAACGAGACCTTGCGGGTCTTGTCACTGCGGGCGTGGCCACCGAACAGGAAAACTGCCGGCAGTCCAAGGGATATCGACACGACGGGCTCGCTGTAGCGACGTTCATTCCTGTCCTGGTGCAAGGACATTTTCGCGCCCGGAACATAACGGTTGATCAGGCAGGCGTCGGGGGCAAAGTCGACAAACCCGGCGTCTGCCGCGGCTTCTATGGCCAGTTGGCGCAAGGTGTCCGGCAGCGCTGGCCAGGGTTGCCGGGTGCGAGGGTCCAGGGGCGTGTAGCGGTAGCCGCTGGCGTCGCTGGTCCAGCCCAGCGCGCCGCAACTGCTCAAGGCCGCCGACATGGTAAAGCCACCGGGCGTAACCATTTGCCGAAATGGCGATTGCGCCAGCACACGGCGCAGTTCTGGCAGAAGGCGCTCAATCCAGGGCAGGGCATAGCCCCTTAACACGTAGGACTGTTCGCCGATCTGCTCACGTGCTGCGGGTTGTTGCAGGGCGTCATCGGCGAACAGGTCATCAGTGGGGCCGGGCATTGCCTTACAGCGCCTTGCTCACGTTGATGTCGCTGATGACATCGCTGGCATCGTGGATTTTCGCCAGGGCTTGCAGGGCCTCTTCCACGCTGTTGCTCGTAAGTTGGGCGAACTCAAAGCGGCGTTCGCCGTTGAGCTTGTACTTGATCACGTATTTGGTGGTAGCAGTCACGGTGATTTCCTCTGGCGTCTTCGAGTCAGCTCAGCTTGGTGCTGGTGCGACGTACGATGCGAATCTTGTGGGACAGCGCCGGCTTGCGGGTGACGCTGATCGCGCGACGCGTCACCACGTCCAGGGTGATGTTCCAGAACCCGGTGCTGGGTGCGGTGATCTTGGCGGGGAACTTGTCGAAGGCGCCGCCGTGGTATGTGTGGCGACCGCCATTCTTGAAGCTGCGAAAGTTCGCGTCGCTCATCAGGCGAATATTGCAAGTCTGCGAGCATTCGATGACGACAATGTCTCCCTCGTTGAGGTGCTCGCGCTGGTGGATAAATTTCATGAGGGTGTCTCCAGAAGGGCTTTTTCTGCAAAATCAGAATGATACGTAGGTTAAGATAGAGTTTATCAGCCCCAGCGCGTTTATTATCGGCCCGTCTTCAACGGCGTCGACAATTTAAAACAGTTATTTACCGAGTTATCAGGGATAAATCCTACGTGGGCGGGAGAAAATTACCATCTCCGCTGTCGTAGGGTCTTTATTGGAGGTTTTGTATGAAGTGGAGTGTGTTGGTTCTGGCCTTGGCGATAGGTGGGTGTGCTTCGGTTGCAGATATCAAGCAGACCCCGCCGACGTTGGCCGTCATTTCCGGGAAAAAACCCCAGGAGTATGCCGCGTGTGTGGTAAGGAAACTGTCGGCTACTCGTCGGCCGCCGCAGATTGAACCGCATAAAGATGGTGTGCAGGTTATCGTGCCGCAGAAATTTTCCGCCGATCCTTCGGCTATTTTCGAAATTGAAGAGCGCTCCAGCGGTAGCAGCATCAAGCTCTACGAGAGCATGTCCAACGTGCCGATCCGCCCGGGTGATGTGAAAAAAGCCGGGGAAGAGTGCATTTCCGGTTGAGGCCGCTGGGGAAAGCCGATATGAAGCGTGAACACGTCAAGGCCCGCCATGCCGAGGGTGAAATCTCGGCCACCCATGTCATCCAGAACCCCGCCGACCTGGGCGAGTGGATCGTCTTCTTCAAGAAAAGCGGAGGTCGCAGCTTTTTTCTGGTGGATGATCAGGATGAAGTCGAGTCCTTTGCCAGTCTTGACGAGCTGAGCGAAATCCTTCGGGAACTGGGGATCAAATTCGCCGAGATCCACCTGTAACCCGCGGGGTTACTTGCAGACCACCACCACACTGCGACTTTTGTAGTTGCCCACATCCTTGCCCAGAGTCTTGTCATCTTCGCTCAGCGCGGGTGTGCCCTCGGTGCCGATGATGCGATAGCCGGTGCCTGCGCAGGAGGCATCGGCTTTTTCGTAGCAACTGGCCCAGGAGTTGGCTTCGCCTGAACAGTCGATGGTCAGGCCTTGCTCGCCGTTCTTGAGGTAGACATCGGATGTGGTGGTGCAGCCGGCGAGTGCCAGTACCGCAGTCAGTGCCAGAAATTTGTTCATGTGTGTTCGTCGTCGAGGGTGTGGGAGGGGCGCTGACACTGTCGTGGGGCGTTTCTTGAAGATTATAGCGAACTGCCATCTAGGTACAGGCAAAACCAAAAAAGCCCCGTAAGTCGGGGCTTTTTGCATAGGCATGGAGGCTTACTTGCCCTTCGGCCTTTTGCTCGACGCGTGGCCTGCTTCATCCACAAACACTTCGGCGACTGCGATTGCCATGCTTTCGGTCTCGAAAACACCGGCGACGCTGTCTCCGTGGAAGTTGATCAGGTGCCAGCCGTCCGCTCGCTTGGTGATCAGGTAGCCGTTCACGCCTTTTGGTTCTGACATCTATTAACAATCTCATGGTCTGATTCAAGGGTGCAATGATAGCGCCAAATGTTCCAGGACCGCGCAAGTTATTCCAGGTCAGTGTTCCAGCCTGAAAAGCGTGCTAAAAGGGTTGCAGCCCCTTTAAGCATGAGCAGGCGGCTTTTTTTAGCGTGCCGGCAGAGCCGCTCTTTGTAAGATCAGCGGAACTTACGCCGACATTTTTTCTCTAGATGACATCGCAACGCCAGCAGGACCCATTGTAAGGTGACTGCGGCCTGATTAGACTGCGCCGAATTCCGTACGCACAGCCCTTTGTAAGGACTTATATGATCAAGAAATGCTTGTTCCCAGCAGCCGGTTACGGCACTCGCTTCTTGCCAGCGACCAAGGCCATGCCCAAAGAGATGCTGCCGGTGGTAAACAAGCCACTGATTCAGTACGGCGTCGAAGAGGCATTGGATGCCGGTCTGAACGAAATCTCTATCGTCACCGGTCGCGGTAAACGCGCACTGGAAGACCATTTCGACATCAGCTACGAGTTGGAAAACCAAATCAAGGGCACCGACAAGGAAAAATACCTGGTCGGTATCCGCAAGCTGCTGGACGAGTGCTCTTTCTCCTACACCCGCCAGACTCAGATGAAAGGCCTCGGCCACGCCATCCTGACCGGTCGCCCATTGATCGGTGACGAGCCGTTCGCCGTAGTACTCGCGGATGACCTGTGTGTAAACCTGGAAGGCGACGGCGTACTGACCCAGATGGTCAAGCTGTATCAGAAATACCGTTGCACCATCGTTGCGGTTCAAGAGGTCGATCCTCAAGAGACCAACAAGTACGGCGTGATTGCCGGTGACGACATTGGTGATGGCCTGATCCGCGTACGCGACATGGTCGAGAAGCCGGCGCCTGAAGATGCACCGTCGAACCTGGCGATCATCGGTCGTTACATTCTAACCCCGGACATCTTCAAGCTGATCGAAGAAACCGAGCCAGGCAAGGGTGGCGAGATCCAGATCACCGACGCCCTGTTGAAACAGGCCAAAGACGGTTGTGTGATCGCCTACAAGTTCAAGGGGCGTCGTTTTGACTGCGGTGGCGCCGAAGGCTACATCGAAGCCACCAACTTCTGCTACGAGCACTTCTACAAGACTGGCAAGGCTTACTGATTCACGCAGGCCTGCCTTTGAAAAAGCCACCTTCGGGTGGCTTTTTCGTTTTTCAGCCCCATGTAAGTCGGTATGCTGATGTCCTGCCGAGGAGAATGAAATGGCCTACGATTTTGACCTGTATGTAATTGGCGCCGGTTCCGGCGGTGTTCGCGCGGCGCGCTTTGCTGCGGGCTTTGGGGCCAAGGTGGCCGTGGCGGAAAGTCGCTACCTGGGCGGCACCTGCGTGAACGTTGGCTGCGTGCCGAAGAAACTGCTGGTGTACGGTGCGCATTTTGCCGAGGACTTCGAGCAAGCCAGTGGCTTTGGCTGGTCCCTGGGTGAAGCGAATTTTGATTGGCCGACCCTGATCGCCAACAAGGATCGCGAGATCAACCGCCTCAATGGCATCTACCGCAACCTGCTGGTCAACAGCGGCGTGACCCTGCATGAGGGGCATGCGCGCCTGGTTGATCCGCACCAGGTGGAAATCAATGGCGAGCGCTTTACGGCCAGGCACATCCTGATCGCTACCGGGGGCTGGCCGCAGATTCCGGATATTCCGGGGCGTGAGCATGCGATTGGCTCCAATGAGGCGTTCTTCCTCAAGGCGTTGCCCAAGCGTGTGCTGGTGGTGGGCGGTGGTTATATCGCGGTTGAGTTCGCCGGGATTTTCCATGGCCTGGGCGCGCAGACCTCGTTGCTCTATCGCGGCGATCTGTTCCTGCGCGGCTTTGATGGTTCGGTGCGCACGCATCTGAAGGAAGAATTGACCAAGCGCGGCCTCGACCTGCAGTTCAATGCCGATATCGAGCGCATTGAAAAGCAAGCCGATGGCAGTCTCAAGGCCACCTTGAAAGATGGTCGCGTGCTGGAGGCCGATTGCGTGTTCTATGCCACTGGCCGACGTCCGATGCTGGATAACCTGGGCTTGGAAAATACCGGCGTGAAACTGGATGAGCGCGGTTTCGTCCAGGTGAACGACCAGTACGAGACTACTGAAGCTTCGATCCTGGCGATCGGTGACGTGATCGGCCGTGTGCAGCTGACGCCGGTGGCCCTCGCCGAAGGCATGGCCGTAGCGCGTCGCTTGTTCAAGCCCGAGCACTACCGCCCGGTGGATTACGCAATGATCCCGACAGCGGTATTCAGCCTGCCGAATATCGGTACGGTCGGCCTGACGGAGGAGGAGGCGAAGAAGAGCGGGCACAGGGTGCAGATCTTCGAAAGCCGGTTCCGCCCGATGAAGCTGACCTTGACCGAGTGCCAGGAAAAAACCTTGATGAAACTGGTGGTCGACGCGGACACCGACAAGGTCTTGGGCTGCCACATGGTCGGTCCGGATGCGGGCGAGATCGTCCAGGGCCTGGCGATTGCGCTCAAGGCCGGCGCGACCAAGCAGCACTTCGATGAAACCATCGGTGTGCATCCCACGGCGGCAGAAGAGTTTGTCACCATGCGCACGCCTGTGTCCGACTGATCAGGCTGGCGGTGTTGCCTCTGGCGCCGTTGCAACGGCGGCGGCCAGGCGCAAGGCTTCGATAGTGGCGTGGGCCTTCATAAGTTCCAGTTCCAGGCGCTTGTTGGTGTGCCCGTGCTCAGCCAGCGCTTGTTGGCGTGACTCACTTTCAAGCAAGGCCACCCGCAGGCGCTCCTGAAGGAGAGTGCGCTCGCTGTCGATCTGGCTCACGTGTTCGCTCAGCTTCAGTTGCTGGGCCTGGTCTTTGCGGGTTTGCTCCTGCAGCGCAGCCAGTTCCTTTGCCGTCACTCGGTGCTCGATCAGCAGGCGCTCGTTGTCACGGTGCAGCTGGGTGATTTCGTCCTGGCGAACCATTGCGCTTTGCTGGGCTTGGCGCAGCTCTGCCTGTACTTGCTGCAGCTGGCCTTCGTGGCGCCGTTGCTCCTGCTCGCGCTGCTCCTTGATCGCATTGCGGTAGTGCTCCAGCGCCTCGCGGGCGTGCAGGTGCTTTTCTTCCAGCGAGCGAATCTGTTCGTCCTTGTCGTTGATCCTTAGCTCGTAATCGCTGCAGGCCTGGCTGAGCCCGGCGTTGCGCGTTTGCTCGGTTTGCAGACTGGTACTGGTGGTTTGCAGGGCAGCGCTTTCTTCTGCCAGTGCAGCCGCCTGAATATCGAATTGTTGCTTGAGTTCGCCGTGAGCTTCTTCAAGCGCCTCGATCTGGGCGAGCAGGGCGGATTTTTGCTGTTCGAACTGCGCTAGGGCCAGGTCAATCGGCTCTTGAGCCTTGTCCTTCAAGCGCTGCGCCAACCGTGCAACCAGCTCACCCAGCTCGTCGTCGATCGGCGCTTCGGTGATAGTCAGGCGGGCTTCGCTGTCGTCCAGCTCCTTCAAATAGCGGTGGATCGTGGTTTTCGAGCCGGTATTGCCCATCTCGATGCGTACCGCGTCGATGCTGGGGTTCTCGCCACGGGCAAGGATCGCCAGGCGTGCCGTTTGAACTACTGCTTTATTAATGCCGCCGCGAGCCATGGGGTCTCCGTCGATTTAGTACTGTGGTATGTATTATGTAGATACATACTCTAACACGAATAAAAACTCGTTAAAATTCATGATTTAACAGATGGGATATTGGCGTATTATCCCGTGTCATGAGCGACTGGAGCGCTTATACCTCTGCCAGCAGTACGAATAGGCCTCCCATGAGCGATCTGAACCGTTACCTCAACGCCGCCACCCGCGATAACACGCGCCGCAGCTATCGTGCGGCGATCGAACACTTCGAAGTCAGTTGGGGCGGATTTCTGCCGGCCACCAGCGACAGCGTGGCGCGTTACCTGGTGGCGCATGCCGGCGTGTTGGCAGTCAACACCTTGAAGTTGCGGCTCTCGGCATTGGCGCAATGGCATACCAGCCAGGGCTTTCCCGATCCGACGAAAGCGCCGGTGGTGCGCAAGGTGCTCAAGGGGATTCGCGCCGTGCACCCGGCGCAGGAGAAGCAGGCCGAGCCGTTGCAACTCAGGCATCTGGAGCAGGTCGCGGCCTCCCTTGAGGCTGAAGCGCGAGAGGCCAGTGAGGCGCATGACCCACCGCGGTTGCTGCGCGCCAAACGTGACACTGCGCTCATCCTGCTGGGCTTCTGGCGCGGTTTCCGTAGCGATGAGTTGTGCCGATTAAGTATCGAACACGTGCAGGCAACACCCGGTGCAGGCATCAGTCTGTACCTGCCGCGCAGCAAAAGTGACCGCGACAACCTCGGCAAGACCTATCACACCCCGGCGCTGCTGCGCCTCTGTCCGGTGCAGGCCTACAGCGAATGGCTCAGCGCCTCGGCCCTGGTGCGCGGTCCGGTATTTCGCGGTATCGATCGCTGGGGAAACCTGGGGGAGGAGGGCTTGCACCCCAACAGCGTGATACCGCTGCTGCGCCAGGCGCTTGAGCGTGCGGGCATCGCCGCCGAGCAGTACACCAGTCACTCGCTGCGTCGGGGCTTTGCCACCTGGGCCCATTCCAGCGGGTGGGACTTGAAGTCGTTGATGAGTTACGTCGGCTGGAGCGACATGAAATCCGCCATGCGCTATGTTGAAGCGACGCCCTTTCTCGGCATGACATTGGCCACTCAACCGCTGCTTTGAGATTTCTTCTATTAATACCGTCACCTGATAGGGAAAACCAATCGTCAGCATCAGGTTTGCCAATGAGCCATCTGCCGAGAGAGTGGGTAGGATTCACCTCATCAACTTCTTAACCCCTGACGGAGAGTCAACGATGCCTATCATCAACAGCCAAGTAAAACCGTTCAAAGCAACTGCATACAAAAACGGCAACTTCGTAGATGTGACCGACGCTGACCTGAAAGGCAAATGGTCCGTAGTGTTCTTCTACCCAGCCGACTTCACCTTCGTTTGCCCAACCGAGCTGGAAGACCTGGCCGACAACTACGCCGAATTCCAGAAATTGGGCGTCGAAATCTACAGCGTTTCCACCGACACCCACTTTGCCCACGCTGCCTGGCACAACACTTCGCCAGCCATCGGCAAAATCCAGTACACCATGATCGGCGACCCGACCCTGACCATCTCCCGCAACTTCGACGTCCTGATCGAAGAAGCTGGCCTGGCTGACCGCGGTACCTTCGTGATCAACCCGGAAGGTCAGATCAAGATCGTTGAACTGAACGACGGCGGTGTTGGCCGTGACGCTTCCGAGCTGCTGCGCAAGATCAAGGCTGCTCAATATGTAGCCGCTCACCCAGGCGAAGTGTGCCCGGCCAAGTGGAAAGAAGGCGAGGCCACTCTGGCGCCGTCCCTGGACCTGGTCGGCAAGATCTAAGTCTGTGAAGACGTATCAAGGGCGGAACTCCGCACTTAAGTAAGCTGCATCCGCCCTCAAAACGCCCGGGCGATAGTCGCTCGGGCGTTTTTTTGTCTGCAATAAACCGAATTAATAGGAAATCGCCCGTATGTTGGACGCCAATCTTAAAGCTCAGTTGAAGTCATACCTGGAACGGGTCACCCAGCCGATCGAGATCGTCGCCTCCCTCGACGACGGCGCGAAATCCCAGGAAATGCTTGCCCTTCTGCAGGACGTAGCCAGCCTCACCACGCTGATTACCCTGAAGACCGATGGCGATGATGCGCGTAAGCCATCGTTCTCCATCAACCGCCCGGGTGCCGAGATCAGCCTGCGTTTCGCCGGCATCCCCATGGGCCATGAATTCACTTCGTTGGTGCTGGCCCTGCTGCAAGTCGGTGGCCACCCGTCGAAGGCCAGTGTCGAAGTCATCGAACAGATCCGCGCGCTTAAAGGCGAGTTCAGTTTCGAGACTTACTTCTCGCTGTCCTGCCAGAACTGCCCGGACGTGGTCCAGGCGCTGAACCTGATGGCCGTGCTCAACCCGAACATTCGCCACGTCGCCATCGACGGCGCGCTGTTCCAGGCTGAAGTCGACGAGCGTCAGATCATGGCGGTGCCGAGCGTCTACTTGAACGGCGTGAACTTCGGCCAGGGCCGCATGGGCCTGGAAGAAATCCTCGCCAAGCTCGACACCAGCGGCATTGAAAAAGCCGCCGAGAAAATCAGCGCCAAGGAGGCCTTTGATGTGCTGGTCGTCGGCGGTGGCCCAGCCGGTTCCGCAGCTGCCATCTACGCCGCACGTAAAGGTATTCGCACCGGTGTTGCCGCCGAACGCTTTGGTGGCCAGGTGCTGGACACCATGTCCATCGAGAACTTTATCTCGGTACAGGAAACCGAAGGGCCGAAACTGGCCAGCGCCCTGGAAGCCCACGTGCGTCAGTACGACGTGGACATCATGAACCTGCAGCGCGCCAGCAGCCTGGTGCCGGCGAAGAATGCCGGTGATCTGCACGAAATTCGCTTTGAAAGCGGTGCGACCCTCAAGTCCAAGACCGTGATCCTGGCCACCGGCGCCCGCTGGCGCGAAATGGGTGTACCGGGCGAGCAGGAATACAAGGCCAAGGGCGTGTGCTTCTGCCCGCACTGCGATGGTCCGCTATTCAAGGGCAAGCGTGTGGCGGTGATCGGCGGCGGTAACTCCGGCGTTGAAGCGGCCATCGACTTGGCCGGGATCGTCAACCACGTGACCTTGCTGGAGTTCGACAGCAAATTACGCGCCGACGCGGTATTGCAGCGCAAGCTGTACAGCCTGCCTAACGTTGACGTGATCACCAGCGCGCTGACCAGTGAAGTCAAAGGCGATGGCCAGAAGGTCACCGGCCTGGCCTACAAGGATCGCGATACTGGCGAGTTCAAGACCATCGACCTGGAAGGCATCTTTGTACAGATAGGCTTGCTGCCCAATACCGACTGGCTTAAAGGCACTGTGGAATTGACCCCGCGTGGCGAAATCATTGTCGATGCCCGTGGCGAGACTTCACTGCCAGGTGTGTTCGCCGCCGGTGACGTGACGACCGTACCGTACAAGCAGATCGTGATTGCGGTAGGCGAGGGCGCCAAGGCTTCCCTGAGTGCTTTCGATCACCTGATCCGTACCTCCGCTCCGGCGTAAGCCCAGGTCAGGAAACGAAAAACCCCATGAGTGATCATGGGGTTTTTTGTTGTGTGTTGAAACTTACAGCGGCGCTGGCTGGATGATCTCGACCCAGTACCCATCCGGGTCCTTGATGAACGCCAGGCTTTTCATGCGGCCATCGGTCAGGCGTTTCTGGAAATCGCAGCCCAATGCTTCGAAGCGTTCGCATGCGGCGACAATATCGGGCACCGAGATGCAGATATGGCCGAAGCCCCGTGGATCGGTGTTGCCGTTGTGGTAGGCGAAGTCGGCATCGTTTTCGGTGCCGTGGTTGTGGGTCAGTTCCAGGATGCCCGGGATCGACTTCATCCATTGGGTACGCGCGGCGGCGTCGGCCGGGATCTGGGATTTGTCCACCAGGGCCAGGAAGTACAGGCTGAATTCGGCTTCCGGGAAGTCGCGCTTTTCAACCAGGGAAAAACCCAGGACGCGGGTGTAGAAGTCCAGGGACTTGGTGATGTCCTTGACCCGCAGCATGGTGTGGTTGAACACGAAGTTCGAGGTGGCGGTGTCAGGTTGGGCGGTGACGCCCGGGAAGGTGTTCAGTTCGTGCAGGCTCATGGGCCCTCCAGAAAAAAATGGGGCAAACGCGGCTCCAGGTAAGAGGAGCGTTCCCTTGGCTTGCGGCTGGCGTCCGTGCAGCCGGGCCATGATACGCAAGGCCCGCTTGCTGCGCCAAATGAAAAAGCGCGCGCAGGTCTTGCGACCGGCCGGTGGCGGGGCTCACACTTTGTCGCTTGAACCTTGGGTGTCTTTTGCAATGATCGAATGTCGTATACCGCTGTTGAGCGCTCTGTGTTTGCTGTTGGCCAGCCCCTGGGTGTGGGCGGGCGACCCGGAAATTCACTGGCCCAGCGGCTGGCAGGTAGAAGAGGTGGTGCCCGACGGCGACGCGCCGGCCACGCGGCAGCCGGTCTCGCGGCAGCGTGCGATCAAGAACGACGAAAATGGCAACACATTGATGGTGATGGAGTTGACGGGGACGCCGATCGAGGCCGGGCATAACGTTAATCTTCAGGGCGTATTGCTGGAGATGCGCAAGTCCATCCAGAAAGATTTTGCCCAGGGCGGTTATCAAAGTGTATGCAGCAAGATGCACTCGACAACACTGAGTCGCCTTGAGGCCGTGGAAACTACCTGTGTGATTACCGAGAATGGACGGCACGTCCTTTCGCAAACATTGGTGGGGGCTGTAGATACCGATAAAGCGTATGTTTTTTCATACGCGGGTCAAGCCGATGCCTACGAAGCCAGCAAGGATGAAGTCAGTTCGGTGCGCGCCAGCCTCAAACTTTAAGTGGGTTTCGCCCGTCGATTCTCAACAAGGTGAAATGTTATTTAAGTTCGGTTTCGAACCCTTGAATAAAAAAGCCCCGCATGTGCGGGGCTCTTTGTTAGTGCGCTGCGATCAGCCGCGAAGCCAGGAGTCTACAGTGGCCGCGCCATACTGTTCTTTCCAGGCCTTGAGGCCACGGTGGTTACCGCCCTTGGTTTCGATCAGTTCGCCAGTGTGCGGGTTGTGGTAAACCTTGACCACGCGCGCACGGCGCTGTTTGGGTGCGCTGGCGGCGGCAGCGCTGGTCTTGCCCGGGTTTGGATCAAGGATCAGGATAATGTCGCGCAGGCCTTTGCCGTAGGTTTTCATCAGTCCTTGAAGCTTTTCTTCGAATTCGATTTCTTTCTTCAGGCCGGCGTCGTTCTTCAGGGACTCCAGCTGGGCGAGCTGCTCTTGAAGGGCTTTTTCTGCTGCGCGAAATTCGGCGAGTCTGGACAAAATCTGTACTCCAATAGTGTATTTGGCTGATGTCAACTACAGACAAAGCTATAAGCCAATAGCGTTAAGGCGACTCACAGAAGAAGTCGTCCTGCGAGTTCTGCACAGGCAAGAAAAATTGTAGTAGTTAATCCGCCACGAGTAAATCACGTCTTTTGTCGTATTAACATTATTTCAACGCCGCTAGTGCGTGCCTATTGAATGGCTGGCCAGGTTTTTAATGAAATCATCGCAGGGTAAAGGCCTTCCAAACAGGTAACCCTGCAGGAAATCCACACCATGAGCGGCCAGGTATTCGCACTGCTCGGCAGTCTCTACACCCTCGGCAACGATGCCCAGGTCCAGCTTGCCGGACAATTCGATGATGCTGTCCAGAATATGCCGCGATAGTGCATCGGCACCGATCATGGCGACAAAACTCTGGTCGATCTTCAAGTAGTCCACATTGAAGTTACGTAAATAACCCAGGCTGGAGTGACCGGTACCAAAGTCATCGATGGCAATCATCACGCCCAGTTGATGCAAGGCGTCGAACAGTCGACGGGTAATATCCGTGGGCTCGATCAACTCGCGCTCGGTCAGCTCCAGCACCAAGGTCACCTGGCCCGGCGCAAAGGCGGCGAGAAATTCACGGCAATCCTCCACCAGTGCAAGGTCGTGGCAATGGCGCGCGGTGATATTCACGCCGATATGGAAGCCCGGGCTGAACTGCGTCGCATGGGGCGCCAGTTGGGTGGCGGTCTGGCGCAGCAGGGCACGGGTCATTGGCACTATCAGGCCGGAATGTTCGGCCAGCGGGATAAACAGATCGGGCCGGACCAGGCCTTCCTTGGGGTGCTGCCAGCGCATCAGCACTTCGCAGCCGGCCCATTCGCGGGTGTCACCGCGCACCACCGGCTGGAAGTACGGGATGAACTCATTGGCCCCCAGCGCCCGTTGCAGCTCATGGGTGGGCGCCGAGGAGCGCTTTTGCAGCCAGTGCGCAAGCAGGCCCGCGAGGACGCCAAAGAACACCACCAGGCTGAACAGCGCCGGGTAACGTGCCTGCATATAGCGCCACACTTCACCGGCCGGCATGCCGGCGTCGACGCTGTAGCGATAACGCTCGGACGCCAGGTGATGATGGGCCACGGCAAATACCGGGACTGCAGTGTCGTGCACGTTGCCATCGGCGCCGAGCCAGTGAGGGCCGACGTGCAGCACAAGCTGCGCATAGCGGCTGATCAGGCGCAGGGCGTTGGTCAGGTGATAGCCGTCGATGGAGGCAAACGCCGCTTTGTCGCCGTCGACCAGGCGGTAGACCAGCAGCGCGGTATCCGGCGTAACCGGGTTGCCGTTCATCAGCCACAGGCGGCCATCGACGTAGTCATCCGGGTTTACCGGTGACTCGTAGTTGCTGCCGAACAGGGAGCTGCAATAAATGTTTTTCTGCCAGGACAAGGTCGTCGCCCGCACAAACGGCCGGCGCGTGACCTGTTCACGCAGCGCCAGTTGCGCGCCACTGTCACACGGCTGTCCGGCCAGGGGCAGCAAGGCCTGGGCGGCGAGGGCGGTATTGTCGAGCATCAGGTCGAATTGACGTACGGCTTCCTGGGCGGTTTGCGCGGTGCTTTGTTCGAGGGTGCGTTCGGCTTGCCAATACAGGATGGCCGCACCGAGCAGGATCGGCAGCACACCCGCCAACAGGCTGATCGCATAGCGGGTGAGAAGTCTTCGCGGGCCTTTGACAGTGAGGGGCATGGGTTCAGGCCTGTTGCGCAGGGGGAGGGCTTTACCGGCAGGCCGGCGGGGAATGTTCCGATGATAGATGGCCCGCTTGGAGTTTGCTCGCCCTGACAAGGCTTTGCGCAATCTCGATAAAGGCCACGGTGGCCGGTGACGACTGCCGACGATCCAGCACCGCCAGGCCGATCTGGTGCGGCACACGGGGCGAAAGGGGTCGCTTCACATAGCGCGGATCAAGTGCCTGGGGCAGCGACGCTTCGGCGACGATGCTCAGTCCATCGCCACGGCTGACCGCTTCCAGGGTGCTCAGCAGTTGTGCACAGCGGTAACGAATCCTTGGTCGCAGTTGTCTGGCGTCGAACAGGCGGGTGACCAGTTCCGAGGAGCCGGCTTCGGTCAGGATAAAGGCATCGTCGCACAGGTCCTGCAGGGCCAGCGTGTCCCGCGCAGCCAATGGATGATCTGCCGGCAGCAGCGCCACCAGCTCGTCCTCGAACACGGTAAAGGTGTCGTAGCGCTCCTGTTCCAGCACCACAAAGCCCACATCGATCCGTCGCTCATCCAGCCACTGCAGCACCTGGCGGTCGGGGCCTTCGTCCACATGCACCTCAATCCCCGGATGGGCGCTGCGAAACTCGCTGAGGATGGTGGGCAGCAGGCGAATCGACGCGGTCGGCCCGAACGAGCCGATGCGCAAGGTACCGCGCCGCATGCCCCGGGCATCGGCCGCTTCTTGTTGCAGGGTGTTGGCCAGGCCGAGCATGGCACGGGCACGTCCGAGTAATTGCCGGCCGATGTCGCTGGGTTCTACCAGTGACTGGTGGCGCCGAAACAGCTCCACACCCAGTTCCTGCTCCAGGGCCTTGATGGCATGGGACACCGCCGACTGGCTGATGCCCAGGCGGTGGGCCGCACTGGTAAAACCCTGCAGCTCGGCGACCAGCGAGAAGATTTCCAATTGGGTCAGGGTCATGAGTGAAAGCTCATTTTACGATGATTAGTTATTAGCTGAAGAATACGCCAATTCTCCCCTTACCTAGAGCCATCCCCATGCATCCCGCCTCCGACTACCTGACTTATTGCAAACTCGCCGCCGTCACCATGATCTGGGGCGGTACCTTTGTCGCCGGGCGCTTCCTGGCCGACCACCTCAATCCGCTGCTGGCCGCCAGCCTGCGTTTTATCCTCGCCAGCCTGGCGTTGTTGCTGTTCATGGCCTGCGCGCGTATTCGACTGTTACGCCCGAATCTTCGGCAGTTTGCGCAGCTGGCGGTGCTGGGCTTCTGCGGGATTTTTTTCTACAACCTGTGCTTCTTCTATGGGTTGCAGTACATCAATGCGTCGCGGGCTTCGTTGATCGTGGCGTTGAACCCGGCGGTGATCGGCCTGGCGAGCTGGCTGTTATTCAAGGAGCGGCTGAGTCGGATCAAGCTGCTGGGGATCCTGTTGTGCCTGGTCGGTGCCGGGACGGTCATTGTCAGCCGTAACCCGCAGTTGCTGCAGGCCACCGCCGATGCCTGGATCGGCGACCTGCTGATCCTTGGCTGCGTGGCAGGGTGGGGCGTTTATTCGTTGTGTGCCCGTGGGCTCAACCAAAGCCTGGGGCCATTGCAGACGGTCACCTGGTCGGTGCTGCTGGGCACGTTGATGTTGATCAGCACCGCGTTTGTCACCGCAAGCGTCAGCGTAGAAGCGCTCGGCCGCTTGCAACTCACCCAGTGGCTCAGCCTGGCCTACCTCGGCGTGTTGGGCTCGGCGCTGGCGTATATCGGTTACTACGACGGCATCCGGCGTATCGGCGCGACGCGCTCCGGCGTGTTTATCGCACTCAA
Source organism: Pseudomonas sp. CFBP13509 (assembly GCF_005233485.1). Lineage (NCBI taxonomy): Bacteria > Pseudomonadati > Pseudomonadota > Gammaproteobacteria > Pseudomonadales > Pseudomonadaceae > Pseudomonas > Pseudomonas sp. CFBP13509. The sequence continues at coordinate 215,640 of NZ_QGAA01000008.1, forward strand.
CCCACTGACGGCGGTGATCTGCGGTGCCTTGCTGCTGGGGGAGCAACTGACGGCGCCCATGCTGGCGGGCGGGGCCATCATCCTGCTGGGCATCTACCTGTGCAACAAACCCCTTGCACAGGCCAGGGCAATGGGGATTTGATAAGAGTACGGACAAACGCAGTTACGCTGTGTAGAATCGATTTACGCATACAAGAATATGGACTTGCGCTCACGCAAGCCTCGGCCGTCAGAGACTGATGTAACCATGAAGCTACTCGGCTCCCCCCTCATCTTTGGTGACTTCCTCGCCCGCAGTGTGCGAGGCCTTTCCTGCGCGCCGCCCTCCGACCTCATCCTTGCTCGCAAATAACCAATTGCTACCCACAAGAATGATGAGGCGCCGGCCATGACCGACCACTATGAAAACCCAATGGGCCTGATGGGCTTTGAATTTATCGAATTCGCATCGCCGACCCCGGGCACCCTGGAGCCGATCTTCGAGATCATGGGCTTCACCAAAGTCGCGAATCACCGCTCCAAGAACGTCCAGCTGTTCCGCCAGGGCGAGATCAACCTGATCCTCAACAACGAGCCCAACAGCATCGCCTCCTACTTCGCCGCCGAGCATGGCCCGTCGGTGTGCGGCATGGCGTTCCGCGTCAAGGACTCGCAAAAAGCCTACAACCGCGCCCTGGAGCTGGGTGCCCAGCCCATCCATATCGAAACCGGCCCGATGGAGCTGAACCTGCCGGCCATCAAGGGCATCGGCGGCGCGCCGCTGTACCTGATCGACCGTTTTGGTGAGGGCAGCTCGATCTATGACATCGACTTCGTCTACCTCGACGGCGTCGAGCGCAACCCCCAAGGTGCCGGCCTCAAGGTCATCGACCACCTGACCCACAACGTCTATCGCGGGCGCATGGCCTACTGGGCCGGCTTCTACGAGAAACTGTTCAACTTCCGTGAAGCGCGCTACTTCGATATCAAGGGCGAATACACCGGCCTGACCTCCAAGGCCATGAGCGCCCCGGACGGCATGATCCGCATCCCGCTGAACGAAGAGTCGTCCAAGGGCGCCGGGCAGATCGAAGAGTTCCTGATGCAGTTCAATGGCGAGGGCATCCAGCACGTGGCGTTCCTCACCGACGACCTGGTCAAGACCTGGGACGCACTCAAGAAGATCGGCATGCGCTTCATGACCGCACCGCCGGACACCTACTACGAAATGCTCGAAGGTCGCCTGCCGAACCACGGCGAACCGGTGGATCAACTGCAGGCGCGGGGCATCCTGCTGGACGGCTCGTCCATCGAAGGCGACAAGCGCCTGTTGCTGCAGATCTTCTCGGAAACCCTGATGGGCCCGGTGTTCTTCGAGTTCATCCAGCGCAAGGGCGATGACGGGTTTGGCGAGGGCAACTTCAAGGCGCTGTTCGAGTCGATCGAGCGCGATCAGGTTCGCCGAGGCGTGTTGACCGCCGACTGATCCATGTGGGGCCTGGCAGGCTGCCCAGGTGCTTGACGAACATGCTCCGTATCCCAAGGTACGGAGCATTTTTTTTGCCTGCCCATTCAGAACCAGCTTGAAACAAACGCCTTTTCCAGGCCTGGGAACCCGATTGATCGCGATTTCCACACATGGGGGGCGCAAGAGCTGATGTTCTCCTGTGTCGCAACCGTGCATTCCGCGAACCCAACTTTAAGGAAAGACTGACTATGACAAAACAAACTCTGGCGGCTGCAGTGCTGGCCTTTTGCGGCTTTGCCGCCAGCTCCGCTTATGCGGCAGACGGTACCATCACCATCACAGGCTCGGTCAGTGGCACCACCTGTACCATCAGTGGCGGTACCGGGGCCTCGCCAGGTTCGGGCGCCAACTTCCCGGTAGTGCTTGACCGAGTGCAAACCTCGGCCCTCAAGGCCGCAGGCGATACGGCCGGCGCCAAGCGCTACTTTGTCTATGTTGGCGGCTCGGGTGGGTGCCCGGACGGTACCAAGGTCGCCGTACGTTATGAGCCGACCAGCCCTGGCATCAACCCGGCAACCGGCAACTTGCGTAACACGGCCACGGCAACGCCGGCCTCGCGGGTGGAGGTACAAATCCTCGATGGTGCGACCTCCACGCCAATGGACTTGCGCACCGGCAACAACTCGACCGTTGCCACCGTTACCAATGGCCTGGCGACCTTGCCGTTCTACGCACGCTATATCGCCAACGGTGGCGCGGCGGGCGCGGGTAATGTCACCAGCAGTGTGCAGTACTCGGTCACCTTTCCTTGATGCAGCCACGCAGATGACCATCGCCTGAGATCCTCGCTCGACCCGGCGGTCGGGCGCAGGACAACTGTTATCAAGGATTACCCGATGCAGGATTTACTGATGATCTTAAGTCGTCGAGCGATGTGCGTGGCGATGAGCCTGTCCTTGGGGATGGCCTCGCACATGGCGCACGCGGGCGTGGTTATCGACGGTACGCGACAGATTTACCCCGAGCAGCGACGCGAGGTCACCCTGCGAGTGACCAATGATGACAAACATGCACCCCGCCTGGTCCAGGCATGGCTGGACGCCGGTGACCCAGAGGCAGCGCCGTCACTGAGCGATGTGCCTTTCGTCCTGTCTCCGCCGGTATTTCGCCTGGACTCAGGCAAAAGCCAGTCCATGCGCCTGTCCTACACCAAGGCACCGCTGCCTGCGGATAGAGAGTCGCTGTTCTGGTTGAATGTACTTGAGGTCCCTGGTGCGACCAGTGAGTTTGATCCCACGCTTGAAGACGACCAGCGGAACCACTTCAAGTTCGCGTTCCGTATCCGCACCAAAGTGTTTTTTCGTCCGGCGCAATTATCCGGAACACCCGAGGAGGCGCCCGGGCTGTTGCGCTGGTCCCTGGCGCGGGTCGCCCAGGGCAACGAGATACAGGTGCATAACCCGTCGGCGTATCACGTCACCTTCAACGACATTGCCCTGCTCATGGGCGCTGATCCCGACGCGAAAAAACTGATCCTGCCGGAAGGGATGGTGGAACCAGGAGGCACGTTGAAGGTACCGGTGCCGAAAGCCGCGAAGGCAATACCTGCCGATGCGCGGGTGAGTTTCACCTACATCAACGATTTCGGTGGCTTTTCATCGGTGCAGCCTGCTGTGTTGCACCGCTGAACGCGTCCCCGGAACGTTGACGATGGCAAGCAAACGTACATTTCCCAGCGTCCACTGAAGTCATAACTATGCCTAGTCACATCCAGGTAAGGGTGCATCGTTGCGCCCCGATTTTGCCATTCCAGCCTCGCACGATGATGTTGGGTGGTTTGATGAGTGCGGCCGTGATGGCAAGCGATGCCGCGCTTGCGTCTGAGTTGAGCTTTGATCTGAACGCATTCTCCAGTGGCCTGGCGTCGTCGGTCGACACGTCACGGTTCAACACCGGCAACCCGATGAGCCCCGGCCTGTACCGCGTAGATATCGTGGTCAACGGCCAGGCATTGGGCCGCAGGGAGGTGGAGTTCGTCGCAGCCCAGGCAAAGGCCGGTGCGCAGCCGTGCTTGAGTCGCGAAGTGTTGGAAAAGATCGGTATCGCGATGGATAAAGTCGATACCGAGGCCCATGGGCGCGAGGTCGGCAACCCTGCCGCAGCCGGCCAGTATTGCGGCGACCTGGGGCAGTGGATTCCGATGGCATCCAGCACCTTCGACCCGGGTGCGCTCGAGTTGGCCGCCAGCGTACCGCAGGCCTATATGAAGCGTTCCATGCGTGGCTACATCGACCCCGAGTCGCTGGATGAGGGGATTGCCGCAGGGTTGCTCAATTACAACTTCAGCACCAGCGCAGTCACCGCCGGTGAAGGTGACGGTCGTACTTACCTGGGCCTCAATGCGGGGATCAATCTGGGCGCCTGGCGCTTGCGGCACCAGGGCGCCCAGGCCTGGAGCAATCGCACAGGCTTCGAGACTTATCAGAACACGTCCACGTATGTGCAGCGCAGTATCATCCCCTGGCAGTCACAACTGACCCTGGGAGACACCTTCAGCAACGGACAGATCGTCGACGGGGTCCGCCTGCGGGGCGTGACCCTGGCCACCGATGACCGCATGCGCCCGCAGACGCAGCAAGGCTATGCACCGCAGGTACGGGGTGTCGCCGACAGTAATGCAACGGTCACGGTCAGCCAGAACGGCTACACCATTTATGAGACCACGGTGGCGCCTGGCCCCTTTGTCATCAGTGACCTGCATGCCACCGGTTACGGCGGTGATTTGATCGTCAGCGTGACCGAAGTCGACGGGCGTCGGAACACCTTCGTCGTGCCGTACTCAGTGGCCCCGCAACTGCTGCGGGCCGACACGACAAAATACAGCGCCACCCTGGGTGAGGTGCAGCAAAAGGGCATCGATGCCAATGGGGCGAGCGTCTTTCAAGGCACTCTGCAACACGGCTTGACCGATGACCTGACGGTGTATGGCGGCGGCAGTCTTTCCAAAGGCTATGAGCAGGGAAAGGTCGGTGTTGCGTTGAATACGCCCGTCGGCGCGTTTTCGCTGGACACCGCCACCTCACGTACCGCGGTGCCAGAGCATGGACGCCTGACCGGGCAAAGCCTCGGGCTTGGCTACAACAAAAGCCTGCCGGCATCGGGTACGCATTTTGCGCTGGGAGCGTATCGATTCTCCACAGAGGGATACCTGAACCTTCCGGATGCCCTGAATGTGCGTGAGATCGCGAGCCGCTCCGGTGATGTCAACGGCTATGCCCGGCAAAAAAGCCGGCTCGACCTGACCATCAGCCAGCAACTGGGCATCGGCACCTTGAGCCTGTACGGCAGCTCTGTCGACTATTGGGGCGGGAACGAGGGCCGCCAGGTTTCATTCACCGCCAGCTACGGCTCGACCTGGAACAAGCTCAACTGGAACCTTTCGGCACAACGTTCCAGGGTCCAGGACACGCGACAACTGACCCAAAGCGAGCTCAGTGACGATGTGTTCTTCGGGCGTATCGGCCAACCTGGGCGCATCGATAACCGCTACATGCTCACACTGTCGATGCCCCTGGGGAGCGAGTCGAGGTCGCCGACGATCAATACTTCGCTGTCCCGGGATACCGGCGATACACGGGGCAGCCAGCAGCAGGTGGGCATCAACGGCTTCCTGGGCGAGAACGCCGAGGTCAACTACGGTGTTTCCGCCCACCGTGCGACCAGTGAAGGCAAACACTCCAGCCAGTTCAACACCTATGCGGGTTATCGCACCGATGCCACCCACCTGCGCGCCGGATATGGCCAGAGCCGCGATAGCTCGCAGCTTTCGTTCGGCGCCGACGGCGGGGTAGTCGTGCACGCCGACGGTGTGGCGTTCTCGCAAAGCCTGGGCGAAGCCTCGGCGCTGGTCCATGTGCCGGGAGCCGAAGGCGCTCGGCTTGGCGGCGGCGGCGGTACACGGGTCAACAGCAAGGGATACGCCGTCGTGCCCAATCTGACGGCGTTCCAGAACAATACGGTGGAGATCGATCCGGAAGGCATGTCGCTGGATGTGGAGCTTCAGGAATCGACCCGCAACGTCGTACCGACCTCGGGTGCGGTATCGCTGGTCAAGTTCGACACGGTCAACGGCCGGGCAGTGGTGGTCAAGGGCGTTCGCGAGAATGGCAGCCCGCTGCCATTTGCCGCACAGGTATTCGATGGGCAAGGGCGTGAGGTCGGTGTGGTGGGGCAGGCCAGTAAAGCCTTCGTCCGGGACATCCCGCAGGAAGGCCGCCTGACCGTCAAGTGGGGCAGCAAAATCGCCGAGCAGTGCGATATCCACTATCACATGCCGCCGGCGACCGCCGGCCAGCGACAGGTCACTACCGACTTCATGCAAGGGGTATGCGTGGCGAGCCAGGCTCGCCAGGTGGCAGGCCAGCCATGAGCGAGCGCCGATTCATGATTGATGCGATGCATGACTTATCCGATATGACAGAGGTGTTGTTTTCATGACTAGGTTTTCGCTTGTCAGCGTGGTGCTGGGAGGATGGATGGTGGCGCTGGAAGCTCAAGCGATCATCTGCGCCCCCGGCCCGTCGGTGAATATTACTATTCCCCCGATCACCGTTGCGGCCGGGCAACAGGTAGGGCAAGTGATAGGGGCCGCCAGCGGCTATCGCTTTGACAGCCCTCCAGCATCTGCGCTTCGGTGTACCACAGGCATTGCTTTTGGGGCACAGGCCAGGCTGGCGCTGGTCAATAGCCCGCCGACGGGCCGGACATTTTCCGCTAACGGGCTTTCAATGCCAGTGCATGCCACCAATGTACCTGGGGTCGGGTTTGCCTTGATGGCGAGGGACCCGAATCGGCCGTTCATGCCTATCAACACGGCAGGTGTCACACTGATTGTTGGAGATATCAGGGCAAGGCCCATCGTCCTCGGGCTTGATACCCGTATCTATTTTGTAGCCACGGGCCCCATCACCGGCGGCACGATCGCCGCCAGGAACCTTGCACGGTATACGATCACCGGCACGCCCATCAGCGGCGCCGGTTATTACGCGGTGAACTTCTCCAATATCACGATCAATGCGCCCCGCAAACCCACCTGCAGCGTCACCACGCCTTCGGTTGCAATGCCCATGCCGGCCGTGGCTGCACGCGACTTTCGCGGGGTGGGCAGCTTCGCCGGCAGCGTGACCCGCAACATCACACTGTCATGTGCGGGCGGCACCAGCGGCGCTACGCGTGACGTATTTATCACGGTGACAGACCAGACCACGCCGGCCAATCGCAGCGATGTGTTGTCCCTGACCCCGACCTCCGTGGCCAGCGGCGTCGCACTGCAATTACTGCGGGGGAGCACACTGGTGCGTTACGGCGCTGACTCCACGACCATTGGCAACCCGAACCAGTGGCTGGTCGGCACAACCGGCAATGCAACCGTGCAGATTCCTTTGACCGCACGTTATATCCAGACGGGCTCATCGATCCGGCCCGGCAGCGCGAACGGGTTGGCGTCCTTCACAATGAGCTACCGATGAGCATCGCGCTGTGGAGCAGGGGCCTTGGCGTGCTGATGAGCCTGCAGGCGATCGTCGCGCAGGGTGAAATCGTGATTGACCGCACACGTGTCATCTATCCGGGCGCCGCGCGCGCGGTGGTGATCAACCTGCACAACGAGGCTGACAGTCCGCGCCTGGTGCAGGCGTGGATCGATGACGGCGATGCGGCGGCGGCGCCCGAAAACAGTGATGTGCCGTTCACGATTACGCCACCCATCGTTCGCATGAATGCAAGCACCGGACGCGCCTTGCGGGTCATGCATTATCAAACGCCGAAGCCGATGGCTGACCGGGAGTCGGTGTACTGGCTGAACGTGCTGGCAATCAGGCCGAGCGTTGAGGCCTCGGCTGAAACCAACGTCCTGCAATTTGCCTTTCGTACGCGGATCAAGCTTTTCCTCCGGCCCGCCGAACTGCCGGGGCAGGTGCAGGACGCGGCTCATGCGCTGCAATGGTCCGTAAGCGGTGGAGGCGAGGCGGGGTTGGAGGTGCTTAACCCCACGCCCTATCACGTGACCTTGTCCGGGGTGGTACTGACACTCCGCGCAGTGGAGCATCGCAGCGAAGATCCGCCGATGGTCGCGCCCTATGGGACTGCACGGATTGCGATGCCCGGGCTGCCTCACGAGGGCCTGACCGGTACGCAAGTACAGTTCACCACCCTGGACGATGAGGGTGCCATTCAGCACCATCAGGCGCTGTTGCGGCCTGTCGCCTGTTCGTCGCTCAAGCCCTGCGCTGACGCACCAGGTGCTTGACCCCTTCGAACACCAGGACCATGACCGCGATCCAGATCGGGATGTAGGTCAACCATTCGCCGGCCTTGATGCCTTCACCCAGCAGCAGCGCCACCACCAGCAACAGCACCGGCTCGACATAACTGAGCAGTCCGAACAGGCTGAACGCCAGCAGGCGGCTGGCGATGATATAGCTCACGAGCGCCGAGGCGCTGATCAGGCCCAGCATCGGGATCAACCCGTACAGCTTGGGGTGGGCATCCATCACCGCAAAGCCCTGTTCGCCGCTTTGCACAAACCACCAGGCCACCGGCAGCATGAGCGCCATGTCCAGCCACAGTCCGCCCAGGTGGTCGGTCTTGAGGTATCTGCGCGCAATGAAATACAGCGGGTAACCGATGATCACCACCAGCGTCGCCCAGGAGAACCCGCCGGCCTGGAACAACTCGTTGAGTACCCCGAGGCCGGCAAAAAACACCGCGATCTTTTGCAGGTAGGACAACTGTTCGCCCCATACCAGGCGCCCGGTCAGCACCATGGTCAGCGGCAGCAGGAAGTAACCCACCGATACATCCAGGCTGCGCCCGTTCAGCGGCGCCCACATGAACAACCACAACTGCACGCCCAGCAACGCCGACGACAACACCACACCGCCGATCAGCCGAGGCTTGGCCGCCAGCACTCGCAGCAATTCCCAGACCCGCCGCCATTCGCCGCTGACGATCATGAACACCGTCATGCACGGTACGGTCAGCAACATGCGCCAGCCGAAAATTTCCAGGCCGCTCAATGGCGTCAGCAATGACGTGAAGTAATACATCACGGCAAACAACACCGAGGCCGACACCGATAACACAACACCTTTAGACACGCTGTCCTCGCGAAAACCGATTTCAAACAAGTAGGGGAGTTTCAACAGGGGGATTATGGTGCTTTTGAAGCGGGAAGGGCGCGCTGTTTTGGGGCGTTTTCAGGAAAATGTCTCGCTGCCGCTGTCTGGGTCTGCCTGGTAGGGGCAGTCGGGGTGTTGTGGTGGTGGTGGTGGTGGTGGTGGTGGTGGTGGTGGTAGTAGTGGTGAGCGGGCTTGCCCCGCGCTGGGCTGCGAAGCAGCCCCAATAACTGGCGACGAGGTTTTCCTGGAAAAACGCGACGGCTTTAAAGGGCTGCTGCGCAGCCCAGCGCGGGGCAAGCCCGCTCACCACAGCAAGCCCGCTCACCACAGTAAGGCCGCTCCGCAACCCTTACTTGGTCAAACAGGCTATGCGCGCGCCACTCGGCCCGAGACAAAATGGCCCACATCGTTGAACCCCGGCGTAGAGGAATGCCCCGGCGTTACCAACGAATCAATGAACGCTTCATCCTCAGCCGTGATCTTCACGTCCAGCGCGCCGGTGTAGGCATCCCACTGCGCCTCGGTGCGCGGCCCCACGATCGCCGAGCTCACCGCCGCGTTGTTCAGCACCCAGGCGATGGCAAACTCGACAATGCCCACGCCACGGCCCTGGGTGTATTGCTGGATCTGCTGGGCGATGCGCAACGACTCCACGCGCCATTCGGTTTCCAGGATGCGCTTGTCCTGGCGTGCCGCACGGCTGCCGGCTTCGGGTGTCACGTCCGGTGCGTACTTGCCGCTGAGCACGCCGCGCGCCAGTGGGCTGTAAGGCACGACGCCCAGGCCGTACGCGGCAGCGGCGGTGATCTGTTCGACTTCAGCCTGGCGGTTGACGATGTTGTACAACGGCTGGCTGATCACCGGTTTGTCCACGCCCAGGCGTTCGGCGACGCGGATCACCTCGGCAATCCGCCAGCCGCGATAGTTGGACAGGCCCCAGTAGCGGATCTTGCCCTGGCGAATCAGGTCGCCGATGGCCGATACCGTCACCTCCAGCGGGGTGTCGTGATCTTCGCGGTGCAGGTAGTAGATGTCGAGGTAGTCGGTATCGAGACGGGTGAGGCTGGCTTCCAGCGCGTTGAAGATGCGCTTGCGGCTCAGGCCACTGCGGTTGGGCAGGCCCTCGGTGGGGCCAATGGCGACTTTCGACGCCACCACCCAATCCTGACGATGGCGAGCGATGGCCTCGCCGACGATTTCCTCGGAGCGCCCGCCGGTGTAGACATCCGCCGTGTCGATAAAATTGATGCCCTGGTCCCAGGCCTTGTCGATGATGCGCAGCGAGTCCTCGGTGTGGGTCTGTTCGCCAAACATCATGGTGCCCAGGGTCAAGGCGCTGACCTTCAAACCGGACTGGCCCAATGTGCGGTAAATCATGCAAAGCTCCTTGCAGCTGTGAGACGTGACCTATGCAATACCAGAGTCGCAGGCTCTGGAACAAGCCCTGCGGGCGTTTCTTCATGCACTCAGCAAGGCCTGGCAACGCCCTTGCAGAAATCGGTGCAGCACTTTCACCCGCTCCGACACTTGCAGGCGGTGCGGGCACATCAGGTTGAACGGGGTGGGTTCGCCCTGCCAGTCCGGCAGCAGTTGTACCAGCCGTCCGGCCTTGAGGTCCCGGGCGATGTCGAGATTGGCTTTGTAGGCAATCCCGTGGCCAGCCAGCGCCCAGCGCCGCACAATTTCACCGTCATCGCTCAGGTAGTCGCCCGTCACTTCGACTTCCTGCAACCTAGTGCCCTGGCGAAAGTACCAGGTGCTGTTGGCCCGGCCCTGGCGCATGTACCGCAGCGTATTGTGCTGCGCCAACTCCGCCGGGGTGCGCGGCGTGCCGTGGCGCGCCAGGTAGTCGGGGCTGGCGCAGGGCAGGCGTTGGTGATCGGGCACCACCGGCAGCGCCACCAGGCTGGAGTCCCGTGGGACGCCGAAGCGCAGGGCGATGTCGACGGTGTCGCGGAACAGGTCGGCATTGCTGTCGTTGAGCAGTAGTTGCAGGCGGATGTGCGGGTGTTCCAGCTTGAACTCATCCAGCCAGCCCAGCACCACATTACGGCCGAAATCCGAGGGCGCGGCCAACTGCAACAAGCCGGTCAGGCCCTGGCTCTGCTGCTTGAGCGCTTGCTCGCCTTCGGCCAAGGCGGCCAGGGCCTCGCGCACGCTGTCGAGGTAGCGCCGGCCTTCTTCGGTCAGGCGCATGCTGCGGGTGGAGCGTGCCAGCAGGCGGGTACCCAAGCGGGTTTCCAGGCGCTTGAGGGCAATGCTGGCCGCTGCGGGGGTCAGGCCGAGCCCGCGTGCGGCGGCAGACAGGCTGCCGGTGTCGGCGGTGCGTGCGAACACTTCGAGGTCGAGGATTGAGCTCATTTGTAAAAATCCCTTAAAGATCCTGTCGTTTTACCGGGATTTTTCATTGATTGCCAAGCTGGGAAGATGAACGCTCACTTTCTGACCCAGGACACTTCCCCATGAATTCCTCACTCAACGGCAAAACGGTCATCGTCATCGGCGGCAGCAGCGGCATCGGTGCAGCCGTGGCCAAGGCCGCAGCCGCACGCGGTGCCCAGGTGGTGCTGGCGGGGCGGCGCCTATCGTCGGGCCGCGATAACGGCCTGCGCAGCGAACCAGTGGACGTCACCGACGCCGCGTCCCTGCAACGGTTGTTCGAAACCGTCGGGCGGTTTGACCATCTGGTGTACACCTCCGGCCCCGCGGTGCGCGCCAAGGCCTTGGCCGAAACCGACCTGGGCGAGGCCCAGGACAACTTCAACGTGAAACTCTGGGGCGCCTTGCGGGCGATCCAGCACGCGCTGCCTTTCCTCGATGAGCACGGCAGCATCAGCCTGACCTCCGGGCAACTGGGGCGCAAATTGGCACCGGGGCAGTTCATCAAAGTCGGTATCAACGCCGCCACTGAAGCCCTGGGCAAGCAGTTGGCCAAGGAGCTGGCGCCGCGTCGGGTCAACGTGGTGAGTCCCGGCGTGATTGATACCCCGGCGTATGCGGGGTTGGCCGAGGACCAGCGCCTGGCGATGTTTGCCAAGGCAGGTGGCGCGCTGCCGGTGGGGCGCGTGGGGCAGGCCGAGGAAGTGGCGGCGGGGTATGTGCTGGCCATGGAAAATGGCTACATGACCGGCGCTGTCATTGATATCGACGGCGGCGGCCTGCTGTAAACGCAGGCTAAATGTGGGAGGGGGCAAGTCGAATCGTCGCACCGCCCCTCCCACATGGACCGCGTTATACCTTCAAGGTCCGCGTCATCCGCAACGCCAGCACACTGCCCGCCACAATCACCGCCGCCAGCAGGTACAACGCCACATCCGTGGACCCGGTGGCATCCTTCACAAAACCGACGATATACGGGCTGAGGAAGCCGGCCATCTGGCCCATGGAGTTGATCAGCGCCAGGCCGCCAGCGGCTGCGCCTGCGCTGAGCATGGCGGTCGGCACCGGCCAGAACATCGGCAGGCCGGTGAGGGCGCCCATGGTGGCGATGGTCAGGCCGAGGATAGCGATGGCCGGGGTGGTGGCGAAATTCACCGCGATCACCAGGCCGATGGCGCCCATCAGCATCGGCACCACCAAGTGCCAGCGACGCTCCTTGCGCAAGTCCGCCGAGCGGCCCACCAGCAACATGAACACCGCTGCCAGCAGATACGGAATCGCACTGAGCCAGCCGATCACCAGGTTATCGCTGAAGCCCAGGTTCTTGATGATCGACGGCAGCCAGAAGTTGATGGCGTATACGCCACTCTGGATGCAGAAGTAGATCAGGCCGAACGCCCAGATCGCCGGGTTCTTGAACACTGCGGCGAGTGAATCGGTGGTGGTTTTCGGCTTGTTGGCCAGGTCGGTGGCCTGATCGGCTTCCAGCACGGCGCGCTCGTGGGGCTTGAGCCACTTGGCATGGGCAAAGCTGTCGCTGAGCAGGAAGTAGGCGAGGGCGCCGAGGATCACGGTCGGGATGCCTTGCAGCAGGAACATCCACTGCCAGCCCGCCAGGCCGCCCTGGCCGGCGGCGAAGTGGTTGAGGATCCAGCCGGAAAACGGGCTGCCAAGCAAACCGGACACCGGGATCGCCGACATGAACAGCGCCATGATCCGCCCACGGCGGAACGTCGGGAACCACTGCGAGAGGTACAGCACCACACCGGGGAAGAAGCCGGCTTCAGCCGCACCGGTAAACAGGCGTAAGGTGTAGAAATGCGTCGGCGTGGTGACGAACAGCAGGCAGGTGGACAGTGTGCCCCAGACGATCATCATCAAGGCAATCCAGCGCCGTGGACCGAACCTGGTCAGCGCCAGGTTGCTCGGCACGCCGCACAGCACGTAGCCGATAAAGAAGATCCCGGCGCCCAGGCCGTATACGGTTTCGCTGAATTTCAGCGCATCGAGCATCTGCAATTTGGCAAAGCCAACGTTGACCCGGTCGAGGTAGTTGAACAGATAGCAGATGAAAATGAAGGGGATCAGGCGCAGGGTAATGCGCTTGTAGATGGCGTTTTTATCGTCATCGGTGGCCAGTGTGACAGCGGCGCTCTGTGACATGGGAATCTCTCTTTATTATGATTTTTTGCGATGCGAGGGTAACGTTGATCGCCCAACGAGTCTCGGCCACGTGGCGGGGTGCTGTCTTTGTGCTTGCGCACAGTGATGCATGCTTTGCGCTGTGCCGATGAACAACCACGCTTTCAAGGACTTCCTTTCAAGGAGATGGCCGCATGTTCGAGCTGGATCATGACCTGGCGCAGGATATCGTCAATCGCACCATGGCGATCCTGCCCTATAACGTCAACGTCATGGACAGCCAGGGCCTGATCCTCGGCAGCGGCGAACCCGAGCGCATCAACACCCGCCACGAAGGCGCGCAACTGGTACTGGCCAACGGTCGCGTGGTCGAGATCGACGGGCAGACCGCCAAGCACCTCAAGGGCGTGCAGCCGGGCATTAACCTGCCGCTGATGCACGATCAGCGCTTGATTGGCGTGCTGGGCATCACTGGCGAGCCGGAGGGCTTGCGCACGTACGCCGAGCTGGTGCGCATGACCGCCGAGATGCTGGTCAGCCACCGGCATCAGCAGGTCGAGCAACAGTGGCGACGCCAGCGCTGCGACGATCTATTGGCCTTGTTGCTGGCCGACGGTGGCGACTCACCGCGCCTGATTGATGAAGCCCGGCAATTGGGCCTCAAGCCGCAGCTGGCGCGCACGCCGTACCTGTTCGAACTGGGCGCGGGGCAATCAGCGGAGGCCTTGAGTACCTGGTTGACGTCGCGTTACCCGGACAGCTGGTGTGTCAGCTCGGCGCAGTTTTCCCTGTTGTGGTGCCGGCCTGCCGCCGTGCCCGTCGACAATCCGCGCCTGTTGGAAAAACTCGAAGGCCTGGGCTGGACTATCCTGCGTGTGGCCGTGGGCGGGCAGGCCGATGGGCTGGCGGGGCTGCGCCGGTGTTATCGCCGGGTCGGCGATTTGCTGGCGTACGGTCGCGATGTACTGCCGCACTCGCGGCTGTTGACCCTCAACCGCTACCGCCTGCCCGTGATGCTCTGGCGTCATCGCAACGACGATGCCCTCGACGAACTGCTCAATCCCTTGCGCAAGGTGCTGGCCAAGGACAGCAACGGCCAACTCCTGGCCACGCTACGCAGTTGGTGCGAACACGACGGGCAAAGCCAGGCCTGTGCCGACGCCCTCGGCATTCACCGCAACAGCCTGCGTTACCGTATGGAGCGCATCGCCGAACTCAGCGGCGTCGACCCGCTGACCCTGGATGGGATGTTGGCGCTGTACCTCGGCGTGCAGTTATTGCCCCAGGCTTTGTCGGAATGAACAACAAACCTTACTCGTACTTGTGCATCGGACCGGCGTCAGCGGCGGTGCCAACTGGCAGCATGGGCGTGATAAAAACCGGAGAAAGCCCATGAAAATCATCATCGCACCCGACTCGTTCAAGGACAGCCTGAGTGCCGAGGGCGTCGCCCAGGCCATTGCCGCAGGGTTGGCGCAGGTCTGGCCGGACGCACAGCTGATCCAGTGCCCGATGGCGGACGGTGGTGAAGGCACGGTGGACGCGGTGCTCGCCGCCTGTAACGGCCAATTGCGCCGCCAGGCGGTATGTGGCCCTCTGGGCGGTACGGTTGAAGCACGTTGGGGCTGGTTGGCTGACAGCCACACCGCGATTATCGAAATGGCCGAAGCCAGCGGCCTGCAATTGGTAGCGCCAGGCCAGCGCGATGCGTGCACCAGCAGCACCTACGGCACCGGCGAGCTGATTCGCGCGGCCCTGGACCTGGGTGCCCAGCGCATCATTCTGGCAATTGGCGGCAGCGCCACCAACGACGGCGGCGCGGGGGCGATGCAAGCCCTGGGCGTGCAACTGTTCGACGCTGCGGAACAGGCCTTGCCGCCCGGAGGCCTGGCCTTGTCACGGCTGGCGCATATCAACCTGGAAAAACTCGACCCGCGCCTGGCCCAGGTACGCTTTGAAATCGCCGCCGATGTGAACAACCCACTGTGCGGCCCCCACGGCGCCTCGGCGATTTTCGGCCCGCAAAAAGGCGCCAGCCCCGGGCAGGTGCAACAACTGGACGCCGCCCTCTCCCACTTCGCCGATCACTGCGCCAAGGTCCTGCCCAAGGACGTGCGCGACGAGCCCGGCAGCGGCGCCGCCGGTGGCCTGGGTTTCGCAGCCAAGGCGTTCCTCGGCGCGCAGTTCCGCGCGGGCGTGGAAGTCGTTGCCGAACTGGTGGGCCTTGACGAAGCCGTACGCGACGCCGACCTGGTCATCACCGGCGAAGGCCGCTTCGACGCCCAGACCCTGCGCGGCAAAACCCCCTTCGGCGTGGCCCGCATCGCCCGGCAACACGGCGTACCGGTGATTGTCATCGCCGGCACCCTGGGCGACGGCTACGAGCAGATGTACGCCCATGGCGTGGCAGCGGCGTTTGCCTTGCCGAGCGGCCCGATAAGCCTGGAGCAGGCCTGCAGCGAGGCGCCGCGTTTGCTGCGCGAGCGCGCGGCGGATATTGCGCGGGTGTGGCGTGTGGCTGCGCGGGGCTGAGAGAGGCAGCCCTCGGCGCCGTGACACAGCTGTCGATAATTACTATGATCCGTGCATTCTTTTAAGACTGGCTGACCTGGCCGGACACGTTGGAAGCCGATCATGCAGATCAAGCGTTTTACTCTCGTCAATTTTCGCGGCATCGAGCACATGGAGCTCGACTTCGAGGGTAAGAAGACTGTTGCTTTGGTGGGCGTCAATGGGGTGGGCAAGTCTTCGATTCTGGATGCGTTGGCGATTACGCTTTCGAATTTGACGGCGCGGATTGTTAATCAGGCTTCGAAGTCCAGAGCAATATCAAAAGATGACATCAAGACTGGCGCTGAATACACACGACTGAAGGTTGTCGTCGGGTTCCAAGATGAGCACGATGTCGATTGGGCAATAGCACTTAACCGAAAATCAGGAAAACACCCCAAGGAACGTAGTAGTGATTTGGCTTTGGTGAAAGAGACGGCTGCGTCTTTTGAAATCAATGCCCTTCACTACGAGCTCATTGGTGACAAGCCTATTCAGTTGCCTCTTGCAGTTTATTACGACGTTCATCGGGCTGTTTTAGATGTTCCGTTACGTGTTCGTGAGCGTTTGGTGAACACAATCGATGAAGGTTACGACGACGCACTTGGTCATGGCGGCGCTGACTTTAAAAGATTTTTCATCTGGTTTCGCAACCAGGAAGATCTCGAAAATGAAATTAGTCGAGACCTTCCAGGATTCCGTGACCATGAGCTTTCAGCAGTTCGGCGAGCAATTGAAATATTCACAGGATTCAAGGACATTCGAGTACGTCGCAAGCCAACACTTAGGATGACCGTTCTCAAAGGTAACCTCGAATTCAACGTCCTGCAGCTTTCGGATGGAGAGAAATGCTTGTTGGCAATGGTTGGCGATTTGGCTCGAAGACTTACATTGTTAAATCGCGAAGTGCCTGACCCATTGGAGGGCAAAGGTGTCGTCCTTATTGACGAGTTGGATCTTCACCTTCATCCAGGTTGGCAACGCACCGTTGTCGCCAAGTTGGAACGAACATTTCCCAACTGCCAATTCATCATTACCACCCACTCCCCGCAAATATTGGGTGAACTTCCTGCTGAGGCGGTGATGCTGCTCAAGGAAGGCAAGTATATCGGTCATCCGGAGCGCTCACTGGGCCTTCGAAGTGGTGAGGTCATAGAGGAACTGATGGGGGAATTGGCCCAAAACCAAAACGTCAGCCAGCAACTCAGAACAATCTACCGTGACCTCGACGACGACAATCTTGAATCCGCCCAGGCTAAACTCGCGAAACTGCGCGAACAGGTCGGCAAAATCCCTGATGTCCTTGAAGCCCAAGCCAGTATTGACTCTCTGAGGTCGCTAGAAGAGGGCGGTGCGTGAGGTCTATCAAAAAAGGCGCCGAGCCACGGGCGCTGATTGAATGGAAAAGAGAAAACCGCAATACGCCGCATAACCTTTACTACGGCAAGGGAAGCAGCTTTCCGAGCGAGCCCGTTCGCCAGGCGCTCTTGAAGGAGCAGTTCCATTTATGCGCGTACACCTTGCGGCGGTTGCCCACTGCGACCGAATGCCAAATAAAGGGGCAGGGCACACAATTCAGTTGCCACATTGAGCATGTCCTTGCACAAACGCATCACGAGGCTGACAGCATCGCCTACGACAATTTGGTGGCGTGTTATCCCTCCAGCCAAACCAAGATGGCTTGTGGTTATGGTGCCGTGGAAAAAGCTGACTACGACGTGGCCCGAAAGCCCTTCGTTTCTCCGCTGTCAGCCAATGTCGGGCGCCAGTTTCGATACTCCAGTGATGGCTACGTAGAAGGTCTGACGCCTGACGCTGTTGCCACCGTCGAGGTCCTTAAGCTCAATCACCCGACGCTGGTAAACGATAGGGCCGCCGTTGTCAGAGGCCGATTGCGACCACGTGGTACTCCGATCACTGCCGCTGCTGCCCGGCGCCTGGCAGACGAAGTCAACTCACCCGATGCCCAGCATTGCCTCCCCGAATACTGCCAGGCACTCAAGCAACAGGCCGAACGTCACGCACAGCGTCTCGAAAAGTACGCAGCCCGTGTTCGTGGCCAAGCCAGGCCCTGAGTACTACCGTCTTAAACAGTGAACATGGGACAATCCGCGTCATTTTTCGACACGGAGAGTCCCCATGCTGCGCCCCGTACTCCTGGCCCTGCTGCTGACCGGCACCGCCACCCATGCCTTCGCTCAACCGCCCGCTGAAACCGTACCGCTGCTACGGGAAATCAAGAATTGGGTCACCGGGTGCGACAACCTGCGCAATTGCCATGCCCTCAGCGCGCCCAGTGGCGTCGATGAAGAAGACTACAGCTCCCTGACCTTACATATCTGGCATCAGGCCGGTCCCGAAGGGTATCTGCGCTTGCGCTTCGACCACCGCGGCGAAGCGCTGGACCTGTCGACCTTGCTGTTGGACGGTCAGCCGCTGGGCCTGGAGCTGACCCGGGATCTGCATGTGGAACTGGACGATCAGGGCGGCGATCCCGAGGTGCAGTCTTACGGCGTGATCGAGGACGCTGCGGCGCGGCGCTGGTTGCAGCGTTTGCGCAATGGCCAGCGCCTGCAATTGCCGGGCGACGAACAGGCCCATGTGTCGCTGAGCGGCCTGAGCGCTTCGCTGCTGTTGATGGATGCGGTGCAGGGGCGGGTGGATAACGTGACGGCCCTGGCACGCCCCGGAAAAGCGCCGGCCCGTGAGGTGCCGCCACGTTTGCCGACACCGGTGTTGCGCAAGTTCCCTGCGCCGCCGGCGTTGACCGCGCAGGAACAGGCCGGCCTGGTGACCGCCGCGTTGCAGGCCGTGACGCCGGAGGAGGGTGAGCCCGAGGCAAAGGCCGGGGCGCTGACGGCGCAACAGGCGATGACGGTGGTGCGTTACGACTGCGCGGCCTACAACTGTGAGTTCGACGTGGTCAGCCGCCAGCGTCAGGCGCCCTATGCGCAAACGCCGCTGGCGCTTGAGCCCTTGCCGTTGGACGGCGCTGCGCTGCAAGGCTCGGTGGGCTATGACGAAGCCACCGGCACCTTGAGTTATTTCTACAAGCAGCGTGGCATCGGTGACTGTGGCGGCGGTGGTGTCTGGGTGTTTGACGGCAAGGCGTTCCAGCTCAGTGAATTTCATAGCATGCCGCGCTGCACCGGTGTCGGTTACGGCGACTGGCCGTCGTTATGGACGACCGTGCCGGCGCCCTAGCCAGGGAGCAGGCACGGCCTCTACACTGGTCGGCCACGTGTCTTTCAAAGGATGAAACACCATGCACGCACCTGAACCCCATATCGTGATCCAGCGCTTTACCGAGGCCCACCTTGACGGTGTGGCGGCGCTCTATAACGAACCGGCCGTGTGCCGGCAGGTGCTGCAGATGCCGTTCCAGTCGGTGGATGTCTGGCGCAAACGCCTGGTCACCGACAACGAGCGGCGCCTGCAACTGGTGGCGGTGCACGGCGGCGAGGTGATCGGCCAACTGGGCCTGGAACAGTACCTGCGCGTGCGCCAGGCCCATGTCGGTTCGTTCGGCATGGGCGTGGCGACGGCCTGGCAGGGCAAGGGCGTAGGCTCGCGGCTGTTGACGGCCGCGCTGGACGTGGCCGACAACTGGATGAACCTGCACCGGGTGGAACTCACGGTGTACGCCGACAACGAAGCCGCGCACCACCTGTACCGCAAGTTCGGCTTCGAGGTCGAAGGGCGCTTGCGTGACTACGCCCTGCGCGATGGGGTGTTTGTCGACACCCTGAGCATGGCGCGCCTGCGCCAGTCGGCTTAACCCTCCAGCGCAAACGCCACCGCAGCCTGCGCATGCAGCTCGGTGGTGTCCAGCAGCGGCAGGTCGCTGTGTTCGGGTTTGACCAGCAGGCTGATTTCCGTGCAGCCGAGGATGACGGCCTGGGCACCCCGTGCGGCCAGGGACTCGATGACCCGCAGATAAACCTGGCGTGATGCATCGCTGATCACGCCGACGCACAACTCCTCATAGATGATCCGGTGCACGGCGCGGCGCTCCTCCGCGTCCGGCACCAGCACAGTGAGGCCCTGGGCGGCCAGGCGCGACGTGAGAAAATCCTGCTCCATGGTGAACGCGGTGCCGAGCAAGCCGACGGTCAGGGTGCCGGCTGCCACCGCCGCCGCAGCGGCCGCATCGGCGATATGCAGGAAGGGAATCGACACCGCCGCCTCGATACGCGGCGCCACCAAGTGCATGGTGTTGGTACACAACACCACGCATTCGGCGCCGCCGGCCTGCAAACGGCGCGCGGCGTCTTCCAGGATCAGCGCGGTGTCATCCCAACGCCCGGCGTGCTGGGCCTGTTCCACCGGGCCGAAGTCCACGCTGTACATCAACACCTGGGCCGAGCGCAGCGGGCCGAGCTGGTCGCGCACGCGCTGGTTGATGATGCGGTAGTACTCGGCGCTGGACTCCCAGCTCATGCCGCCGATAAGGCCGATGGTGCGCATGTGATGCTCCTGACAGGGAAAGTCGCTTCACCTTACCCATCAGCCGCTGAATAGTCATACGCAGTTGCCCGCCAAATGACCGGAGCAGTTTCACATGTCCAGGTTGCCCCATCCCGGCCGGGGTTGCTCCGCGGCAATGGCGTGGATGGGTTTACCCGTGGCCTGCTCCACGCGCCGCGCCACCTCCGGGTCGTCGGCGAACGGCAACATGCTGGCTTCGTCCAGGCTCGTCTCGGACTGCCCGCGCAGGCAATACTCCACCGCAGCGTACAGGCACACCACGATCAGCACGCTCCACATATCAGGCGATCCGCGCATCGAGCCGGGCCACGTTCAAGTCTGCGACCCGCACCGTGCGCCAAGTGTTGTAGGCCATCAGCAACATGCCCGTGAGGAAAAACACGCCCCCCGCAAACCGCACCACAAACCCCGGATGGCTGGCCTGCAAGGCTTCGACAAACGAGTAGGTGAGGGTGCCGTCGTCGTTTACCGCGCGCCACATCAGGCCTTGGGTGATGCCGTTGACCCACATCGAGGCGATGTACAGCGCCGTGCCGATGGTTGCCAGCCAGAAGTGCAGGTTGATCAGCGCCACGCTGTGCATCTGCTCGCGGCCGAACAGCTTGGGGATCATGTGGTACAGCGAGCCAAAGGTGATCATCGCCACCCAGCCCAGGGCACCGGCGTGTACGTGGCCGATGGTCCAGTCGGTGTAGTGGGAGAGGGCGTTGACGGTCTTGATCGCCATCATCGGACCTTCGAAGGTCGACATGCCATAGAACGCCAGGGACAGCACCAGGAAGCGCAGGATCGGGTCGGTGCGCAGCTTATGCCAGGCACCGGACAAGGTCATCATGCCGTTGATCATGCCGCCCCAGCTCGGGGCCAGCAGGATCAGCGACATGGCCATGCCCAGTGACTGCGCCCAGTCGGGCAAGGCGGTGTAGTGCAAATGGTGCGGGCCGGCCCAGATGTACAGGGTGATCAGCGCCCAGAAGTGCACGATGGACAGGCGATAGGAGTACACCGGCCGGCCCACCTGCTTGGGTACGAAGTAATACATCATCCCCAGGAAACCGGTGGTGAGGAAAAAGCCCACGGCGTTATGCCCGTACCACCACTGCACCATGGCATCGGTCGCGCCGGAATACACCGGGTAGGACTTGAACCAATCCACCGGGATCGCCAGGTGATTGACCACGTGCAACATGGCGATCACCAGGATAAACGCGCCGAAAAACCAGTTGCCCACGTAGATATGCCGGGTCTTGCGCCTTACCACCGTGGTGAAGAACACAATGGCGTAGGCCACCCACACCACGGTCATCCACACCGCGCCGGAAAACTCGATCTCGGCGTATTCCTTGGTGGTGGTGTAGCCCAGGGGCAGGCTGACCAGCATGATCACGATCACCGACTGCCAGCCCCAGAAGGTAAACGCGGCGAGGCGGTCGGAAAACAGGCGCACCTGGCAGGTCCGTTGCACCGCATAGTAGCTGGCGGCAAATTGCGCACTGCCGGCGAAGCCAAAGATCACCAGGCTGGTGTGCAACGGCCGCAACCGGCCGAACGTGGTCCAGGGCAGGTCCAGGTTCATCTGCGGCCAGACCAGTTGCGAGGCGATCCACACGCCCATGGCCATACCCACCACGCCCCACACAAGGGTGGCGATCACGAATTGGCGGACGACTTTATAGTTATAGGCCTGCCCGGTTATTGCTGTGCTCATGCTTAGTCCTCCCACGGTTCCAAGTGGCGGGCACTGTAGGAAACGCGGGAAAAACAAAACAGGCTCAGAAAAACCTCATTACAGCGGATCAGTCGACAAGCACGCCCACTGGCCTGTCAGCGTTAATCGTACGGTGAGTGGCCGCATCTGCCATGATCGGGCATCGCAACCTGGCACACCCAAGGAAATCTGCAATGGACGATGTACAGCAACTGGGCGAGATGCTTCGTCATTACGCCGATAGCGAAGCGCACAAGAAGCAGCAGTTCGATGTGCAGTCGGCGCGCTGGACGCACAAGCTCGACGAGCTGTTCGGGCAGATCGAGCAATGGCTGGAGCCGGTCAAGACTGTCGGCCTGCTGGAGGTGCACCGTGAAGCCTATGTCGCCAGCGGGCCGGGCGTACCGGTGGAGACCTCGACCTTCAAGACCGAAAAGCTGCTGGTGCAGATCACCGGTAAGACCGTGGAGTTCGTGCCTGAAGTCATGGGCGTGGGCGGTTTGATCTCGGTGTCGGTGATGGGCCTGACCGCTGCCCGCCACGGCAGTGTGTCGCTGGTGCTGCCGGCCGACAAAAACGACTGGCTGTGGAAGAAAACAAATGGCCTCAAAGACCCGGACACCTTTGGCTTTGACGCCAATTTCCTGGCTACGCAGTTGCAGAGCCTGATCCCGCGCGAACGCGGCTGAGGGGCTCCCGCTTCGCGCAACGTCGATGGGGGACGCCGGTGTGTCAGACACTGGGTGGAAATACGCATTTTTTTCCCAGGATTGGCTATACCTACAGCTCCATGTTTCGATGATGATCGCCAGGGAGTTCAATGATGAAACTAAGGCTAATGATCAGTACGCTGTGCGTGGCCTCCATCGCAATGGCCGGCTGCGCCAGCAAGGTCACCCAACCGGACGAGTACTCAGGCTTTCTGTCCGACTACAGCCAACTCAAGGAAGCCAAGTCGCCTTCGGGGGGCGAGGTGATGCGCTGGGTAGACCCCCAACTCGACCTGAGCCGCTATACCGCGGTGTATATCGAACCGACGCAGTTCTACCCCAAGCCCCAGGCCACCACGAAAATCCCCGACAGCACCCTCAATGGCATCAACACCTACTTCAACCAGGCGCTCAAGCGTGAGCTGGGCAAATCACTGCCCCTGGCCAACGGGCCCGGCCCCGGTGTGATGGTGGTACGTGCGGCGATCACCGCCGTCAGCAGCAAGACCGAAGGCCTCAAACCCTATGAATTCGTGCCCGTGGCCCTGGTGGCGGCAGCGGTGAGTACCGGTACCGGCATCCGAGACCAGGAAACCACCCTGGGCACCGAGGCGCAGTTCCTCGATGGTGCCAGTGGCAAGGTGCTCGCCCAAGTGGTGCGCAAGGGCACGGGCAAGCCGCTGTCCAACGACTCGCAGGTGATGAAGGCCGATGACGTGAAAGGCGTGATCGATGGCTGGGCGTCGGACCTGCATCAGTCGTATGTGAAGCTGAAAAAACACTAGGGACTAGAACGCATTCCTGGCGGGTTTGTTGTAGTAGCTGAGCAGGGCGTCGTAGCGACGGGTGATGAGGTAGTAGTCATCGCTCAGTTGCTGTGGTGGGGCGTGTTCCCGCCAGTCCTGATGCAGGGTGCGCAACGCCTGGAGGTACGCGTCGGCTGACGCGCGGGTGGCGTACCAGAGGTGAGTGGCTTCATCCTCCCGTTTGCTGCGCGGCATTTTCACCAGGAAGTCCTTGCTGGCATCGCTGGCCTGTTGCAGCGTCTCGGTCAAGCTGAGCAGTTGCTGAGGCGTCAGGCTGGCGTCGCGTACACCCTGGTCAATCTGGTTCATCGCCTGGCGGGCGGCGATCATATGGTTGAGCAGGTGCCAATGCAGGTCCCGGCCGAAGCGCGATTCGAGTCGCTCCAGCTGTGCCGGGCGCAAACGGAGGTCTTCGTCCTGCAAATAGTTGCGTAATTCGGCGGATGCCCGCAGGTATTCTTCGCCCCGCTGGGCCAGTTGCTCCTCCAGACTCTTGTTCATGGCCTGTGCCACAAACTGGCGTATGTTCGACGGCATACCTTCGGTTTGTATCGGGTCAACCATGTCTGCCAGCGAGGTGAATTTATTCAGCTTGTCGGCATACACCGTGGCGAGAGTACCGAGGTGGCTTCCGGGCTGCTGGCGCTCCAGTTTGAGTGTGTACAACTGCGAACAGACCGCCGCTTGGATAAGGCGCGGTTCAGGCTCATCACGGTCGCCAAATTTATCCTGGGTGGGTGCTTCGGGCTGTGTCGAACGCATACGGTAGTACGCCAGGCGCGTATCGCGATCAATGCGGTTCACGCAGTCAATGATCGGCGCCAGTGCGCTGGCCGTTGCGGTGGAAGGGCTGTCCCGTTGGTCGAGCCATAATTGCACGCGTTGCAGGGGTTTGGTGGCGCCGGCCACACCGAGCAATCCCAGGCCCAATACCAGGCTGATGGGTAACAACCATTTCGGATTCATTGCGCGGCCTCCTGGCCATACCACTGTGCCTGGGTGGCGGGCGCCTGACAGTCGGGGGCGGTGCGAGGCATGCGGCTGCACAGGCGTTCGGGCCACTGTTGCAGGCCCTGGTTACGGGTCACGTGTTGCTGGTTGTCGAGCACCTTCAAGCCGGCGTACAGCACAATCCCACTGGTCACCAACAGCACCATGCCCAGGGCCGTCCAGCGCGGGTGGCGGGCGGTCCAGGGGGTGTGGCTGTTCATGAAGGGTCGCTTGATGACGCCGATAACCGCCAGGGTCGCGACCAGCGCCAGGCTGGCAAACGGGCCGAAGGCGTAACCCAGCGCTGCGGCAAGGACCAGCCCTGGCAGCAGGTCCCGTATCGGCAACAACGGCAGGTGAGTAGGGCTGAGCCAGCGCGGCAGGTGCTCACTGAGTCGTTCATCGAGCACGCGGTACTGATGAGCCAGCGGGCGCCAGACCTGCCAAGCCAATCCGGCGCCTATCACGGCGCCCAACGCCCACAGCAGGCCGTAGCCCAAGGTCGGCAGCACATTGCCGGCCAGGGGCTCGGCATTCACCAGCACGCCCACCAGGCAGCTCAATACCAGTGCGACAATCCAGGGCCAGGTGTCCATGGTCGTGTCCCAGCCTTGCCAGAAATACACGGTACCGCCGGGCATCGCTTCGGCTTCGGCCACATGGTCGGCGTAGATATCTGCGCTGAGTGCCTGGCAGGCTTTCCAGTCATGATCATCGAAGCGTTGGGCGAAGGCACGGCGCTGACCCAGGCTCATCGGTGCCAATAGCAGCCGGGCGGCACGTTGTTGCGGGCTGTTGGGCGCTTCGGCTGCCAGTGCCCGTTGGCGTGCCATGAAGACCGGGCCTTGCTGGCGTTGCAACAGCCGCGCCCAATCCCCCGCCGGGCAGTCGTGACCGGCGCCGCCATGCCAGTGCTGGCCGGCGCACACCGCGTCGAACACTGCGCTCGACCAGTAGTGACTCTGTGCAAGCAGGCGGGCCAGCCATTGGTTGAACCACTCGGCATGGGGATGATTGTTCACCCAGGGATGTTCGGAACGTGCGGCATAGGCAGCCAGGAAAGCGGCCTCGTCCTTTTGCTCAAGGGCCTGGCGAAAGGGTTGCTGCAACGCGCTGCGGTGCTTGCGCTCGAGTCTTTCGATCAGCTCGCCGGGCAACTCCAGGCGCTGCCAGGCCGTCAGCCAGTTGAAGGTTTCAAAGGCCCAGCGGGTGTCCTCGGGGTTGAGATGCCCCTCGATGTCGCGTAACAACAGCTGGATTTCAAAGTGCAGCGCATTGCCATGGGCCATGGCTGCCTGGTAGTGGTCGGCAAGGCCGTCGCCCAGGATGTCGATGACCACTTCGTCAGCTTCCTGCTGCCCCTGGCTCCACTCCAGCGCGGCCTCATAGGCTTCGCGCAGGCGCTGGAAACCCTCGGGGTCATCATCCGGCCGGGTTTTCTTCAGCAGGGCGGCGTATTGGCGCTTGATCGCGCGGCTATCGGCATCCGGGGCCAGGCCGAGGAGATTCCAGCAAGTCATGTGCAGTGCAACTCCATAGACAATCGCGCGCACGTTACCCGTTTTACAGGTTGATAAACCAGCGGTAGTAGGGGGTAGGGCTCGTGGTAGGACTGGCCCGGTCCAGCCCTGCGGCGACCGGGCACGCGGTGTTACTTGAGCGGCGTCAACGGCGGCAGTTTCCACTGGCCGTTACCCACCTCAGGCGTGGGCAGGTAAATCCGCAGGATTGCGTAGAACGGACCGGGTGGGGCCGGCAACCAGTTGCTCTGCTCGGCTTTTGGCGGCTCGTGGTGCTGCAGGGCCAGGGTCAGGCCGCCATCGGCGTCGCGCTTGAGGCCGGACAGCATGTGCGAGTTGATCAGGTAGCGTTTCTTGTGGTTGGGCACCAGTTGCTTGGTCTTGGCGTCGTACATGGTCAGGGACCAGAACGCATCGGCCGGTGGCAACTGGTCCTTGGCGAAATGCACGGTGTAGCTGTGGCGTGCGCCGTTGGCAGGCTTGCCCTCGCTGTCGATGACGTAGCTCAGGTACGCGACCTCATCGCCGGAGTTACCGAAAATCCCCATGTCCGCACCGGCGTAGCGGTACAGGTAGTTGTTGTTCAGGTGGTCGCGGCTGCCGTACAAATCGGCACTGGAGACTTGATGCGTGTCGACCTTGTCCTTTTTGAACGCGGCAAACTCGGCGCGGGCATCGGAGATACCGTCTTCCAGGGCCTTGCGCTGTTCAGCGGTCAACGCCTTGACCTTGAAGGGCGCGCCTGGGGCGATACCGATCTTGGCGAAACGCGCCAGCAGGTCTTTCTCGCTGTCCTGGGGCGCGGCGAAGGCCAGCATGAAGTTCAGGTAGCGAAACAGTTGCGGACCTTCGGTCATGGTCGCCATGGGCTTGGGCCACTCCACTTTCGGAGCCTTGGCCGGCGCGGCTTGCTTCACGTAGCTGCTCAGTGACTGCACTTTGTAGCCGTTCTGGATCTGCTTGACCTTGTTCAGGTCCTTCTCGTCGAACAACTGCGTACGGTAGAGGGCGTAGGCGAT
This sequence comes from Pseudomonas sp. CFBP13509, assembly GCF_005233485.1. Classification (NCBI taxonomy): domain Bacteria; kingdom Pseudomonadati; phylum Pseudomonadota; class Gammaproteobacteria; order Pseudomonadales; family Pseudomonadaceae; genus Pseudomonas; species Pseudomonas sp. CFBP13509. The sequence goes on from NZ_QGAA01000008.1 coordinate 242,577, forward strand.
GTTGCTTTCGCTGTACACCACACGGTCCACGTTGACCGGTTGCTGACCTTTCCAGTCAGGGCCGGCGATCATGTAGTGGCCGCCGTTGTTGCCGGTGCTGCGGGTGCCCAGGTAGGCGATGTTCTGTGTGTAGAGATCGATCAACTGCACCGAGTAATAACGGTTGTCTTCGATCCTGGGCAGTGTCAGAACCTGAGGCTCGCTGCGCAGGTCCAGCCAGACGAAGGAGTAGGGCGTGTCCAGGTTCGGGGTGACGACCGCGGTGTCCTTGGGGGTGAACACCTGAGCTGTATTGCCGATATGGTTGAACGGCGCCTTGAAGTTGGCGCCGCCCTTGTCGACGGCCTGGGTGTAGAGCGTCTTGTACATCTCCACCACTGGGTAGCCATACAGGTAGGCTTCCTTGGCGATGGCCCGGGCTTCGCTGGGGGTGGCGGTGAAATCGGCCCAGGCGCCGGTACTCATGAGTATCGAGAGGCTCGCCAACAGCAGGCGCGTCGGTTTTCCAATCATGTTGTCGCGTCCTTCCAAAGTGCGTTTGACTGACGGGGAATAAAGGCGATGAGTTTCCTGTTTTATTTCCCGAACGTCACGTTAATCCCTGCGAATTATGCGAACTCATCAATGCCGATCCGTACGGCGGCTTGAACCTGTGGGTAAAGACGCACAAATAGCCGCCTCGATGGGCTGCACTGTGTAAAAGAGGGGGGGTCAGGCGGCAGGCAGCATCGATTTGACTTTGTCGCGCAATTGATCGATGGAGAACGGCTTGGCGATCACCTGCATGCCGGCGGGCACATCGATGTTCTCGGCATAGCCGCTGGCAAACAGGATCGGCAGGGTGGGCCGCACTTCACGCACCTTGGCTGCCAATTGCTTACCGTCCATATCCGGTAGGCCGACGTCGGTCATCATCAGGTCGATGTGCTGCGCGGCATTTTCGACAATCTTCAAGGCTTCTTCAGCGTCGGCAGCTTCAAGCACCAGGAACTCCAACTCTTCGAGCACATCAACGATCAACATGCGCACGATGGCATCGTCTTCGACGACAAGGAGGGTGGAGGGGGCTGCGGACATAATGAGGGTTCCCGAAAAAATGGAGGTGCAGGTCTTTAGCGGTTGAAAGACCATTCTCTAATGAGTCGCGTCAATCTCGGCAAGTTCCGTTGGCGCGGGCATTGTGACGGGAATGGAGGAAAATGTCGCGTTAACCACGAGGGGCCGCGAGCGGTCAGTGGCGCCCTCCTGCGCACCGTTCAACGCCTTGCTTTTTCAGGAGCCCCAACCCTGCCGGGGGCCGGGGCAGTCCCATGCATCAAGACGGCAAGGGCGTGGACACCATGATTGAAACCGCAAAACTGTCGACCTTGTCTGTGACGATGTCATCGGGATGGAAAGCGCTCACGTGGAATTCCTTTTTGCCCGCCGGCGAAACCTTAGGCTTCAAGGTCGCGCTGACACCGCCGCTGCTGAGGATTTTTTCGATGCCTTCGCGCATGGACTCTACGTTGTCAAAACTGACCAGCCCGCCATTGGGTTCGAAGAAAAACCACTCTTTTTGGCCATCCTTGACCCTGACACCCGCCAGCATGGCGTGATCTTCCGTGCTGATTCTCAGGTATTTTGACGCAGTGGACTTGCTCAGGTCGTCGATGATGGACTGATGATTGATCAGTGAAGGGGCGGCGTTTATATGGAAGGTGTCCTTTGTGTTTACGGCGTACTGCAGTGTTTTTATATCGCGATTGAATTTGTCATGCAGCGAAGAGGGCGATTTAGTCGTGGACGCCTTGCGAAGATTGTCGAGGAATATTTTTTCGTCGCCTCGATGCAAGGCGAGCGCCATGGCATTCGATAGCCCGGCGCAATCGCCCTTGGAGGTCAGATCGACACGGCCGAGGTAGTCCGACTGGGCAAAGCGATTGATGGAAACCCCGGGATTCCCGACGTCGCTGGCAAGCAGCGCGGTGAAATACTCGCCGTCTTCAATTCTTCTGGTCTTCAACTCCCTGGCCAGAATCCCCATTTCTTCCGGTGTCCTGCCAGGTTTTGCGGCGAGTGCCACCAACGCTTCGAAACTGCGCTCTCCAGCGTAATCCGACAGGTCATCCAATGCACCGCTTCGATAACCCTGGTTGAATTTTGGAAGTGCGTTGGAGGTCCTCGCCTTAGCGATATTCGTTCCTACACTCGTCAGGTGCATATCCGCGACGCTATCGAACAGACTGCCGCGCAGGGGGGAGAAATCCTCGATTGGCGGGCCATAGGGCAGGTTCCGGACAGGGTCATAACTGAACCACTGATCGTTTTTCAACACGGCAAAGCCTTCGACGCTTTGCTCTCCGACCTTATAAGACCCTATCAGCGTCGGGCCATATTGCTTGTTTGCCGCCTTCAACAGGTCATAGCTTCCGGATGCGCCACGCACCTTGTTGATCAGTACCTGCCCGGAGTCGCCGAGAAATTTTGCGCCGCGCGTGGCCAGCTTGGCGCCTCCCGTCGCCGCGCCCCTCACTCCGCTCAACGGGTTGAGCGAGCTGATAAGGCTACTGCCGATGACGCGACCCGCCTGCAATGCCTTTACGGCAGTGGACGCCGAGGATGAAGCCACCTTGGCGAGCTTTGGGGCAGCACCGTAACCCATGGTCAGCAGCCCGAGAGCATCCAGGCCGAGGTCCAAAAGCCCGGCTTCATAGTCACCGTCACGAAAGTTGACAATGGCCGATCTCAAGGGAATCAAGTTGAGAAAAAACTGCCTGAGTCGCTCATTACTTTCTTTCTGCTGATCGAATGTCGTGCTTCCCCTGGCTTGTTGCCATTGGTTCCTGATACCAAGGTGCTCAAAAAAAGCGCCTGCCAGGTCGTGTGTTCGGGTAGAGGTGAAACTCGATGGGGGACGAGAAGGGTCCTCCGGCGGCTGTTCTCGCTCGAGCCGGTCCTTGTGCTCAGGGGTGAACTTTTCCACTTTGGTCGATATATTCGCGTCGCGCCATCCACCCCGCGTAATGGCTGCCTCACTCTGTCGCTTGACGATGCGTTTGTTCCGGACATCGATCTCATAAACATTGACCTCGGTTTTTCCGTCAACCTGCCTTTCGGTTCTTACCAGCAATTCATTGAGCTTGGATTGGAAAGTGGCCGGGTTTATGAAACCCCTGCCAATCTTGTATTGGTTGTATTGAAATAATTCGATTTTACCGAACTCCAGGTTTTTCCGATCTTCCAGTGGCAGCTCGGAAATCATGTGTTTTACCTGGGTCTCAATGCCATCTTTGAGTGATTCGATTGCCGATTCGTATTGCCCCAGGAATATCCCATTGACGTTGAGCCTGGGTTGCTGGTTGATCGCGTGGATAGGAAGGCCAGGGTCGTCGGTTTTCCAGTTGACGTTGATGCCCATCATGGCCATGTCCAGCATCGAGTGCTTGCCATCCAGTTGCTTGGCTTTGTCATCGGAGACGGTTGAGAGACTTTTCGACTCAAAGTCAGTGCGCTCGCCAAAATGCTCCTTGAGTTTTTCCAGGGCGATGGCTTTTCTACTTGGAATCTCGGCAGTGAGTGATTGGGAGGCCTTGATTCTGGCACTTAACTGCTCATTGAACGCGGTCCGGATGCTGTCCACTTCCTCAGGGGTGTAGAGGGCATCGTCCTTCTTTTCGACCAAACCATTGGACACGCCCCAATCCAGTAACAACGGCGTGATGGCGTGTTCCGCAGGACCATTCAAGGCTTGTGCGGCACTCATGACCTGGCCGTAGCTCATTTGTGATGCGGTCCCCGGCGCACTCGCTTCGACCTTGGCCACCGCAAGGCAGAAACTCACCCAGGCCTGGCTGCCGTTCACCAGTGTGTCGGGAATATCCTTGACCAGGAACTGGGGGGCTGTGCGTGACAGCAACAGGTGGGTGGCCAGCTTGGCCGTGGCCGGCGTGGCCCTGCCTTTAGTCACCAGATGTTTACTGAGCCCCTCGACGATGGCTGACGGTGGCAGGCCCCAATAGTTTTGATGGCTCAAGTCAAAGCCGGCGATTGAATTTCTCACAGGCAACACGACGGATTCACGATCGAGACCGATGTGAAGGGCGGCCAACACGTAATCGCTGATGCTGGTTGGCGTGTCGATACCATTCAGCCCGTCCTGGATCCCTTGCCCTATCTTCTGGGCCATGGGGGACTTGAGCAGGGTGTCCAGCGCCCTGGCCGGGTCTTGCAGTTCGACATCCGAAAGAGCGCTGGCCTTGATAAGCGCACCCAGCGCCGCTTTGGCCAGCTCCGCCCGGACTAAGGAGGGCTCTGTCCGGATATTGCTGCGCAGGATGCTGGACTCGACGATGACCCGTATCTTGCGCCGTTGTTCCTGGGTCAGGGGAAGGGGCCAGGATAAGCCACCTCCTAGATCACCCAGCGGCGGTTCCAGGGCCCGAGCGTTAGCGGCATCTGCCAAGTGAACCAGGTCAGCTCGGGTTTCAGGGATAGGTAAATCGTGATGCTTGATAAAGCTTTCCAGGCTGGCGGCGGACTCGCTGCCCGGCATGCCGGACGGGTGAAAGGCCGAGTGTGGATCAATGACTGTTTGAGTGGTTTTCAAATGTGACAACACGGCTGCTGGAGTCGCGTCCTCTCCCAGGCTCTTCGTCGCCTCGGTGAGCTGGTGCGCGAGGTTCTTCCAGTTCTGTGCGTTTGCCTGCGCGCGTGCTTGGGGTGAAAGAGGCTGCGATTCATCCGAGGAGCGTCGTGCAGGTGTTGAAGCTGGGTCGCTGTGTATGGACAGGGTGTTACCAGGGGTGGCCTGCGACTGAGCAGGCGTCGATGCAATGGAGTGATCTATAACCGAGGGGCGTGGTTGGACGCTCAATGAGGATGACATTTTCATTACCTTTGGTTGTTGGTCCTCCCTGGACCTGCTTCAGACCTCCGGTGAGTGTCGGGAGCGCACAAAGGTGTTCCTCCGGCATTGGTTCCATAAATGTCGGGCATCGGCGGTGGCAAGTTTGGGATGTGAATATGTTTCGCGTCAGAAACGTAGCCCTCTACCGGCACTTTGGGGCAAACTCCCGGTTTTTCCCTATTTGGCCAAGGCATGCCCATGACTCCCGCGTCGTCCGTCGATGAAAAGAGCTTTCGTACACTGCTCAGCCGAAACGTGGCATTGCCCCTGGGTGTGGGCGTGCTCAGCGCGGTGTTTTTCGTCTGTCTGATCACCTATTTGCTTGCGGTGATCCAGTGGGTGGAGCACACGGACCGGGTCATCAACAACCTCAACGAGTCGTCCAAGCTGACCGTCGATCTTGAAACCGGCATGCGTGGTTTCCTGATCACCGGGGATGAGCACTTCCTCGACCCGTACGAAGTGGCCAAGCCGCGCATCATTGCCGACCTGCGTAACTTGCAGGAGCTGGTGGCGGACAACCCGCAACAGGTGGACCGCCTGAAACGCCTGGAAGCCCTGCAAGCCGAATGGAACAAATACGCCCAGTCGATGATCGACCTGCAGCGCGAAAGCGGTGACTACCGCAACGCCGTCAAGTCCGGCCGGGGCAAGCGCCTGACCGACGAAATTCGCAAGGAATACGAGGACGCGGTGGCGATGGAGCAGCAGTTCCGGATCACTCGCAACGAACAAGTCACGCGCACCACGGTGATCAGCGTCACCCTCTATCTGTTGTTCGTTCTCGGCCTGAGCGGGATCCTGGCGTATATCGGTAGAAAAAATTTACTCTCCCTGTCAGATAGTTACAGCGCAAACCTCGCGTCACAACAGAAGATCGCGCAGCGCCTGGAGCGACAGGCATGGCTGCGTAACGGCCAGACCGAACTGGCCGAACAAGTGCTCGGCCAACTCACCCTGAACATGCTCGGACGCAATATCCTGCAGTTCTTTGCCCAGTACATGGGCTCGGCGGTGGCGGCGCTGTATGTCCGCGAAGAGCACGGCGGCCTCAAGCGCGTGGCCACCTATGGTTTCTCCCGCGAGCAGGAACAGCTGGAGCAGTCGATCTACAGCGATGAGGGCATCGTCGGGCAGGCCGCCCAGCTCGATCGCCTGATTCGCCTGGACGACGTGCCGGTGGACTACTTCAAGGTCAGCTCCGGCCTGGGGGAAGGCTCGACCCGCAGCGTGCTGGTGGTTCCCACCAGCGATGACGACCGTGTCAACGGTGTGATCGAACTGGGCTTTTTGCGCCCGCTGGAGGAGCGCGACGTCGAACTGCTGGAGCTGATCGCCGGCAATATCGGCACCTCCATCGAAGCCGCCCGTTATCGCCAACGCCTGCAGGAAGTGCTGGCCGAAACCCAGCAGCTCAATGAAGAACTGCAGGTCCAGCAGGAAGAACTCAAGACCGCCAACGAAGAACTCGAAGAACAGTCGCGCATTCTCAAGGAGTCTCAGGCTCACCTGGAAACCCAGCAGGCAGAGCTGGAGCAGACCAACGAGCAACTGGCCGAACAGACCCAGACCCTGGCCGAACAGCGCGACGCCATGGACCGCAAGAACGTCGAACTCAACCAGGCCCAGCTGGAGCTGGAAGATCGCGCCGATGAATTGCAGCGCTCCAGCAAGTACAAGTCCGAATTCCTCGCCAATATGTCCCACGAACTGCGCACGCCGCTGAACAGTTCGTTGATCCTGGCCAAGTTGCTGGCGGAAAACCCCCAGGAAAACCTCAGCGCCGAACAGGTCAAGTTTGCCGAGTCGATCTATTCGGCGGGCAATGACCTGCTCAACCTGATCAACGACATCCTGGATATTTCCAAGGTGGAAGCCGGCAAGTTGGAAGTGCGGCCGGAAAATTCAAGCGTCACGCGCCTGGTCGATGGCCTGCGCGGGATGTTCGAGCCGTTGGCCGCCGACCGTAAGCTGGGGTTTCAGGTACAGGTGCAGGCCGATGCACCGATCATGCTGTTCACCGACCGCCAGCGCCTGGAGCAGATCCTCAAGAACCTGCTCTCCAACGCGATCAAGTTCACCGAGCAAGGCGAGGTCAGCCTGTCGGTGTCCCGCGCGCCGGGGGAAGGCATCGCCTTTACCGTGCGCGATTCGGGCATCGGGATTGCCCCGGACCAGCAGGAAAGCATCTTCGAGGCGTTCCGCCAGGCCGATGGCACCACCAACCGCCGTTACGGCGGCACTGGCCTGGGCCTGTCGATTTCCCGCGACCTGGCCGCGTTGCTTGGCGGCTATATCAGCGTGACCAGTGAGCCCGGCAAAGGCAGCACCTTCACCCTGGTGTTGCCGGAGCAGTATGTCGAACGCGAGGAAGATGCCGCGCCAATCGAGCCGCCGCGCCAGGTGATTACCGCACCCGCACCCACGCCCATCGCAATTTCGCCGCTGCCGGTGGCCGACACCAGGCAGATCCCGCGCTTCGCCGATGACCGCGACAAGGCGCCGTTCACCACCCGCTGCATCCTGGTGGTGGAGGACGAACCGAACTTCGCCCGTATCCTGTTCGACCTGGCCCATGAGCTGGGTTACCAGTGCCTGGTGGCCCACGGTGCGGACGAGGGCTACAGCCTGGCCGAGGAGTACATTCCCGATGCGATCCTGCTGGACATGCGCCTGCCGGACCATTCCGGGCTCACCGTGCTGCAACGCCTCAAGGAGCACGCCAACACGCGCCATATCCCGGTGCACGTGATTTCCGTGGAGGACCGTGTCGAAGCCGCCATGCATATGGGCGCCATCGGCTATGCGGTAAAACCGACGACGCGCGAAGAGCTCAAGGACGTGTTTGCGCGCCTTGAGGCCAAGCTGACCCAGAAGGTCAAGCGCGTACTGCTGGTGGAGGACGATGACCTGCAGCGCGACAGCATTGCCCGCCTGATCGGCGACGATGACATCGAGATCACCGATGTCGGCTATGCCCAGGCCGCCCTGGAACTGCTGCGCACCAACGTCTATGACTGCATGATCATCGACCTCAAGCTGCCGGACATGCTGGGCAACGAGTTGCTCAAGCGCATGGCCACCGAAGATATCTGCTCGTTCCCGCCGGTGATCGTCTACACCGGGCGCAACCTGACCCGCGATGAAGAGGCCGAACTGCGCAAGTATTCGCGCTCGATCATCATCAAGGGCGCCCGCTCGCCAGAGCGCCTGCTCGATGAAGTCACACTCTTTCTGCACAAAGTCGAATCCCAGCTGTCCCATGACCGCCAGAAGATGCTCAAGACCGCTCGCAGCCGCGATAAGGTCTTCGAGGGGCGCAAGATCCTGTTGGTGGACGACGATGTGCGTAACATCTTCGCCCTGACCAGCGCCCTGGAGCACAAAGGTGCCGTGGTGGTGATCGGGCGTAACGGCCGCGAAGCCATCGAGAGACTCAATGAAGTCGACGATATCGACCTGGTGCTGATGGACGTGATGATGCCGGAGATGGACGGCTACGAGGCCACCGCCTTGATCCGCCAGGACCCGCGCTGGAAGAAACTGCCGATCATCGCGGTGACGGCCAAGGCCATGAAAGACGACCAGGAGCGCTGCCTCGCGGCGGGTTCCAACGACTACCTGGCCAAGCCGATCGACCTGGATCGCCTGTTCTCGCTGATTCGCGTGTGGCTACCGAAGATGGAACGCATTTAAGTGGAGCAACGTTTTTTGGAGAAGAGCAGCGATATTGAGCTGCGCCTGTTGATCGAGGCGATTTACCTCAAGTACAGCTACGACTTTCGCGACTACTCCGGCGCGTCGGTCAAACGCCGCGTGGCCCATGCCTTGCGCCAGTTCGACTGCGCCACCATTTCAGCGCTGCAGGAGCGGGTGCTGCACGACCCGGCGGCGTTCATGCAGTTGCTGCAGTTCCTGACGATCCCGGTGAGCGAGATGTTTCGCGACCCGTCGCACTTCCTGGCGATCCGTCAGGAAGTGGTGCCCCTGCTCAAGACCTACCCGTCGATCAAGATCTGGATTGCCGGCTGCAGCACGGGGGAGGAGGTGTACTCCATGGCCATCCTGTTGCGTGAGGAAGGGCTGCTGGAACGCACGATCATCTATGCCACCGACATCAACCCCGCGTCCCTGGATAAAGCCAAGCAAGGCATCTTCTCCCTAGAGAATGTGCGGGCCTACACCGCCAATTATCAGCAGGCCGGGGGGCAGCGATCATTTGCCGACTACTACACGGCGGCTTACGATTACGCGATCTTCGACAAATCGTTGCGGGAGAATGTGACCTTCGCCGACCATAGCCTGGCAACCGACAGTGTATTCTCAGAAACTCAATTAATTTCATGTCGTAACGTGCTGATCTATTTCAATAAAAAATTGCAGGATCGGGCGTTTGGATTGTTTCATGAGTCGCTGTGCCATCGCGGCTTCCTGGTCCTGGGCAGTAAGGAAACCCTGGACTTTTCCGCCTACAGCAAGCAATTCGAACCCTTGGTCAAGCAGGAACGGATCTACCGCAAATCATGAACGACGTTGCCGCCAACCCGATTCGCGGGATTGAAGCCATCGTCGTCGGCGCCTCCGCCGGCGGCGTCGAGGCGTTGCTGAGTATTTTCAGCGAACTGCCCGACACCTTCGGCCTGCCGATCATAGCCGTATTGCACCTGCCGGATGAGCGCCGCAGCCAACTGGCGGAAGTCTTTGCGCGACGCCTGCCGATTCCGGTACGGGAAGGGCAGGACAAGGAAGCGATCCAGGCGGGCACGTTGTATTTCGCCGGGCCTGGTTATCACCTTTCGGTCGAGCATGACCGCAGCCTGTCCCTCAGCCAGGAAGAGCGGGTACACCATTCCCGGCCGGCGATCGACTACCTGTTTGCCTCCGCCGCCGATGCCTATGGCCAGGGCCTGCTGGCGATTTTGTTGACGGGGGCCAACCAGGACGGCGCCCACGGGCTGGCCCATGTCAAGCATTCGGGCGGCACCACGGTGGTCCAGGACCCCAGCGAAGCGCGGATTGCCGTGATGCCGCGGGCGGCCCTGGCCCTGCACACCCCTGATCATATTCTGACCCTGAGCCGCATTGCCGCATTGCTGGCTTCCCTGGAATCCTCCCCATGTTAAGTACTGTCCAGGCCAAACTGCTGATCGTCGACGATCTGCCGGAAAACCTGCTGGCCCTCGAAGCGTTGATCAAGCGCGAGGACCGTCAGGTCTTCAAGGCTTTGAGCGCCGATGAGGCCTTGTCCCTGTTGCTGGAGCACGAGTTCGCCATGGCGATTCTCGATGTGCAGATGCCCGGCATGAACGGGTTCGAACTGGCCGAGCTGATGCGCGGCACCGAGAAAACCAAAAACATTCCGATTGTGTTCGTCAGCGCCGCCGGCCGTGAACTCAATTATGCGTTCAAGGGCTATGAAAGTGGCGCCGTGGACTTCCTGCACAAGCCGCTGGATATCCACGCGGTCAAGAGCAAGGTCAATGTGTTTGTCGACCTGTACCGTCAGAGCAAGGCGATGAAGCAGCAAGTCGAAGCCCTGGAGCGCAGCCGCCGCGAGCAGGAGCTGTTGCTCACGCGCCTGCAGGCCACCCAGGCCGAGCTGGAGCAGGCAGTGCGCATGCGCGACGACTTCATGTCGATCGTCGCCCACGAGGTGCGTACGCCCCTTAACGGCCTGATTCTCGAAACCCAGCTGCGCAAGATGCACCTGGCCCGGGATAACGCCGCCGCGTTCACCCTGGACAAGATGCACGCCATGGTCGACCGCGATGAGCGCCAGATCCAGAGCCTGATCCGCCTGATCGAAGACATGCTCGACGTCTCGCGTATCCGCACCGGCAAACTGTCGATACGCCCGGGGCGCTTCGACCTGGCGCAATTGGTGAGCAACCTGGTGGAGAATTTCGCACCGCAGGTGGCTGCCGCCGAATCGTCGATGCACCTCGCGGCCGAGGGGCCGGTGGTGGGCAACTGGGATGAGTTTCGTATCGAACAGGTGGTCACCAACCTGCTGACCAACGCCCTGCGCTACGGGGCCAAGAGCCCGGTGGAGGTGCGCGTGTATACCGAGCATGGCGAAGCCAGGGTAGAAGTGCGTGACCACGGGATCGGCATCAGCGAAGAGAACCAGAAGCGTATTTTCCAGCAGTTCGAACGTGTGTCAGCCAGCCAGGTTGCCGCGGGACTGGGCCTTGGGTTGTTTATTTCCGAACAGATCGTGGCCGCCCATGGCGGCACCATCGAGGTCGAGAGCCAGATAGGCGAGGGCGCCTTGTTCCGGGTGTGCCTGCCCCTTGAACCGTCGGCATGAAATCAATCGTCACCCCGACGCAACCTCTACGTGACCCCATGGTCGTAATTGCAGCAATTGACCGGACAAAGGCTTCCCATGAGTGAAGATGCACAAGATGTCGTACTGATCGTCGAGGACGACGAATCCATTATGTTTGTGCTGGGTGAGTACCTGGCCGGCCTGGGGTATCGGGTATTGAAGGCGATCAACGGGGAGCAGGCCTTTGAAATCCTCGCCACCAAGCCGCACTTGGACCTGATGGTCACCGACTACCGTTTGCCCGGTGGGATTTCCGGCGTGCAGATCGCTGAGCCCGCGCTCAAGTTGCGCCCGGAATTGAAAGTGATCTTTATCAGCGGCTACCCGCAGGAGATTCTCGACTGCAACAGCCCGATCACGCGCAATGCGCCGATCCTGGCCAAGCCGTTTGACCTGGATACCTTGCAGGAGCATATACAGCGGTTGTTGGCCTGAAGGGCCAGGTGGTGCATCAGGCTCTTCCTGAGCCTGAATGACACTGCTTGGCTAATGGCCATTTACGCCCGAATCATCTCCCGCACCTTCGCCGTCAACAAATCAAAGGTAAACGGCTTGGTGATCAACTGCATCCCCGGATCCAGGAACCCCCCACGCACCGCCGCATGCTCGGCATATCCGGTAATGAACAGCACCTTCAGGTCCGGACGAACCTGCCGACCTATCTCTGCCAGTTGGCGTCCATTCATGCCGGGCAAGCCGACGTCGCTGATCATCAGGTCAATGCGCTGGCTGGATTCGATAATCGGCAGTGCGCCATCGGCATCGCCCGCTTCGACAAAGGCGTAGCCCAGCTCACTCAATACCTGGCTGACCAGCACGCGCACCGCCGGGTCGTCCTCGACGATCAGCACGGTTTCCCCGCTGTTGGCGATCGGCAACAGGGCAGGGTCCACGGTCACATCGGGGGTGATTTCGCCGACGAAACGCGGCAGGAACAGGCTCACCGTGGTGCCTTTGCCTACCTCGCTGTGGAGGGTTACATGGCCGCGCGACTGGCGCGCGAAACCGTAGATCATCGACAAGCCCAGGCCGGTGCCCTGGCCAATGGGCTTGGTGGTAAAGAAGGGGTCGAATACCCGGCCCATGAGGCTTTCCGGAATACCGCAGCCGGTGTCGCTGACGCTCAGTTCCACGTAGTCGCCGGGCTTGAGCGTGCCGTAGGCGGCGGTGAAGACGCTGTCGAGGTGACGGTTGCAGGTTTCGACAACCAGGCGGCCCCCACTCGGCATGGCATCCCGGGCGTTGAGCGCCAGGTTGAGCAGGGCACTTTCCAGTTGATTGGGGTCGGCCTCGGCGGTCCACAACTGAGTGTCCAGGCGCATGTCCAAGGCGATGCTTTCGTTGAGGCTGCGTTGCAGCAGCTCGCCCATGGACGTCACCAGTTGGTTGATCTGTACCGGCTTGGAATCCAGCGATTGGCGCCGCGAGAACGCCAGCAGGCGGTGGGTGAGGCCGGCGGCGCGGTTGGCGGAGGTCACGCCGAGGTCGATCAGGCTGTCCAGATCGTCCAGCTTGCCGCGGGACACACGTCTTCGCAGCAGCTCCAGGCTGCCGATAATACCGGTGAGCATGTTGTTGAAGTCATGGGCGATACCGCCGGTCAACTGGCCGACGGCTTCCATCTTCTGGGATTGGCGCAAGGCTTCTTCATTGCTGCGCAACTGCGCCGTGCGTTCCTCGACTTGCTGCTCCAGGGTCTCAAGGGTGCGCTGCAGGCGCAGTTCGCTCTCGCTCAGGTCGATCAACCTGTCCCGTGCTTCATATTGCCGACGCCGTCCACGCAGGGCCGCGCTCACCAGGCTGATCAACGTCACGGGGTGGAAGGGGCGCTCCAGGAACGTCACGTTGCCCAGCAGGCCGCTGAGGTGGGATGAACCGTTCTGCTCGCTGCCGCCGTGATGGGTCATCAGCACGATGGGCAGGTCGGACCAGGCGGGCTGCTGGTGAAGGTATTCCAGCAGGGGCTCCAGGTCCGCGCCGCGCAGGGCTTCGGCTGCGATGATAAGCATCCCGGCGCCTTGCTCCACGGCCTCGCACAATGCGGGCAGGCTGCTGGCAACCATGCCGGTGTAGCCGGCTTCCTTGAGCATCATCAGCGCCAACGAACCATCACGGCCCATGGGCGCCAGGACGATTGCGCGTTCGGATACGGGTGAAATGGTGGTCACACGCCCTCATCCTTGAGCAAAGGCGAACCGGCGCCCATGTAGGTCGGGATACCGCGCAAAACCCCTTGGAAATTGTCCAGCGGTTCTCCGACGGTCATGCCACGGCTGCTGATACGGTATTCACGGATAGTCGACTCGTGGGCGCCGGTGCGTTTCTTGATAATCGAGATGGCGCGGCGCACCTTGCCCAACGCCTCGAAATAACGCAGCAGAATCACGGTGTCGGCCAGGTAAGTGATGTCGACAGGAGCCTGCATGTCGCCGACCAGTCCATGTTGCGCGACGGTCATGAACGTCGCCGCGCCACGGCGGTTGAGGTACAGCAGCAGTTCATGCATATGCAGGATCAGCGCGTTTTCTTCCGGCATTGCCGCCTGGTAGCCATTGATACTGTCGATGACCACCGTCTTGATCCCGCGCTCGTCCACGCAACGACGCACGCGGTGGGAAAACTCGCCGGGGGACAACTCGGCCGCGTCCACCTGTTCGATCAGCAGGTTGCCGGTGGCCTGCAGGGCGGCGAGGTCGATGCCCATATTGTTCATGCGCTCGAACAGCAGGCCCAGTTCTTCATCGAAGATAAACAGCGCGGCCTTTTCGCCACGGCCTACCGCCGCTGCGGCGAAGATCATCGAGATCAGCGATTTGCCGGTACCGGCCGGGCCGAGAATCAGGCTGCTGGAGCCGGTCTCGACGCCGCCGCCCATCAGGGCATCCAGCTCGCGAATGCCGCTGCTCAAGGTCTGGCGTATGTAACCGCCACGATGCTCCGCCGCGACCAGGCGCGGAAAGACGTGGATGCCATCGTGCATGATGGTGAAGTCGTGAAACCCACCCCGATATTTCTGCCCGCGATATTTCACCACCCGCACACGACGGCGTTCGGCGCCGTAGTTGGGGGTCAGTTCTTCCAGGCGAATCACCCCGTGGGCCACGCTGTGCACGGTTTTGTCGAGGGATTCGGTGGTCAGGTCGTCGAGCAGCAGCACGGTGGCGTCGTAGCGCACGAAGTAATGCTTGATCGCCAGGATCTGGCGGCGATAGCGCAGCGAGCTTTGCGCGAGCAGGCGGATTTCCGAGAGGCTGTCGATGACCACTCGGGTCGGCTTGACCCGCTCCACCACTTCGAAGATCTGCCGGGTTGCTTCGCCCAGCTCCAGGTCCGAAGAGTACAGCAGGCTCTGCTGATGCTCGGCATCCAGCAGGCTCTCCGGCGGGGTCAGTTCGAAGATATAAATATTGTCGTCCAGGTCCCAACCGTGGGACTCGGCGCCCTGGCGCAACTCACGCTCGGTTTCGGACAGTGTGATGTAGAGCGTTCGCTCACCCGCTTTCGCCCCGGCCTGCAGGAAGTGCAGGGCGACCGTGGTTTTACCGGTGCCAGGTTCACCTTCCAGCAGGAACAGGTGGCTGCGCGATAGCCCTCCGGCAAGAATGTCGTCGAGACCTTCGATGCCGATGGCTGCTTTTTCGGTTAACAACGCTTTGGATGTAGACAAGAAGTGCCCTCAGGTCACATACGAGTAGAGGATGCGCATCCAGGTGGACGCGCCATGTTCTCTTGACCGTAGCGCTTTGTGGCGGTTCAAACTGATGCGCGATTATTGTGCCTACAGGCCTTGCTGCAGTGCCGGATCGTCAGGGTTTTGCTGTTCCAGCTGGGCGAGCAGCACCTGCACATTCTGCAATTGGCCGCTTTCTTTCCAATAATTGACCAGCAGCACCCGCGCCTTGCGATTGGCCGGGTGGCGCTGGACGATTTCCTCCAACTGGCGCTGGGCCGCTTCCAATTCCTGCTGGGCATGCAGGGTGGTAGCGAGGTCGTAGCGGTAATCCTGATTGTCCGGCTCCAGCTCCACGGCCTTGGACAGGCCGAGCAACGCATAGGGGCGCTCGCCATGGTGCAGCAGCCACATACCCAGGGCATGTTGCAGGTAGGCCGACTCAGGGTGCGCCGCCAATTGCCGGGCCAGCAATTGGCGGGACTCATCGGTCTTGCCCTGTTTATCCAGCAACTCGATCTGCGCGACCACCGCTTGCAGGTTGTCCGGCTGCAAGCGCATGGCCTGTTCCAGGGCGTTTTGCGCTTCCGGCAGCAGGGCGCTGTGGATGTACAGGCGCGCCAGTTGAATCCAGCCTTCGGCCGTTTCCGGCTGGGCTTTGAGCTTTTTCACGAACTCGTCCAATACCTGCTGCAATGGCCCGAAGTACAGGCCCAAGGTGTCGGGCGACAGGCCGAGCAGGGCATTGGCGGCGGCAAAGCGTACGCTTTGTTCGGGATCATCGAGCACCGGGCCCAGCAGCAGGGTGCGCTGGCCGCTGGGCACCAGGCCGACAATGCTGTGGATGGCCGCTTCGCGCACCAACGCGGAGTCGCTGGTGAGGTCTTTATCGGCGAGCTTCAAGGCCTGGGGGCTGGGGTAGTTGGGCAATTCGGCATGCAGCGCGGCGCGGCGTTCGGGTGACAGGTCCGGCCGGCCCAGTTGCTGATACAGCACGCGCGCGGCGCCCGGCTCGCCGTTATGCGCCTGTTTCAAGGCTTTTGAGTAACCGTGGGCAATGGCAGGAGGCACGGCCACCTGGGCGGTGCGGGAGAAATACCAGGTGATCAGCACAATCAACAACAGGGCGCACAGGCCGACGATGGCGTAACGGCGTGACTTTGACATGCAGGCGTCCGAAAAGCTGAAGAAGCAAAGCCGCAAGCTTCGGCCAGACCACGGCAGGTGTCAAACCCGCGTCAGGTCAGCACGTATTCCACTGGCTCCAGGGCCGGCGGCAGGTCGGTTTCGCCGAGGGCGGCGAGCAGCTCACGCTCCAGGGTGCGCAGGATCGCATTGCAGGGCAGGTCGTTTTCGTCAAAGCCGAAAGGGTCTTCCAGGTCGTCGCCGATCTCATCGAGGCCGAAGAAGGTGTAGCTGACAATGGCGGTAAACACCGGCGTCAGCCAGCCCAGGGGTTCGGCCATGGCGAACGGCAAGAGGATGCAGAACAGGTAAATGGTGCGGTGCAGCAGCAAGGTGTAGGGGAAGGGCAGCGGCGTGCTTTTGATTCGCTCGCACGCGGCCTGTACCTGGCTGAGGCTGACCAGACGGGTTTCCAACTGGGTGTAACGCCATTCGCTGAGGGCGCCTTGCTCGGCCAGGGCGGAAAATCCCGCGCCAATCTGTTGCAGCACCCGGTCAGGCAGGTTGGGATGACTCGCTTCCACGCTCGCCCAGGGCTGGATCGCCCGGGCTTCGTCTTCGTGGCGCAAGCGCGCGACCAGCCCGTGGGCGAAGCCGCCCAGGCCCCGCAGCAGGCGCCTACGCTCCGCCGGATCAGTGAGCACCTGGGTCTCGCGAATCAGCGAGCGCACCTCGATGATCATCTGCCCCAGTTGCTTGCGGCCTTCCCACCAGCGGTCATAGCAGGCGTTATTGCGAAAACTCATGAAGATCGACAGCGACAGCCCGAGCAATGTAAAGGGCGTGGCGTTGACCTTGGAGAAATAGGCCGGGTGCAGGGTTTCCACCAGCACGATCACCGACGCCAGCAGCGTGACCAGCAGGCTGCGCAGGGCGATGCGCTTGGCAATCGAGCCCTTTAGGGAAAACAGGATGCCCAGCAGGTTCGGTTTGGGACGTACGATCATCGCGGGGAGGACTTCTTCGGTGGCGCAGGCCCTCAGGTTAGGAGCTTGCACGACGCACGTCCAATCGCTTGGGCTGACCGGACGATCAGCGCGGTCGATGATTGGCCAAACCAGTCAGCCATGTTGAAGGCTTTGACCATTGCTGCCGTGGCGTTGCAGAGCGACTATTTCGACGATCTCGACCGTTCAAGGAAACAATAATGCAGATTGAGAACAAGGTTTTTCTGGTCAGCGGCGGCGCTTCCGGCCTCGGTGCGGCCACCGCAGATATGCTGGTCGCGGCCGGCGCCAAGGTCATGCTGGTGGACTTGAATGCCGACGCCGTGGCGGCCAAGGCCAGGCAGCTCGGCGACAACGCCCGCAGCGCCGTGGCGGATATCAGCCAGGAAGCGGCTGCCGAAGCCGCCGTGCAGGCAACCGTCGCGGCGTTTGGCGGTTTGCATGGCTTGGTCAACTGCG
Source organism: Pseudomonas sp. CFBP13509 (assembly GCF_005233485.1). NCBI lineage: Bacteria > Pseudomonadati > Pseudomonadota > Gammaproteobacteria > Pseudomonadales > Pseudomonadaceae > Pseudomonas > Pseudomonas sp. CFBP13509. The sequence continues at coordinate 260,057 of NZ_QGAA01000008.1, forward strand.
CGGGGGTGGTGCGCGGTGAAAAGATCCTCGGCAAGACTGGCCCCCACGGGCTGGCCAGCTTTGCCCAGGTGATCAACGTCAACCTGATAGGCAGCTTTAACCTGCTGCGCCTGGCGGCAGCGGCCATCGCCGAAACGGAAGCGAACGCCGACGGCGAGCGCGGGGTGATCATCAATACCGCGTCGGTGGCTGCGTTCGACGGGCAGATCGGGCAGGCCGCTTATGCGGCGTCCAAAGGCGCGATAGCCAGCCTGACCTTGCCCGCCGCACGGGAGCTTGCGCGCTTCGGCATTCGCGTGATGACCATCGCCCCGGGCATTTTCGAAACCCCGATGATGGCCGGCATGACCCCGGAAGTACGCGACTCCCTGGCCGCCGGCGTGCCGTTTCCGCCGCGCCTGGGCAAGCCTGCCGAATACGCCGCGCTGGTGCGGCACATCATTGAAAACAGCATGCTCAATGGCGAGGTGATCCGTCTCGACGGCGCCTTGCGCATGGCGGCCAAGTAAGGAGGATGAGCCATGAATGATCCCATCGTGATTGTCAGCGCCGTGCGCACGCCCATGGGCGGGTTCCAGGGCGACCTCAAGGGCCTGACTGCGCCGCAACTGGGCTCTGCCGCCATCCGTGCGGCGATCGAGCGTGCAGGCATCGCCGCCGACGCCGTGGATGAGGTGTTGTTTGGGTGCGTGCTGCCCGCCGGCCTGGGCCAGGCGCCCGCGCGTCAAGCCGCCTTGGGCGCCGGGTTGGATAAGTCCACGCGTTGCACCACCCTCAACAAGATGTGCGGCTCGGGCATGGAAGCGGCGATCCTCGCCCATGATTCGCTGCTGGCCGGCAGCGTCGACGTGGTGATCGCCGGCGGCATGGAAAGCATGTCCAACGCGCCCTACCTGCTGGACCGCGCCCGCAGCGGCTATCGCATGGGGCACGGGCGGGTCATCGACCACATGTTCCTCGACGGCCTGGAAGATGCGTATGAAAAAGGCCGCCTGATGGGCACCTTTGCCGAGGAGTGCGCGCAGCTCAACGGCTTCAGCCGTGAGGCGCAGGATGCGTTTGCCATCGCGTCGCTGACCCGTGCGCAGGAGGCAATCACCCATGGCAGCTTCGCCGCCGAAATTGTCCCGGTACAGGTCACCGTCGGCAAAGAGCAGAAAACCATCCTGCATGACGAACAACCGCCCAAGGCCAGGCCGGAAAAAATTCCCGGCCTCAAACCGGCGTTCCGCGAAGGCGGCACGGTGACGGCGGCCAATTCCAGCTCGATTTCCGACGGCGCGGCCGCATTGCTGCTGATGCGCGAGTCCGAGGCACAACAGCGGGGGCTCAAACCGTTGGCGGTGATCCATGGGCACGCAGCGTTTGCCGATGAACCGGGGTTGTTTCCGGTGGCGCCGGTGGGCGCGATTCGCAAGCTGATGAGCAAGACCGGCTGGAGCCTCGACGACGTCGATCTGTTTGAAATCAACGAAGCCTTTGCCGTGGTCAGCCTGGTGACCATGAGCAAGCTGGAAATCCCCCACGCCAAGGTCAATGTCCACGGCGGTGCCTGCGCCCTGGGCCACCCGATTGGCGCGTCCGGCGCGCGGATCCTGGTCACCCTGCTCTCGGCCCTGCGCCAGAAAGGCCTCAAGCGGGGCGTCGCGGCCATTTGTATCGGCGGCGGTGAAGCCACGGCCATGGCCGTCGAATGCCTGTATTAAGGACTGAGCCCAATGCTGCCCAATGACGAACAACTGCAGATCAGCGACGCCGCCCGGCAATTTGCCCAGGAGCGGCTTAAACCGTTTGCCGCCGAGTGGGACCGCGAACATCGCTTTCCCAAGGAAGCCATCGGCGAAATGGCCGAACTGGGCTTTTTCGGCATGCTGGTGCCCGAACAGTGGGGCGGGTGCGACACGGGTTACCTGGCCTACGCCATGGCCCTGGAAGAAATCGCCGCCGGTGACGGCGCCTGCTCCACCATCATGAGTGTGCACAACTCGGTGGGCTGCGTGCCGATCCTGAACTTCGGCAACGATCAGCAGAAAGAGCAATTCCTCAAGCCCCTGGCCAGCGGCGCCATGCTCGGTGCTTTCGCCCTGACTGAGCCACAAGCCGGTTCGGATGCCAGTGGCCTGAAAACCCGTGCACGGCGTGAAGGCGATCATTACGTGCTCAATGGCTGCAAACAGTTCATCACCTCCGGCCAGAATGCCGGGGTGGTGATTGTGTTCGCGGTGACCGCCCCGGCAGCGGGCAAGCGTGGCATCAGCGCGTTTATCGTGCCCACCGATTCGCCGGGCTACAGCGTGGCGCGGGTCGAGGACAAGCTCGGCCAGCATGCCTCCGATACCTGCCAGATCCTGTTCGAGGATGTAAAGGTGCCAGTGGCCAACCGTCTTGGGGAGGAGGGCGAGGGCTACAGGATCGCCCTGGCCAACCTTGAAGGCGGTCGCGTCGGCATCGCCTCGCAATCGGTGGGCATGGCCCGCGCCGCTTTCGAGGCTGCACGCGACTACGCCCGAGAGCGTGAAAGCTTCGGCAAACCGATCATTGAGCATCAGGCCGTGGCCTTTCGCCTGGCGGACATGGCCACGCAAATCGCCGTGGCACGGCAGATGGTGCACTACGCCGCCGCCCTGCGGGACAGCGGCAAGCCGGCGTTGGTCGAAGCTTCCATGGCCAAGCTGTTCGCCTCGGAAATGGCTGAGAAAGTCTGTTCCGCCGCCTTGCAAACCCTCGGCGGTTACGGTTACCTGAGCGACTTTCCCCTGGAGCGGATCTACCGCGATGTGCGGGTCTGCCAGATTTACGAAGGCACCAGCGATATTCAACGCATGGTCATCTCACGCAATCTCTAAGGAGCCGATACATGAGTTACGACACCATTTTGCTCGAAGTCCAGGGCCGCGTCGGGTTGATTACCCTCAATCGTCCCCAAGCCCTGAACGCCCTGAATGCGCAGTTGGTCAGCGAGTTGAACCAGGCGCTGGATGGCCTGGAGGCCAACCCGGAAATCGGCTGCATCGTGCTGGCCGGCTCGAAAAAAGCCTTCGCCGCCGGCGCCGACATCAAGGAAATGGCCGAGCTGACCTACCCGCAGATCTACCTCGACGACCTGTTCAGTGACAGCGACCGCGTCGCCAACCGTCGCAAGCCGATCATCGCCGCGGTCAACGGCTTCGCCCTCGGCGGTGGCTGCGAACTGGCGCTGATGTGCGACTTTATCCTGGCCGGTGACGGCGCCAAGTTCGGTCAGCCGGAAATCAACCTCGGCGTGCTGCCGGGCATGGGCGGCACCCAGCGCCTGACCCGCGCGGTGGGTAAGGCCAAGGCCATGGAAATGTGCCTGACCGGACGGTTTATCGATGCGGTGGAAGCCGAGCGCTGCGGGATTGTCGCGCGCATCGTGCCCGCCGATGAACTGCTCGACGAGGCGCTGAAGGTCGCCACGCTGATTGCCGGCAAATCGGTGCCGATCAGCATGATGGTCAAGGAAAGTGTGAACCGTGCGTTTGAAGTGAGCCTGTCGGAAGGCGTGCGCTTTGAGCGCCGGGTGTTCCATGCCGCGTTCGCCACGCAGGATCAGAAGGAAGGCATGGCGGCGTTTGTGGCCAAGCGTGCGCCTGAGTTCAAGGATAAGTAGCCGTTGCCAGCTGTATAGCTGCAAGCTGCAAGTAATCGCCAATGCGCTTTTACTTGAAGCTTGCAGCTTAAGACTTGCAGCTCCTACAGCTGGTAGTTTTTGAGTTCCCGGGCAATGACCATCCGCTGTATCTCGCTGGTCCCTTCGTAAATCTGCGTGATCCGCGCGTCCCGGTAGTAACGCTCCACCGGGTAATCCTCCAAATATCCATAGCCGCCATGAATCTGCATTGCGCTGGAGCAGACTTTCTCGGCCATTTCCGAGGCGAACAGCTTGGCCTGGGACGCTTCCGAGAGGCACGGCTTGCCAGCGCTGCGCAGGCGCGCCGCGTGCAGGATCAGTAAACGGGCAGCGTTCAGGCGGGTTTGCATGTCTGCCAGCAGGTTGGCCACGCTTTGGTGTTCGATGATCGCCTTGTCGAATTGCACCCGGTCGCGGGCATAGGTCAGCGCCGCCTCGAAGGCCGCACGGGCGATGCCCAGGGCTTGGGCGGCAATGCCGATGCGGCCGCCTTCGAGGTTGGACAGGGCGATGGCCAGGCCTTTGCCGCGCTCGCCGAGCAGGTTGGCCTCGGGCACGCTGCAGTGGTTGAGGGTCACGGCGCAGGTGTCCGAGGCACGAATACCCATCTTGTGTTCGGTACGGTCGACCACAAACCCCGGGGTGTCGGTGGGTACCAGGAACGCGGAAATGCCCTTCTTGCCCAGGTCCGGGTCGGTCACGGCAAATACAATCGCCAGCTTGGCGCGCTTGCCGTTGCTGACGAACTGCTTGGCGCCATTGATCACCCACTGGCCATCGCGCAATTCGGCGCGGGTGCGCAGGTTGTGGGCCTCGGAGCCGGCCTGGGGTTCGGTCAGGCAGAAGCAGCCAATCGCCTGGCCACTGGCAAGGTCGGCCAGCCAGGTGTGTTTCTGGGCATCGGTGCCGTAGTTGAGGATTGGCCCGCAACCCACTGAATTATGGATACTCATCAGTGCGCCGGTGGCGCCATCGCCGGCCGAGATCTCTTCCACGGCCAGGGCATACGCCACGTAGTCGACATAGGTGCCGCCCCATTCTTCCGGCACTACCATGCCCAACAGGCCCAGTTCACCCATCTTCGCCACCAGGGCGTCGTCGATCCAGCCGGCTTTTTCCCAGGCTTGGGCATGGGGAGCGATTTCACCACGGGCGAAGTCGCGCGCCATGTCACGGATCATTACCTGTTCTTCAGTGTATTCAATGTCTTGCATGGCTTATTTCGCAACCTGCTCGAAGTGATGGAAGAAGCTGTCGACGTGGCTTTTGTTCAGTCCATGGAGCGTCGGCGGGTTCCAGCGAGGGTTCTTGTCCTTGTCGATGATCAGCGCACGGACCCCTTCGATCAGGTCGCCGCGTTCGAACCATTGGCGGTCAAGGTGCAGCTCCAGGGCAAAGCACTGCTCCAACGGCAGGCGCCGGCCGCGTCGCAGCATTTCCAGGGTCACGGCCATGGCCAGGGGCGAGCGGGTTTGCATCAGGTGGACGGTGTTCAGTGCCCACTCATGGCTGTCGGCGACAGTGACCTCCTGAAGTTGCTCGACGATGCTCGGAATGTCCGGCAGGCCGAAGAAGTGGTCGATCGCGGGGCGCAATGCGGCCAGCGGCGGGTCGGGCAGGCGCTGCACCGCCAGCTTGGCCAGCACGCCTTGCAGGTCTTTGAGCGGCGATTCATGCCATTGCAGGCTGTCGAGTTTCTGGTCGAGGCTGGCCAGCTTGGCGCTGTCCAGGTACCAGTTGGCCAACCCGCAATACAGGGCGTCTGCCGCGCGAACCTGCACGCCGGTCACGCCGAGGTAAATGCCCAGCTCGCCGGGAATGCGCGGCAGGAAGTAGCTGCCACCGACGTCCGGGAAGTAACCGATCGCCACCTCCGGCATCGCCAGGCGGCTGCGCTCGGTGACGACGCGCAAATCAGCACCCTGCACCAGGCCCATGCCGCCGCCCAGGACAAACCCGTCCATCAGGGCCAGTACGGGTTTGCGGTAATGGTGGATGGCCAGGTCCAGCGCGTATTCCTCGACGAAGAAGTCTTCGTGCAGGGTGTCGCCGCGTTTGAAACTGTCATACAGGGAGCGGATATCGCCGCCGGCACAAAATGCCTTTTCGCCCGCACCGCGCAGGACTACGGCATGCACCTGCGGGTCGTCTGACCAGGCGTGCAGCTGTTGCGCCAGGCTGCGGACCATGTCCAGGGTGATGGCATTCAAGCCGGCGGGGCGATTGAGGGTGAGGTGACCGATATGGTTGCGTACTTCGGCCAGTACGTCGTCCTGACGCCTCTCGGCGCTGCTTGCTTCGCTTGAAACCTGAGCAGTCATCTGTAACTCCCTGCTTTTATTGTTCTTTATCAAGATGGTCGTGCGCAAACACTCCCGTGATCGTACCAGTGCAAATTTGCACAGTACAACCCGAAATCATGCAGGTCGTTTTTGCATTTATGCAGGGTGGCGGGCGCGGGTTCAGGTCACGCGGGTTGCCAGTACTTCACCGATGCTGCGGCGCCGAGCGTGGGTTTCTGCAGCATGGATCAATTGCTCCAGCTCCGTCGGGGCCACGTCGTAGAATTGCTCCATGTCCGCCAGCGCCAGCTTCAAGTCGGCGGCCGTGATAGCGGGGTCGCGGGCGGCCCTGGGGTCAGGCAGGACAGTCGTCGACGTCTCGACAGCACCCTTGGGGTAGCGCGTTCGCGTCGCATTATTGTAGGCCAATGCGCAGGCCAGCAAGGCGCCGGCGCCGAGTAATACGGCCCCCAATTCGTGCCAGCCCAGGGCGGCGGAGGCAGGGTCGGCCAGGACCAGGCTCATGGCCAGCCCACCGGCGGGCGGGTGCAGGCACCGCAGCCAGCACATCAGCACCACGGCCATGCCGGCCGCCAGGCAGGCACCGCCCAGGGTGCGCCCAAGGACGCGGGCCACCAGCAATGCCACGACACCGGCGCACAGGTAGCTGCCGATGATCGACCAGGGTTGTGCCAGCGCCCCGGATGAGACCGCAAACAACAACACCGCCGAAGCCCCCAGCGGGCCGAGCAGGTGCAGGGCCACCTCCATGCCAAAAACCTGGGCACAGAGCCACACACTGAAGAATGTACCCAAGGCCATGCCAATCGCGGCACGGCTCCATTCGGTGGGGCGGGTGTTGATAGCAGCGGGAAACCAGCGAGAGCGCATTGAAAGGAAATCCATAAACGGCGGGCAAAAAAAAGGCTTGTCTGGTTGCCCGGAAAAGCCCTTTGAAAGTTCCTGCATTTGGGGGAGGAACCCGCGCAGTGTGCCGCGCCCGGCAGGGCAGCGCCAATGCATATTAATGAGGGTTAAATACAAAAATAATGAGTTTATCAAGGCGTGGCGGAGCGGTAGATAGCTACCGCATGTGGCCATCGAGTTTACAGTTGGGGTTCAGACGCAACTCAAGGTTGGACAGGTTTAGCCAGGTGCAGCAGCACATAGGGAGTTCGGTCGAACTCACCGCTCAACGTAGGCGTGATAGAGGCAAAGCGCGGGTCTTCGAGCCCTTCGAAATCCGCCTGGCTCATCACCAGCCACGCCGGCCCTTGCAGCGGTGCCAGGTCAGAAGCTTGTTGGGTAAACAACGGCACCTGGTCGCAGTCGAGGTTGACCATGTATTTGATCGCCTTGGCGTCTTTGCCCAAGCCGTGCAATACCACGGGGGCGCGCTGTTGCTTGACCTGCTCATGCACTTGCAGGGTAAAGGTGCGGGTGTCGTAGACGCTGCGTTCGAGCGGTTCGACCACGGCAATATAGGTTGCCCAAACCGCAAGCACGGCGGCAAGCGCCGGACCCAGCGGCCGTAGGCGAGCCCTGAACAACGCCAGCAATGCCAAGGCTTGCAACACGCCGAGAACGGCGAACACCGGCCCCAGCTGGCTCAACTGCTGCGGATAGCGTGGCCTCGCGAATACCAGCCCGACGATCAGCAGGCCTGGCAGCAGTGTCCATAGACCCAGCATCAGCCCGCGTAGCCATGCAAACAGCCGCCCCTCAGTGACCTGGAACGGGTACGCCGCAATGATCGCTGCCATCGGCAACATCGGCAGCACATAGCGAGCCTTCTTTGCCTGGGGAATCGACAGGCCCAACATCACCAGCAAGCCTGCGGCGGCGCAGTACAGCACCAGTTGCAACGCCGGCGTCGGCACGCGGCGCCCACCGAACGCAAGCGCCAGCAGCACCAGCAGCGCCACGGGATAGGCGAGGGCGTAGTTGCCCAGCGAGCTGGTGAAGTAATACAACGCGCCACTGGAGCCTTCACTGCCGTCCATGCGCCCCAGGAACTGCATGCGGATCACATCCTGCATGAAGCTCTCGCCGCCACTGAGCTTGGCCATCAGCAACAGCAGGCCGACACAGGCCGCCAGCAGCGCCAGGGCCAGCAGGCCAAAACTGAACAGTTGGCGCCATTGCCGGTTGATCAGGTAGTAGCTGCACAGCACACCCGTGGGAATGACCAGCCCGATCGGCCCGCGAATCGCAAAGCCGAGGATCAGCAGCAGGTACAGCCAGTACAGGCGTCTGCCCGCACCGAAATGATCATGGGCATAACCGAGGTAGAACACCGCCAGGGCGATGGCGGCGAGCATCTGGTCGAGGGATACCGCACGGGTTTCACTGATGAAGGTACTGCTCAGCAACAACAGCGCGATGCTCAGCAGCCCCCAACGCTGGGAGTAGGGCGCCGTCAGGCGATACACCAGGATGACGATCACTGCCGAGGCAATCGACGTGGGCAGCCAGGCCGTGAGGCTGGTGACCTGGCCCAGGGGCAGGGACAACAGCCAGGTCATCAGCGTCGAGGTGGCCAGGTAATCGGCATACGGCTGCCCGTAGGTGGTGGGAAAAAAACCCGGCCCATGGCGCAGCATCTCCTGGGCAAATACCACGAAGCGTGAGTCGAAACCGATAATCGCCTGGTGCCAACTGCCGGCGATGAACAACAGCAGCGCCAGCAATCCCAAGCCGAGGGATTGGCGACGAATCGTCGGGCTGAGCAGGGACGGTTGAGCTTTGTTCACGAATCAGGCTTCCACGACCTGCGGCACCCACTGTTGTTGGGGGATCGGCAACTGGCAGGAATCGCCACGACCGATCGGGTAATACTGGAAGCCTTTGCGCGCAAGGCGCTCACCGTCATACAGGTTGCGGCCGTCGAAGATCACCGGGGTTTTCAGGCGCTGGTGGATCAGCTCGAAGTCCGGCGCCTTGAACTGCTGCCATTCGGTGCAGACGATCAGCGCATCGGCGCCGAGCAACGTGGATTCCGGCGTGCCCATCAGCATCAGCCGCTCCTCGTCAGCGTAGATGCGCTGGGTTTCCTGCATGGCTTCCGGGTCGAACGCCCGCACATTGGCGCCGGCGGCCCACAGGGCTTCCATCAGCACGCGGCTGGGTGCATCGCGCATGTCGTCGGTGTTGGGCTTGAACGCCAGGCCCCACAGGGCAAAGGTCTTGCCGCGCAGGTTGCCCTGGAAGAACGCATTGATACGTTCGAACAGCTTGCTTTTCTGGCGCTGGTTGATGGCTTCCACGGCTTCCAGCAGGTCGCTGGAGCAGTTGGCCTGCTTGGCGCTGTGGATCAAGGCACGCATGTCCTTGGGGAAGCACGAGCCGCCGTAGCCGCAGCCGGGGTAGATAAAGTGGTAGCCGATGCGCGAGTCGGCGCCGATGCCCAGGCGCACGGCTTCGATATCGGCGCCCAGGTGTTCGGCCAGCTCGGCGATCTGGTTGATAAAGCTGATCTTGGTGGCCAGCATGCAGTTGGCGGCGTATTTGGTCAGTTCGGCACTGCGCAGGTCCATGAAAATGATGCGGTCATGGTTGCGGTTGAACGGCGCGTACAGGTCGCGCATCACGTCGCGCACTTCTTCGCGCTCGCAGCCGATGATGATGCGGTCCGGGCGGCGGCAGTCGGAAACGGCCGAACCCTCCTTGAGGAATTCCGGGTTGGAGACGATATCGAACTCCAGGTGCCGGCCGGCCAGGTGCAGGGCTTTTTCGATATGGGCGCGCAGGGTGTCCCCGGTGCCCACCGGGACGGTGGATTTCTCCACCAGGATCACCGGGTCGATACGGTGGCGGGCCACCGCATCGCCCACCGACAGCACGTACTTGAGGTCCGCCGAGCCGTCTTCATCCGACGGTGTACCCACCGCGATAAACAGCACTTCGCCGTGTTCGACGGCAAGCTTTTCGTCGAAGGTGAAATGCAGTCGTCCGCTCTCCAGGTTTTCCTTGACCATGGCCGCCAGCCCCGGCTCGAAGATGCTCACATGGCCTTGCTGCAGGAGCTTGACCTTGTTCTGATCGACGTCCATGCAGATGACATCGTGACCGACTTCGGCCAACACAGTGGCCTGCACCAGACCGACGTAACCACTACCAAATACACTGATTTTCATGGGGCATTCCTGGCGCTTGCAGCGCTAGCACGGCGAGAGTTAATAACCAGCACACCAAGGATGACAAGCGCCACCCCCAGGGTTTTCGAGAGGGAAAAATGTTCGTTGAACACCGGCAGGCTGGCGGCCAGCAGGTACACCAGCGCGTAGCTGATGCTCAGCAGCGAATAGGCGCGGCCCAGGGGCAGGTGCTTGAGGGCACCGAGCCAGCAGAGCATCGACAGCGCGTAGGCCAGGATCGCCAGGCTCACTACGCCCAACGCGGTGAAGTCGATGGCGTTGCTGTTGAACGCCGTCAGCCACTCGGTGGGCAAGGGCAGGCGCGTCATGCTCCAGCGCATGCCCAATTGGGCGGCGCTGACCAGGCCAACGCTGCCCAGGGCCAGGGCAAACCCACGCACGCGACTCATACCTGGCGCCCCAGCAGCACCACACCGGCAATCACCAGCACCACACCCAGCCAATGCCGTGTGTCGATGGGTTCGTTGAATACACAGCGTGCCACCAGGGTGACCAGGACAAAATTGAGGCTGAGCATCGGGTAGGCGATGCCGACTTCCAGGCGCTGCAACACCAGCAACCACACCAGCAAACCAAAACCCAGGCACAGCAGGGCCGACCACAACCATGGTGAGCGCAGTTTCAGCGCCCAACCGTCGGGCTGGCCGCGCCAGCCTTCCACGGCGAATTTCTGCGAGACCTGGCCCATGCATGTCAGCAGGCAGGCCGCCAATAACAGGAGCAGTGTGATCATGGCGCAACCTGCGGGAACACCAGGATCACGATATTGCCTTGCTCGTAGCGCTTGCCGTCCTTGGGCAGCAAGTCCACTTCGGCGAGTTCGTCGTCACCCTTGACGCGCATCACCACACCGACCGCGCCGTGTTTTCGCGCGTCGCTCATCCATTGCTGGACCTGTGTGGTGTCGACCTTGTGATGGGCCGCATCGTCGAAGGCCAAGCCATATTTCACTTCGCCGACGGTGTTATAGAGGGTCACGTCCGGGCGCTTGACGCGCCATGCCAGGGCGGAGGCCGCGCCGAGGTCGTTGCTCAGCAACGCGCTGGTCTGGCTCAACTCCTGGAGGTGATCGATGATGAACTGGTCCGGGGTCTTGTTATAAACCACCGAATGGGGCAATGCGGCCGGGACCAGCGCCACCAGCAACCAGCTGCCGATCGCCGGCGCCGCCCACAAGCGCAGCGGGCGCGACGCTTGCAGCAGGTTGGCGACGATCCAGCCGAACAGGAACATAAACACCAGCACCAGGCTGAGGGTTTCACTGCCGTGCTCATACACCGGTTTTTTCAGTTGGACCCACGTCAGCGCGAGCAAGGCCAGCACGCCGATGACCAGGTTCAGCCAGCCGTTGATGCGTAACACGCGCCCACGGGCCTGGGCCAGTTTGTCGGCCAGGGAATGGCCCATCAACAACGCCAGCGGCAACAGGCACGGCATGATGTAGGAGGGCAACTTGCCCTTGGCCAGGCTGAAAAACGCCAGCGGCATCAGCAGCCACAGCAACAGGAAGGCGGTTTTCGCCGCGCGTTTTTCCTGCCACGCCTGTTTCAGGGTCGACGGCAATAGCGCCACCCACGGCAGGCAGAAGGCAATCAGCAGCGGCAGGTAATACCAGAACGGTTCCGCATGCTGGGCATCGTCGCCGGCAAAGCGCTGGATATGCTCGTGCCAAAAGAAGAAGTTCCAGTAGTCCGGCTCCTGCAGGTGCACGGCCAGTGCCCACGGCAGGCTCACCACAATGGCCACGACCACGGCGACCAGGCCGTAGCCGAGCAGTTCGCGAAAGCGCTTCTGCCAGATCGCGTAGGGCAGGGCGATCAATACCGGCAATAGCCACGCCAGGAAGCCCTTGGTCATAAAGCCCATGCCACAGGCAAAACCGAGCAGCGCCCAGGATCCCAGGCGGCCGTTGCGGGTGGTGCTGTCGAAGCAGAACCACAGGGCAACGCCGGTCAGGTTGACCCAGAACGTGAACTGCGGATCGAGGTTGGCATAGCCGCCCAATGCCGCCACGCTGACAAAACTCATGTACAGCACGGTGCTGACCAGGCTCTTTTGCGGGTCATTCCACAGCCGGCGCGACACCAGGTACACCAGCAGGATGCTCAAGCCGGTGCTCAGCGCCGAGGCGAAGCGCACGCCAAACAGGTTCTGCCCGAAGATCGCCTGGCCCAGCGCGATCATCCAGTAACCGGCAGCCGGTTTTTCGAAATAGCGGATCCCCATGAAGTGCGGCGAGGCCCACTTGCCGGTCAGCAGCATTTCCTGGCTGATCTGTGCATAGCGGGTTTCATCCGGAATCCACAGGCCGTGGGTGGTCAGCGGCAACAGGTAAAACACACCGAACGCCAGCAGGAGCAGGGGCAAGGCCCAACGCCGGATCATGCCTGCTGCACTCCGAGCCACCCCTCGCGGCCGCTCAAGGCGCCGCGCACCAGGTGTTGCCGGGGCAGGGTGGTCAGGTCCGCAGGCAACAAGTCGCCCAGCGGTTTGAAGTCGATGCCGCGCTGCCCTGCCTGGGCGAGCAACTGGCGAAAATCGTTGGCCATCAGAATCCCTTCTACTTCTGCGTGGATCGTGTAGACGTTGAGCTTCGACTCGGAAAACCGGTCAAGAATGAAGCCGTTGAAGTCCTTGGCGGCCACCACCGGCCCGACGACTTCGTCGAAGGTCGGCAGGTCCACCGGAATTTGTGGCGTGCCCGCGCTGCCATCGGCCAATGTCGGCCGAAACAGGCTGGTACCCCGGCAATCGCTGTTGTAGCGGAAGTTGAAACCTTGCTTGGCCTGCACCACACGCTCGTCGGCACGCCAACCCGCGGCCGCCGAACAGTCGATGGGTTCGCCGAGGATGTCGCTCAAGGTCTCCACGCCGCGTCGAATCTGCTCGACCAGCTGTGCATCGCTCCAACGCCCGGTGTTGGCCTGCCAGCCGTGGTGATCCCAGGCGTGCAGGCCGACTTCATGCCCCGCCGCCTTGGCCTGGCGCATCAAGTGCCCCAGGTCACGGCCGATCGGCTTGCCTGGCCAGGCGGTGCCGGCCAGCAGGATGTCCCAGCCGTACAGGCCGGCCGCGTTGGAACGCAGCATCTTCCACAGGAACTGCGGGCGGATCAGGCGCCACAAGTGGCGCCCCATGTTGTCCGGCCCGACACTGAAGAAGAACGTCGCCTTGACCCCGGCCTCATCCAGGGATTCGAGCAACCGTGGCACGCCTTCACGGGTGCCGCGGTAGGTATCGACGTCGATGCGCAAGCCTGCCTTCATTACTTTTTGTCCGCGATTTCGAGCATGGCTTCACGCAGGAAGAAGTCCAGCGTGTTGCCGATGGTTTCGCTCATTTCCACGGTCGGCTCCCAGTTCAGCAGGCGCTTGGCGTTTTCGATGCTTGGCTTGCGGTGCGCCACGTCCTGGTAACCGGTGCCGTAGAACGCCTTGCTCTCGACGTCGCGGAAACCAGCAAACGGCGGGAAGTTACCGCGCAACGGGTGCGCCTCGAACTGACGCAGCAGCTCTTCGCCCAACTGGCGGATGCTGGCTTCGTTTTCCGGGTTGCCGATGTTGATGATCTGGCCGTTGCAGGCATCGTTGTCGTTATCGATGATGCGCGCCAGGGCTTCGATACCGTCGGCGATGTCGGTGAAGCAACGCTTCTGCTCGCCACCGTCGAACAGGCGGATCGGCGTACCTTCCACCAGGTTCAGGATCAGCTGGGTGATCGCCCGGGAGCTGCCGATACGCGCCGAATCCAGGCGGTCCAGGCGCGGGCCCATCCAGTTGAACGGACGGAACAGGGTGAAGTTCAGGCCCTTGGCGCCGTAGGCCCAGATCACGCGGTCCAGCAGTTGCTTGGAGACCGAGTAGATCCAGCGCTGCTTGTTGACCGGGCCAACCACCAGGTTGGAGGTGTCTTCGTCGAAGTACTGGTCCTGGCACATGCCATAGACTTCGGAGGTCGACGGGAAGATCACGCGCTTGTTGTACTTGACGCAGTAGCGCACCAGCTTGAGGTTTTCTTCGAAGTCCAGCTCGAACACGCGCAGCGGGTTGCGGGTGTATTCGATCGGTGTGGCGATGGCCACCAGCGGCAGGACCACGTCGCACTTCTTGATGTGGTACTCGATCCACTCGGTGTGGATGCTGATGTCGCCTTCGACGTAATGGAAGTTCGGGTGGCTGCGCAGGCGCTCGATGGCGTCAGAGCCGATGTCCAGGCCGTAGACTTCATAACGGTCGTCACGCAGCAGGCGCTCGGACAGGTGGTTACCGATAAAGCCGTTCACACCGAGGATCAGCACGCGGGTCCGGCGCGGCTTGCGGCCGGACTCGGCACCGCGCAGCACGGAGCCGTCGACCAGGCCCAGTTCGTTGGCCAGTGATGGGCCGGCCAGGTACAGGCCGTTGTCGTTGCGCTGGCCGAACTTGACCACCAGAGAGTCTTCGCCGCAGGCGATGCGCAGCGGGTTGACGCTGATCACACGGCCCGGTGCCAGGCCTTCATTGCCCTTGACCACTTCGGCTTGCCAGACGATGAGCTTGTGCTCGCCGACGGCGCAGAACGCGCCTGGGTACGGTTGAGTCACCGCGCGCACCAGGTTGAACAGTTCTTCAGCGGGTTTTTTCCACTCCAGCTTGCCGTCGGCTGCGGTGCGACGACCAAAGTAGGTGGCCTGGCTTTCGTCTTGAGCAGTCTCGGTCAGCTTGCCCGCAGCCAGTTGCGGCAGGGCGTCGCGCAGCAGGCTGGTGGCCGCATCACGCAGCTTGGCGTGCAGGGTCAGGCCGGTGTCGGTGCGCTCGATCACTACTTTTTGCTGGGCCAGGATCGCCCCTGCATCGGCGCGCTTGACCATGCGGTGCAGGGTCACGCCGGTTTCGGTTTCGCCGTTGACCAGCACCCAGTTGGCCGGTGCGCGGCCACGGTATTTAGGCAGCAGCGAGCCGTGCAGGTTGAACGCACCTTTGCTGGCGGTGGCCAGCAGCGGCTCGCTCAGCAGGTTGCGGTAGTAAAAGGAGAAGATGTATTCCGGGTTCAGCTTGGCAATACGCTCGATCCACAGCGGGTGGTTGGCGTCTTCCGGCGCATGTACCGGGATGCCGTTGCGCGCGCAGAGTTGGGCGACGGAAGCGTAGAAATTGTTTTCCTTGGGGTCGTCGGCATGGGTGAACACGGCGGCAATGTCGTAGCCGGCAGTCAGCAGGGCTTCAATGCCCGCACAGCCAATATCGTGGTAAGCGAAGACAACGGCTTTTGAATTCATGACGAAACCTGATCGGAAGGAAAAGTAGTGGTGGAATGGGAAGACACCAGGCCGTCGACGACGACCACGGGTGCCGGTGCTGCCGGTTGGTTGCGCAGCACTTTTTCAATAAAGAAGCGGGGGCGCGCACGCACGTCGCTGTACATGCGCCCCAGGTATTCGCCCAGCAGGCCCATGCCGATGAACTGGCCGCCGGTGAACACGAACAGCACCGCGAACAGTACGAACATGCCATCGCCGGCCCATTGGGCACCGAAGGCCAGGCGCAGGATGATCAGCGCGAAGGCGAACAGCACGCCCAGGCCCGCGAGGCTGAAGCCGACGATGGACAGCAGGCGCAGCGGGGTGGTGGTCATGCAGGTCAGCAGGTCGAACATCAGGCTGATCAGGCGCATGGCGCTGTATTTGGATTCGCCGTGTTCACGCTCGGCGTGGTGCACCAGGATCTCGGTGGTGTGACGGGCAAAGCCGTTGGCCAGGATCGGGATGAAGGTGCTGCGCTCGCGGCAGGCGAGCATGGCGTCGACGATGGTGCGCCGGTAAGCGCGCAACATGCAGCCGTAGTCGCTCATGGCCACGCCGGTGGAACGTTGCACGGCGAGGTTGATCAGGCGCGAAGGCCAGCGGCGAAAGGCCGAGTCCTGGCGGTTGTTGCGCACCGTGGCGACCACGTCGTAGCCCAAGGCGGCCTGTTCCACCAGGCGCGGGATTTCTTCGGGAGGGTTCTGCAGGTCGGCATCGAGGGTAATCACCACTTCACCCCGGCACTGCTCGAAACCGGCCATGATCGCCGCGTGCTGCCCGTAGTTGCGATTGAGGATCACCGCCACCACGTTGCTGCCGTCTTGCGCGGCGGCGTCTTCGAGCAATTGGGCGGAGTTGTCACGGCTACCGTCATCCACCAGGATGATTTCGTATTCGTAGGCCAGTTGCTTGCAGGCGGCGGTGGTGCGACGCAGCAGTTCAGGCAGGCTTTCTTGTTCGTTGTAGACCGGGATAACGATCGACACGCAATGAATAGGGTAGGGTTTCAAAGATTCATGACCTCGGGGCTAGAGCAACTTGGAGCGTAAAAACAGCAGTGATCATTGGGCAAACGTAGGGCTCGCAGGTAAAAAACGGCGCAAAAGTTGAAGTTTAATCAACAGGTTAGCTGGTGTTGTGGGACTCGCTCTGAAGTTTCACGTTCAAGATTAAGCGCAAAAATGTGCAACAGATATGAAAGGCAGATGAAAAACTCGTTTATTTGACAGGTAGACAGCTAGGGTTCAGCTACGCAACTAAGGTATGGCAGGGTAAGGCCCGCAGGCTGAATAGGCGTTGTCTGCAGGTGAGGCGCTTTAATCCGCCAGCCCTTGGTCTTAATTGAAGAATCTTCTCTGCAATGCGCTTCAAGTGCCGGTAAAGTAAGCCATCTCTTGCCAGGGTACTCGGATGAATAGCGTGCAGCGTATAAGCGGCCAATGGCGGCCCGTTTTGATCGGATTGTTGATGACGGCGGCCTGCGTCAGCGCCGTACGGGCAGATGATGGCGTGGCGCTCACCGCGCTCGCCCAAGTGCCTGAGGGTGTTGAAGTGCGCGGCAGGCAGGTCGCCGCCTATACCTGGGACGACCGCCAGGGCAAGAACCTGCTGGTGCTTTCCGAGCAGGTCAGCGAACGCGAGGATGACGGTACCCAGTCGGCGTTTGTCTATGCGGCCCAATACCTGATCGACGGTGACCGTCCCAAGCGCATGTGGATGCTCTACGACGACGTGCAGCATTGCCAATTCGATGCGGCGCTGCGCTTCGACATGGCCGCGACCAAGGTCACCGACCTCACCGGCGATGGCGTCACCCAGGCCACCGTGGGCTATTCGCGCTCCTGCACCAGCGATGTCAGCCCCAACGAATTCAAGCTGATCATGCATGTCGGCAAGTCGCAGAAGTACCGCCTGCGCGGGGTCGACCGGGTCGGCGCAGCCTGGTGGGATGAAGAGGCCGGGGCCCTGCGTGGCATGCCGCTGCCCAAGGATTGTAGCGTGGCCGGGCAGCAGGCGCTGGTCAGCCAGTACAAGGAGCAGGGCACGGAGTTGCCGTTGCCGGGTTGCTATGGCGATGAGAAGGACTTTGCCAAGGCGCCGGACGCTTACCTGACCTTTATGCGTCAGCACTGGTTCGCACTGATGCAGAAGCAGGATGCCGAATGGAGTCAGGCCCAGACCCAGCCCCAGGCGCCCACCGAGGATGAAGACACGGCACCGTGATTTTGTGCCAGGGCTTTTCCTGGGTTAGACTCGGTCTTCGCCAATTCACTAAATACCTCGATTAAACAATGAGTTGTTCGAGGTATTTAATCCAAAGGCTGATCTACCTTGACCGAGTCTATCCGTAACCCGTTGACCCTCTACCTCACCCGCCTGGCCCCCTCCAGCCAACTGACCATGCGCTACGTGCTGCAGGACGCCGCCGACCGCCTGGGCTTCGAAGACATCAACCTCGAAGACATCGACTGGCACCTGCTGCAACCCGAACATGTCATCGCCCTGGTCGCAGCGTTGCGTGAAGACGGCTACGCGCCGAATACCTCATCCCTGTACGTGAATGCCGTGCGCGGGGTGATGAATGAAGCCTGGCGCATGAGCCTGATCAGCCAGGAACATCTCCTGAAAATGCGTACGGTCAAGGCCACGCCCGGCACGCGCCTGGGCCAGGGCCGCAATCTGCGGCGCACGTTGATCCGGGAAATGATGGAAGTCTGCGCCGCCGACCCTCGCCCCCAAGGCCTGCGTGATGCAGCGGTCATCGGCATCCTGTATGGCTCGGGCATGCGCAAGTCCGAGTCGGTCAACCTCGACCTGGCGCAGATCAACTTCGATGAACGCAGCTTGCGGGTAATCGGCAAGGGCAACAAGGAGCTGGTCAAGTATGCACCGGACTGGGCTTTCGCCAAGTTGCAGGCCTGGTTGGCGTTCAGGCGCGAACAGCTCAAGGAAGGCGAGCAGGACGACAGCTTCCTGTTCAACCGCATACGAAGGGGCAGCCATATCACCCGCGAACGTATCACCAAGCACGCGATTTACTACATCGCGCGCCAACGGGGTGAGCAGGTCGGGGTGAAGATCATGCCCCACGATTTTCGCCGCTCGTTCATCACGCGGGTGATCGAGGAGCATGACCTGTCGATTGCACAAAAGCTGGCGCATCACACCAATATCCAGACCACCGCCAGTTATGACGTGCGTGACGACAATGAGCGGAGGCGGGCGGTGGACCGGTTCGATTTATAGGCGATCAGCGCGATATTACTAGGCCCTGTAGGAGCGAGCTTGCTCGCGAAGAGCTCACAGGCACCGCATTTATCCAGAATGCACGCGTTACCGTTGACGTTTTTCGCGAGCAAGCTCGCTCCTACAAAAGGCAAGTACGCTTAATTGATCGGTGGGTTTAGAGAATGGGTTTGCCACCGGTGACCGCATAGCGCGAACCCGAGATGTAGCTGGCCTCGTCCGATGCCAGCAGCACATAAATCGGCGCCACTTCCACCGGTTGGCCGGGGCGGCCCAGTGGGGTTTCGCTGCCGAAGTTCTGCACGTCTTCATCAGTCATGGTTGCCACGATCAACGGCGTCCAGATCGGGCCGGGCGCGACGCTGTTGACGCGGATGCCCTTGCTGCCGAGTAATTGCGCCAAGCCGCCGGTGAAGTTGGCGATTGCGCCCTTGGTGGCGGCATAGGCCAGCAGGGTCGGTTTGGGCATGTCGGAGTTCACCGAGCTGGTGTTGATGATCGAACTGCCGGCCTTCATATGCGGCAGCGCAGCCTTGCAGAGGCGAAACATCGCGGTGATGTTGATATCGAAGGTCTTGACCCATTCCTCATCCTCGATCTCTTCGAGCGTTTCGTGGGTCATCTGGAATGCCGCGTTATTCACCAGCACGTCGATGCGCCCAAACTGTTCTACGGTCTTGTCGACCAGCGCCTGGCAGGTGGCTTTTTGCGCGATATCGCCGGGCAGCAAAAGGCACTGGCGGCCTGCTTCCTCAACCCAGCGCGCGGTTTCCTTGGCGTCTTCGTGTTCGTCCAGGTAGGCGATGGCGACGTCAGCGCCTTCACGGGCAAAGGCGATGGCCACCGCACGGCCGATGCCGCTGTCGGCACCGGTGATCAAGGCGATTTTGTTGGCCAACCGGCCGGAGCCCTTGTAACTCTGTTCCCCGCAGTCCGGGTACGGGTCCATTTTGCGCTGGGTACCGGGCACGTTTTGCGCTTGAGGGGCGAAGGGCGGGCGTGGGTAGTCAGTCATTTCCAATCTCCATAGGTTTCGAACGGTGCTATGGGATTAGTAGTTTCATGGCCGGCGATAGTTGTAATGGATGCCGGCCAGGCCCGACGAGCGGTATAGGTCAGCCGTGGGGCGGGGCGCTCGCCAGGTGCGCCGGCAGGCGTCGAAAGGTCCACAGCGTGGTGAACATCGCCGCGAGCGCACACAGCGCGATACCGATGAGCATCGGCGCCGGCGTGTGGTCGGCAAACACTCCGACCAGGGTCATGGACACGGCAGCGGTGATCATCTGGATGGCCCCCAACAGCGCGGAGGCAGATCCCGCCACAGCACCATGATCTTCCAGGGATAACACGCCCGCCGCCGGCAACAACAGGCCGAGGAAACCGAAGCCGATAAACAGCAACGCCATCATCAAGGCCAGGCTGTCGACCCACAGCGTGGTCGCGGCCAGCAGCACCATAACGGCGGCTACGGCGACCACCGACCAACGAATCAGTGGCGCCAGGCCGAAGCGTGCGCTCAAGCGTGCAGTGAGTTGGCTCATGGCAAAAAACGACGCGGCGTTCAGGGCGAAACACAGGCTGAACTGGGTAGGCGTGAGGCCGAAGTATTCGATATACACGAAGGGCGCACTGCCGATAAACACGAAGAACGTCGCCAGCCCGAACCCGCACACCACCGACAAACCGATGAAGACCGGGTCACGCAGCAGTGCGCCGTAGCTGCTGAACGCCGTGCCCAAGGTCTTGCCCAGCCGGCGCTCGGCGGGATGGGTTTCGGGCAGCTGCACAATTGTCATCACCAGGCACAGCACGGCCACCACCGCGAGCACGGCGAACACTTCGCGCCAACTCCACAACGAAATCACCAGGCTGCCGGCCAGTGGCGCGAGAATCGGCGACACACTCATCACCAGCATCAGCAAGGCCATCAGCCGCGCGGCTTCATGGCCGGTGTACAGGTCACGCACGATCGCCCGGGGAATGACCATCCCGGCACAGGCGCCGAAGGCCTGCACGGCACGAAAGCCGATCAGCACTTCAATGGTGGGCGCCAGCGCGCAGCCGACGCTGCCCACCGCAAAGATCAGCAGACCGGCGTAAATCGGCGGCTTGCGCCCGAACACATCGCTGATCGGGCCGTAGAACAGCTGGCACACCCCAATGACCATGAAGAACACCGTGAGGCTCATCTGTACCGCCGCCGGCGAGGCGTGCAGGCTGGCGCCCAGGGTAGGCAGGGCGGGCAGGTAGATGTCGATGGCGAACGGGCCGACGGCGGTGATCAACCCCAGCAGTAACGCAAGGTGGGCAATACTTCGGGACATGGGCGGTTTCCGGCAGCGCAAAAGTCGATCAGCTTAAGGGATCCGCGCAGATCCGCAAACTTAGGCTTCACTAACAGGGATTGATGCCGATAACGGTAAGAACGTTGCTTCGACGGTTGGGTATGGGGATGTCAGCATGACGATCAAATTACGCTTGATGCTGTTGATTGCCACTGGGTTGCTCACGGCTCTGGTCATGAGCCTGGCCGGCTACCTGGGGAATGTTCGGATGAGCGAGGCCGTACAGGATAGCGAGGTGAGCATGACGGTCCTGCGCAACCATATGGAAGCCGACATGATGCACGACGCACTGCGTGCCGACGTGCTGTCCGCGATGCTCGTGGGGTTGGGCAAAAGCACCAGCAGCAAGGATGAGGTCAACACCTCGTTGAAGGAACACGCCGAGCATTTCCGTCAGGTACTGGGGGACAACCTCAAGTTGCCGCTGGATGCCACGATCAAAAGCGGCCTGGAAAAAATCAGACCCAGCCTGGACACCTATATCAGTGCCGGCGAGCGCATCGTCGCGCTGGCACTGGAGAATCCTGAGGCCGCTCGCGGGGAACTGGACACCTTCAACAAGGCGTTTTCCCAGCTGGAAGATCAAATGGCCGCATTGAGCGAGCTGATCGAAAGTCATACCCAGCAGACCAGCGCCAGTACGCGGCAGACCATCAGCCACGCCAATTTGACCTTGGGCGCGGTACTGATCGCGAGCCTGCTGTTGCTCCTGGCTCAGGGCCGCTGGGTCATCTTGAGCATCATGGGGCCACTGCAGACCGCCAGCCGCATTGCTGCGAGTATCGCTCGTGGCAACTTGAGCGAGCCGATCGTCGAACCCAAGCGCAAGGACGAAGCCAGCTCATTGATCCGCAACCTCGCCATCATGCAGCGAGATCTACGCGGCATGATCGAGGTGGTGCGCAGCAATGCCCACGGCGTCAATGGCATGAGCGAACGCTTGAGCCAGGGCTGCCATGACGTCGCCGGCAGCAGCCAGCAGCAAAGTGCGGCCGCCAGCACCATGGCGGCCGCGGCCAGTGAAATGACCGCCAGTATCGAGGAAATCACCCGGCATGCCGGACGCGCCCTGGACATGGCCAACCAGGCCGAAGCCCTGGCCAAGGACGGCGGCCGGGTGATCCATCAGGTGGTGAAGGATATGGATGGCATTGCCCGCTCAGCGCAGCAATCGGCCCAGGTCATTCGTACGCTGGACAAGGAGTCCGAGGCGATCTTCAGCATTATCCAAGTGATCAAGGGCATCGCTGACCAAACCAACCTGTTGGCCCTGAACGCCGCGATTGAAGCCGCCCGCGCCGGCGAACAGGGACGCGGCTTTGCGGTGGTCGCCGATGAAGTGCGCAGCCTGGCGGGCCGCACCAGCGCCTCGACCCAGGAAATTGCCAGCATGGTCGGGCGTATCCAGCAGAACACCCGGGAAGCGGTGACCAGCATGGAGGAGGGCGTCACCCAAGTGGATAAAGGCATGGCGGTGACTGCCGAGGTGGAGCGAGCGATCCGCGATATTCTGCAGGCCACCCTCAATACCACCGAGTTGGTGAACGACATCTCGCGCACCATCGGTGAACAGAGTTTGGCCAGCAACGAAATCTCCCACCAGGTGGAGATGATTGCGGGGATGTCGGAAAACAACAGCCGCATCATCGGCGAAACCGCCTCGACCACCGATGAACTGGCCGGGTTGGCCGGCAAGTTGTCGCAATCCGTGGATCGCTTCAGCCTGTAACACCGCACAGACCTGATACACGCTTTATGGACCGGCCCCCTGTGGGTCGGTTTTTTTTGCCCGGTCCACCGGCCCACCCGCAGGGCTCGTTGACCGGGCACCGCAAAAAAAGATTGAATATTCACACCTAATGTTATTTAAATAACAAAACAAGAGCACCACGACCTGCCTGGTCGTGTTGCAACAAGGTGGAATAGCAATGAGCAAGATCGCAGTCATCGGCAGCAATATGGTGGATTTGATCACCTACATCGACCGCATGCCGGCCCAGGGCGAAACCCTGGAAGCGCCTGGTTTTGCCCTCGGGTGTGGCGGCAAGGGGGCGAACCAGGCGGTGGCGGCCGCCAAGCTTGGGGCGCAGGTGCTGATGTTGAGCAAGGTCGGCGACGACATGTTTGCCGACAACACCCTGGCCAACTTCCAGCGTTTTGGTATCGACACCCGTCATGTGCAGCGGGTGCCTGGGGTTTCCAGCGGTGTCGCGCCGATTTTTGTGCGAGCCGACTCCCACAACAGCATTCTGATCGTCAAAGGCGCCAATGCGCATTTGTTGCCGGCGGACATCGACGCGGCGGCCGCCGACCTGCGCGAGTGCACCCTGATCGTGCTGCAGTTGGAGATCAATCTGGAGACGGTCTACTACGCCATCGAATTTGCGCACCGGCACGGCATCGCGGTGCTGCTCAACCCGGCACCGGCCCTGGCCGGCCTGAGCGGGGAGCACCTGGCACAGCTGGATTTCCTGATCCCCAATGAATCGGAACTGGCGTTGATCAGCGGCCAGGTCGTGGACTCGCCGGACGCCGCCCAACGCGCCGCGCGCACGCTGGTGGCCAGCGGCATTCGCCACGTGATCGTCACCCTCGGTGAACACGGTGCGTTGTACGTGGGAGAGGAGGGCGAATTCCGGGTGCCGGGCCGAAAGGTCGTGGCACGGGACACCACGGGCGCCGGCGATGCCTTTATCGGTTGCTTCATCCAGCACTGGAGCCGCGACGGCGGTATCCGGCAGGCCATGGAACAGGCCGTGGCGTATTCCGCCTGCTCGGTAATGGCCCTGGGCACCCAGACGTCATACCCCGACAGCGAGGCGTTCGCTCGTTTCCAGCAACAGCCGTAATCCCCAAACCAGCCCGGAGAACAATAATGAACAAACCTGCGCTGCAACAGACACCCGATGGTTTCTACCTGAACCGCACTCCCTGGTTCGCCTTTATCCTGCTGTGCAGCATCTTTGCGCTGTGGGCGGCCGCGGCAAGCATGAATGACGTGCTGATCGCACACTTCAAGAAAGCGTTTTTGCTCAGTGATTTCCAGACCGCCTTTGTGCAGTCGGCGTTTTACCTGGGCTATTTTTTCGTGGCGATTCCGGCGGCAATGGTGGTGCGCCGCTTCAGCTACAAGAGCACGATCCTGATCGGGTTGCTGCTGTACATGTTCGGCTGCCTGCTGTTTTTCCCGGCGGCGTCGACGGCCAAGTACGGCATGTTCCTGCTGGCGCTGTTTGTGATTGCGGCCGGCCTGTCGTTCCTGGAAACCGCCTGCAACACCTACTCGACCCTGATGGGGCCACGGGAAACCGGGACGCGGCGCTTGAACATCTCGCAGACGTTCCACCCCTTCGGTGCGATGGCCGGGGTGTACGTCGGCAGCTTCGTGATGTTCAAGGACACCGACGCGACCACGGAACAACTGGCCCGGATGAGCGCCTCCGAGGCTGCCGTGCAGCAGTTGCAGATGATCCAGTCCACGCTGTTGCCCTACAAGTGGATGATCGCCGTGCTGGTGCTGATGTTTATCCTGGTCGCGATCACTCGGTTCCCTGCCTGCAAGGGCAATAAGCCGGCTGACAGCAGGCCTGGCAGCCTGCGCCACAGCCTGGGCCGGCTGTGGCGTAACCCGCGCTTTACCTTTGGCGTATTGGCGCAGTTTCTCTACGTGGGCGCCCAGGTCGGCGTGTGGAGTTTTACCATTCGCCTGGCGATGCAAATGGGCGGAATGAATGAACGCAGCGCCTCATGGTTTTTGCTGACCACCTTTGCCGCCTACTTTGTCGGCAAGATGATCGCCAACCTGTTGATGCGCCGCCTGCATCCGGCCAAGGTCCTGGCGATCTACGGTGTGCTGTGCATTGTGCTGCTGGCCTACACCATTCTGGTGCCGAATATTTCGGCGGTGTACGCAGCGGTCGGCGTGAGTATTTTCCTCGGCCCGTGCTGGCCGACCATTTACGGCCTGACCATCGATGGCCTGGGTGAAGACACCGGCGTCGGCGGTTCATTGCTGGTGATGAGCATCGTCGGCGGCGGGGTGATTCCGATCTTCCAGGGCCTGTTGTCCGATGCCAGCGGCGGCAATATGCAGCTGGCCTACAGCGTGCCGTTGCTGTGCTTTATCGTGATCGTGATGTACGCGGTCAAGTGCATGCGCCAACCCGGCACGTTACCGTCGAGCGCTGTTGCGGCGGTGGCCTCATGAATACGCGGATTGCGCTGTATCCAGCGGTGTTTGCCGAGCAGGAGAGAATCCTGTTGCAGTCCGAGGATTTCAAGGTCAGTGCCTGGATCTATCCGTCCGGCGTGCTGGCCGTGAGCCTGGAGAACAGTCGTGGACGCCTGGTGCTGCTGCCTTATCAAGGGCAGATGATCTGGTCGGCGGTGTTCGACGGCTGTGACCTGACCATGAGCAACCTGTTCGAGCAACCCCGGCCCAGCCCGACGGTCATCGATACCTACGGCTGCTTCATGTTTCACAGTGGCCTGCTGCGCAACGGTTGCCCGGCGCCGGATGACACCCACGCCTTGCACGGCGAAATGCCTTGCGCCCCGATGGACTCGGCCTGGCTGGAAATCGGCGAGGGCTTTGTGCGCCTGGGCGGTTGCTATCAATACGCCAAGGGCTTCGGCGATCGCTACCGGGCGTGCCCCAGCGTGACCCTGCGCGCTGACTCGGCCTTGTTCGATATCGATATGGACGTGACCAACCTGGCTGGCAAGCCTATGGAGCTGATGTACATGGCCCATATGAACTATGCGTATGTGGCCGGCGCGCGGTTTGTCGAGCCGTTGGGCATGCAGCACCTGCGCCTGCGCACCAGCATTCCGGACCACGTCAAGCCGACGCCGGATTGGAGCGCCTACATGGCGCAACTGGCCGAGCAACCTACGCAATTGGTGTGTCTGGATAAGCCGGCGTTGTACGACCCTGAAATCGTGTTTTTCTTCGACGGCGTCGGCACAGACGCCACCGGCCTGGCCCACTTCCTGCTGGATCATCCCGATGGCGCGGCGTTCTACACCCGCTATCGCCCCGAACAATTCGCCCACGCCGCACGCTGGATCCTGCACGCGCCGGATCAGCAAGTGGCGGCGTTCGTGCTGCCATCGACGTGCGAACCCGAGGGCTATAACGCCGAGAAAGCCAAAGGCCACGTGCGTCTGCTGGCGGCGGGAGCCAGCGCTTCGTTCAGTGTCACCACCGGCTACCTGAGCGCGCAGGAACGCCAGCGCTTGCTGGGTTAAACCAGCAATTGCGCGCCGTGGGCCTGGATGGCGTCCTTGTAGCTGCGGGGGATTTTCTTGTCGCTGACCACGTACTGAAAGTCTTGCAGGGCAGCGAAGTGAGCGGTGCGCACCGTGTCGAACTTGCTGAAGTCGGCGAGCAACACACGTTGCTGGGCCTGGCGCATGACCTTTTGCTTGACCTCGACTTCATTGAAGTTGAAGCACGTCACGCCGAATGCCTGGCTGACGCCGGCGGCCGTCACGAAGGCCCATGTCAGGCGCACGCTGTCGAGGATGCTGCTTTCGGCACTGTTTTCAAACACCTGGTTCTTGCGATGGAAGGTGCCGCCGCACAACACGATGTGGCAGTTGGGCTTGTTATGCAGCTTGAGCAGCACGTTCAACGAGCTGCACACCGCCGTGAACTCCAAGTCGTCGGGGATGAAGTCGATCACAAACGGCGAGGTGGTACCGCAGTCGAAAAACACCGTGTCACCGGGCTGGATCAGGCGCGCGGCGAGTTTGCCGATGCGGCGCTTTTCCTCGACGTGGCGGGTGTCCTGCTCGGCAACCCGGTAATCGCTGACCTCGCTGCCGACCCGGGTGATGTAGCCACCCAGCAGGCGCAGGTGATCACTGAAGTGGTTGAGATCGCGGCGCAGGGTCATCTCCGAAACCTCCAGCAGCGCCGCCATTTCCCTCAGGTGAATGGCGTTCTGGTCCTGCAAGGCTTGTTGGATAAGCTTGAGTCGCTCGGCTTTTCTACTGTCCACGAGTATTCCAGGGCTTGATTGTTTGTGTTAGATAAGTAACATTTAATGTTATTATTATAACGCATTAGTGTGGGTGCTGTGACAAGCGGCACACGACCATTCGCAACATACAGGCAAGGGCACGTTAAATGAACACTCTTCAACCCGCAGCATTGGCCAAGTACATCGATCACACCTTGCTGGCGCCCGACGCCTCCCGCGAGCAGATTCGCACTTTGTGCGAGGAAGCCCGGGAGCACGGTTTTTATTCGGTGTGCCTGAACTCAGGGCAGGTGCCTTACGCCGCTTCCTGCCTGGCCGACGACAGCGTGGTGATTTGTGCCGTGGTGGGCTTTCCCCTGGGCGCCGGCCTGAGTGACACCAAGGCCTTCGAAGCCGAACGGGCGATTGCCGCCGGGGCAGGGGAGATCGACATGGTGCTCAATATCGGCTGGTTGAAGGACGGTTTGCTGGAGGCAGTGCGCGAAGACATTGCCTTGGTCCACAAGGCCTGCGGCGCCGTGCCGTTGAAGGTCATCCTGGAAACCTGCCTGCTGGACGACGAAGAGAAAGTCCAGGCCTGCGAAATCTGCCGGGACCTGGGTGTGGCGTTCGTCAAGACCTCCACGGGGTTCAGCCGAAGCGGTGCCACCGCCGAAGACGTGGCCCTGATGCGTAAAACCGTGGGCGCCGCGGTTGGGGTCAAGGCGTCCGGGGGCGTGCGCGATTATCCGACGGCACTGAAAATGATTGAAGCCGGGGCGACGCGCTTGGGCAGCAGTTCGGGGATTGCGATTGTCGGCGGGGCGATGACGGCGGCCAGTGGTTACTGAGTTTCGGGCCGGCGCCTGGCAGCCTGTAGGGAAATCCCTACAGGCTGCGCAAATCATTAGAGCACTATCCGGATTTCTTCATGGCTCTTTGCTATATGTCACGCTAGAGTGATTGGAAGATTCAATGAAGTCTTGATTTCTCCGGCCTCGGCCGAGGCCGCAGGACACTTCATACCTGTGGAGTGCACCATGAAAGTTCTAATCGCCGATGATTCATCCATGTCCCGCAAGATGGTCTTGCGTTCCCTGCCGGAATCACTGACCGAAGATGTTCGCCAGGCCTGCAACGGTGCCGAGGTGATGGAGGCTTACCACGCCGGTTTGGTCGACCTGCTTTTTCTCGACCTCACCATGCCCGTCATGGATGGCTTCCAGACCCTGGAGGCACTCAAGCGCGAAGACGCCAACGTGGTCGTCGTGGTGATCAGTGCAGACATCCAACCCCTGGCCAGGCAACGGGTATTCGACCTGGGCGCTGCTGCCTTTGTAGCCAAGCCGGTTACGGCTGAAGCTGTAGTCAATGCCTTGCACGTCATAGGAGTGCTTTGATGGAAACCTTGGCCGCACTCACCGAAGACCAACGTGATGCCCTGCAGGAACTGATGAACATCGCCATGGGACAGGCGGCCGAGCGACTGGCGCTGCTGACCGATACCATGGTGACGCTTTCGGTTCCCTTTATTCACCCGCTGATCCGGGAACAGAATCACCTGTTGATTCCGGAGCATCTGCGTCGGAGCTTCATGATCGTCACCCGCCAGTCTTTTCTGGGTGAGCTACGCGGCGAAGTGTTCGTGTGCTTTGGCTCCAAGGGGGCCGATGAACTGGCCGAACTGCTGGGCTACAAGGGCAGCGGCCTGGAGCAGCAGCACGAGTTGATGCTTGATGTCACCAACATCCTGACCGGCGCCTGCATCAGTGGCCTGGCACGGCAGGTGGCGACTCAGGTGAGTTATGACGCACCGTCCATTCTCGTCCACACCGAACATGCGGCGAATGCACTGGATGAATTGAACCTGAATGAACACCTGGCGATGGTGCTGGAAATCCGTTTCGAGGTTCAGGCTCATCAGTTCTCCTGCGACTTGTTGATCTGCATCACTGAACGTACGGCTGGGGTTGTCGTTCGGGCCATCGATCGTTTGCTGGACGAACTTTGAAGGGATCTCTTCATGACAGACATCAAGGCAATTTCCCGGGAAACCCTTGAGTCGATGCTCAAGGCCATCAACATGGGCGTATTGCTGGTCGACCAGGACTGCAAGGTGCTGTTCTCTAACCATTTCATGTCCATCAACAGTGGCCGCAGCGCGGAAGAACTGGTCGGCCGTACGTTGTTCGAAGCCTTTCCGGAGCTGCCGGAGGCCTGGACCCGGCAGAAGATCAACAGCGTCATCACCCTGCAAAACTTTGCGTTCACGTCATGGCAGCAGCGGCCGCACCTGTTCAATTTCGAGAGTACCCGGCCCATCAGTGGCATGGTCCGGCACATGTATCAGAACTGCACCTTCTTCCCGGTGCAAGACGCCGATGGCAGCAATCTTGGCGTGGGCCTGGCCATCAGTGACACGACCGATACCGCTGCCCGTCAACTTGAGCTGACGCAGCTTAACAAGTTGCTGGAAGAAGAGAAGGGCGCCCAGGCGCTGCTGATCGCGCGGCTCGAAGACGCACAGGCGCAGTTGCTGCAGTCCGAGAAAATGGCGGCGATAGGGCAACTTGCTGCAGGCGTGGCCCACGAGATCAATAACCCGATCGGGTTTGTCGGCTCCAACGTCAACAGCCTGCGTCGTTACCTGGTGGACATCTTCGCGCTGCTCGAAGCCCATGAGCAGGCGACCGACGACAGGCATGCCAGCGCTCATCCCGAGCTTGCGGTGATGCGGGACAAGATGGATTACACCTTCATGCGCCAGGACATCGACGACCTGCTGGCCGAGTCGGTCGACGGCCTTGACCGGGTCACTCGCATCGTCAAGGACCTGCGCGAGTTCTCCCACGTCGACAGTTACGAATGGCAGTTGGCCGACCTGCACAAGGGGCTCGACAGTACCCTCAACGTTATCTGGAACGAGATCAAGTTCAAGGCTCAGGTGATCAAGTGCTACGGCGATGTCGAGCCCATCGAATGCATGGGTTCACAGATCAACCAGGTCTTCCTGAACTTGCTCATCAATGCAAGCCATGCCGTGGGCGCCGACGGCGAAATCACCATCAGCAGCGGCAGGGAGGACGGTGGAGTCTTCGTCGAAATCGCCGACAACGGCCATGGCATTCCCCTTGAAATCCAGAACCGGATATTCGAACCGTTCTTCACAACCAAGCCGGTGGGCATGGGGTCGGGCCTTGGCCTGTCGTTGTCGTACAGCATCATGGTCAAGCACCATGGACGCCTCACCGTCGACAGTGAGCCGGGCAGGGGGAGTCGCTTCCGCGTCTGGTTACCCTTACGCCAGCCGGTAATTGAGGCTGTCTCTACCTGCGCCGTTGAAGGACGCTGATCATGGATACGTTGCCTTCCTGCGAAAAACGACACACCGTCATGCTGGTGGATGATGAGGAAAGTATCCTCAACAGCCTTCGGCGCCTGCTGCGCGCAAAGCCTTACGACTTGCTGCTGGCCACGAGCGGTGCCCAGGCGCTGAGCCTTTTCGAACAACACGCGGTCGACCTGATCGTCTGCGACGCGCGCATGCCGTTCATGGACGGGCCGACCTTGCTGCGCGAGGTGCATAGGCGCGATCCGCACTGCGTGAATATCCTGCTGACCGGCTACGCCGATATGAGCATGATCACGCAGGCAATCAACGATGGGTATGTGTTCCGTTACATCAGCAAGCCCTGGAATGATGAAGAGCTCAAGCTCACTCTCGATCAGGCTCTGGAAATGAAGAGTGCTCGTTGAGCGTAACCCGGCGAATTCGTCGCCAAGCCTATAACTCAACTAAATAGTCATTTAGTTGAGTTGGCTATCGGGGCAGGGCTCAGGCCTGGGCGAGGGCGCTGATACGCCGTTCGCTGATGCGTTCGACGGTGTCCATATGTTCGGTGCCCCACACGCACAACGCGCCCAGCGCAGTGGCCAGTGACTGCCCGAAGGGTGTCAGGGAATACTCGACCTTGGGCGGGATCTCCTGGAAGTCGATCCGCGCAATGATTTCGTCGCGTTCCAATTCCTTGAGTTGCTGGATCAACACCTTGTCGGTCACGCCGCCAATCGCACGCCTTAACTCGCCATACCGATGAACATGTCGCGCCAGGTTATACAGGACCAGCGGTTTCCATTTGCCGCCAATCACCGCCAGGGCAGCCTCGAGCCCGCAATTGAAGGTGTTGTTCGCCATGTGATGGGTGCTCCAAAGGGGTACTTACTAAAAGGTGCATACTATTCAAAAGAATAGTCTGGATCTAGAGTTGGGCCTCAACATTCTTCGGAGTTAACCATGAGCAGGCTCGACGGGAAAATTGCAGTGATCACCGGTGGCAACAGTGGTATTGGCCTGGCAACCGCCATTCGCTTTGCAGCGGAAGGTGCACAGGTGGTGATTGTGGGACGCAGGCAGGAAGAACTGGACAAGGCGCTGGGCCTGATCGGGCCTACAGCGATCGCCATTCAAGGGGATATCTCGAGGCTGGACGACCTGGAGCGCATTTTCATCCACATCAAAAGCGTCAAAGGTCGCGTTGACGTGCTGTTCGCCAATGCAGGCCTGGGGGATTTCCAGCCGCTCGGGTCGATCACCGAAGAGTCGTTCGATCGCACGTTCGGCATCAACGTCAAAGGCACACTGTTCACCGTGCAAACAGCGCTGCCACTGATGCACGCCGGCGGTTCGGTGATCCTCACAGGTTCGACCACCGGCACCATGGGCACACCGGCATTCAGCGTGTACAGCGCCACGAAAGCCGCATTGCGTAATTTCGCCAGGAGCTGGGCGCTGGATTTGAAAGGCAGCGGTATTCGCGTCAACGTACTTTCACCGGGACCAATCTCGACACCGGGCCTGGACCTGGCGCTTTCAAGTACCGGCCAGAAGGATGCAATCATTGATGACATGACGGCGCAGTTGCCACTGGGCCGTATCGGCCAACCGGAAGAAGTTGCGGCGGCGGCATTGTTCCTGGCGTCGGACGACAGCAGTTTCATGACCGGCAGCGAAATGTTCGTGGATGGAGGGTTCGCTCAGGTTTGAACCAGAGAGGGGCTTTGCCTGTTGGAATCTGACGGGCACTGCCCCTCATTACGTAACATTGTATTACGCATAATGTATATTATGTTAAATCATGTGTCAGGCTCAGCCACTTCCAGCTCTCGTCGCCTACTTATGAACATACTTCTCAGTGAATCAAGATTCATGTGCGCCAATCGCGGTTTAAGTGGAAAGCCCTATGCTAATCCCCTGAAACCCTTGATCCCTGAGGGCTGGAGCGCAGCCAGCAAGCCATTGCGACAAGTTGTTTTTAACAAAATCAGTGGAAAAATCTGTTTTCTGAAAATCCGTAAGGTACTGATTAATAACATTATTTACTGACTAGCCTCAAATTGAACAGCTCCCGAGTCTATGGAGAAATAAATGGACTGAGATCCGAAGGTGCGCATCTTTGGCTGCCCTGAAGCCCACGGAAGACAGGGGTTCCAGCGATTTTTGAAGAAATGAATAGACATTCTCACCCCCCGTTTCCTGAGACGAAACAAGTGGACATTCCATGCCGACCGAGCGCTGCCAAAGGTCTTGCCGGAGACCTGCTTAAGCCTAGCGTCCGCATGCTCATAGGGCCTAAGCTGAAGCTTCTCAAAGCCGCTTCAACCTCTCCAAAGCCCGGTAATAAAGGGCCAGTGTCATGGACACCATGGTTCGTGTTGCAATCACGCAATGATCCTTGTCTGCTCGCCGCCGCTCCTGAACGACATGATCAACAATACGTAGCTTGGTCGTAGCCATCCCTCGATGGCGCCGTTATTTATTGACAAAATAAGTGGAAATGCCATGTTCTGATCAGACTTAAAGTCCGTGCAACCCACGAAAATCGGGCTCTCACGGGTATTCAACAAAACAAGTGGATGTCCCAGAGTGCGTTTCTATCAAAAGATTTAAATGGAAAAACCAATCGTGCTTTTCCACTCATTTCTTGATTTCTGCCTGAGCTTCGTTGAAGCGAATATTATTCCGAAAATGCAGAGCCCGAAGCATGAATTACACGACAATTGCCACTGACCTTGTGCCGAGCAAAGCCGCTCCAATGAGCTTAACTCCGTTTTACGCTCATGACACCCAAAGAATAAAAATCGAGTTCGCACACTTTGACAATATTGGATTAATAATTTTGATAATGATCCAGAAAGGTTTAAGTCCATAATGAAGCGGCGAATTCAGATTGGTCTGACAATACATATTTAAATATAAAGAAATTCCGCGCATCACATGAGGCGCAAAAAATCTACACGAAGTAATTAGCGGAAAAACCAACAGGGCAATCGCTACTTAGTGCAGATCCCAGGCTTTTGTCAAGCCCATGCTAACACTATGTCTGCTGAGCAAGGGTAGTTGCAACGGAGTCATTCAGGGGCTACCATCGATCAATGCTCATCAGTTCACATTAAAGAAGATGGAAAATACAACCGCCCTGCCCTAACTTCCAGTTACTCCCATTACTGGAAGTTCTTAATCAGCGACAAATCATACGGTAGTGCACCAATATGTCTACGCAGCCCATGCCTGTTTTTGAGACCTACGAAATTTTCATTGATATGGACTTTAGTTTGCGTGAACCTAGTATGGCTTGCATTCGTCAGTACATTCAAAATTTTCCCGCATCAGTGGAGGCTAACAAGGGTTATCTAACGACTCGGGAGTTCCTTCGCGCCTTTTCGGACAACAGCCAAACTTTCACTTCTTATAGAACTCATGTTGAAAGGTTGTTGTTATGGGCACTCATCATAAAGCAGAAGCCTTTTTCTCAGCTCAAACGCCAAGATGCGGAAGACTACCTAGAGTTCTGCCGTAACCCTCCAGGAGACTGGATTGGCCCAGTCGTACGCGGCCGTTTCGTGACCAGCGATCAGACCGAATCTGCTTGGGGTGATCCTGTCATGCCAAACGAGAAATGGAGGCCATTTAGCCTGAAGCAATCTAAGGACTCCTCGAATGACCTGAAGTTAACGCCCGACGCCACATTCCGGGATGCAGAGCCTGGCGTGGCCTCGAGCGTCACTCGTTACAAGCCTTCTCCGAGCACCCTCAACCAGATCTATACGATCTGCAGCCGGTTCTTTGAGTACATGATCGAAGACGGGACAGCTTCGGCGAACCCTTTCCGGATGATCAAGAAGCGCACCCTTAACCGTGGAGCGCCACAAGAGGAAGGCTCGAATCGCGCCCTGACGCCCTTACAGTGGGACTACGTGCTGGAGACCGCTGAACGGATGGCCCAGGATGAGCCAGCGCGACACGAACGCACTCTATTCATCGTCGCCACTCTGTTTGCGATGTATCTCCGGGTCTCCGACATCGTTGGCCGGCCGAACTGGCACCCGGTAATGGGTGATTTTCGCCAGGATCCAGAGGGCAACTGGTGGTACCACGTGATCGGGAAAGGCAACAAGGCCGGTAAGGTCGCAGTCAGGGATGAGTACGTCTCCAAGTACCTGAAGCGCTACCGCCGGTTTGTAGGCCTTTCGCCGTTGCCGGAATGGAACGAGCAGACGCCTCTGCTGATGACACTTCGAGGTCGCTCAGGACTCTCCGGGCGACAAGTACGCGCCCTCCTCCAATCAGTCTTCGATAATGCTGTCGCGCGAATGCGCGATGAGGAGCGCGAAGAACACGAGATGAATAGCCTGCGTGCAGCGTCTGCGCACTGGCTGCGGCATACTTCTGCAACGTTTGATGCGCCACTGCGTAGTCCAAAGGATCTGCAGATGGACTTGCGGCATAGCAGTCTCAGCACCACTCAGAACGTCTATTACCACTCGCACGACCAAGAACGTAGTCTCTCTGTGCGTGGCGTGGGCATGCGCGACAGGGGTTAAAAGTCCCATCGCCTCCATAGCAGCTACCGGTATCGGGCTACATACGCATTCTCAATCAGATGAGTACAGTCAATTGCGACTGTACTCACTACCGTTCGACAGTTGCTGCACCGCCTGGTTGGACATTGGCGAACACGTCCGAACTTTAACATTGGCGAGTGCTTATTTAACGTCAGGCATCGTCAGGCGATACGTTAGTATTTGAATCGAATTGCGCCTACTGCTAATCCATAGTTGCTATATCGGTGCCGTCATTAATAATAATGGAGGTATTTAAATGCCCGGCGCTAAATCCACTTCATGCTCTCGCGCTCGAACCAAAACATGGTTTGGCACCCGCCAATTGTCCGTTGCCCAGAAGAAACTTGTAAGGCTTAGTCAATTTCAAGCAATTGGTTGGTTTTTCAAAGCCGTCGACATCCTGCGGGAGGATCCTTGATGGATCAATTGAACGGGATGTTTGTTTCGACCGCGAAGTTGATCAACTGAGCATCGGAACTGACGCCCCAGTACATCTATTATGCTCTGCTACTGGGACGAGAGATTCTTCGTGGCTTGGTGCTTGATCGGTGCGCGAGAGCGAGAGCTTGCCAAACAGCTGATTGCTGACGGAGCCCACAACTTTTGGCCCGATACGCGTCTCTGCGAAGCCGGGTTGGAAGACCGTGTTCAAGTATGGCTGGCCAATCTCCCCACGGACAAACCTGATCACGTAGAGTTTGAAATCGTGAGATTCGCAGACCAACCGCCTCGAAATGCCCTCCAGTTCGCAAAATAGAATCGAGGTGCAACGAGCAAGAAGCCATGAGCGTTGAGTCTGCCAGGATCAGGAACAGCGCCGATGATAAGCCCACTTGGCTATCCTGAAGCCGCTGTTCGCGGATCATTCTGTGCAATGCGTTGCTTGGCGCAGCGGAGAAACACTAACTGTATTTATATGCAGCATAGGAAAGATACGACACCTCGAGCGTTCAAGTACACCGACGCCCCCTGTGTTGGGCTCCTGATGAGCCTCTAAACCACGTGACACGGGCCTGTAGCCATTCTCCACTGGCGACCACCCATCATGGTCGACAAGGTTAATCAGAACACACAGGTGCCAGATTCATGAGGCTAGAAATAACGCTGTTTTTACATACATCATTCGGCCTGCCACGCGCACTCCGGTACCCTGCCCTCGCTTTCTCGAGCACGAGCGTCAGCACTTTGCGAAGCCAGGGAAAAAACTAAGCGATAGCTTAGCTTCTCAAGCTAACCGCTCCAAAGTCTGCGAAAACTAAGGTAACCGTTAGTTTTCAGGGAACACCCCGGTCACTGGCGCCGCACACAGCTACCTGTAAACCAACTTTTTGCACAGTAAACCACTTCGGTTAACAGCATCGAAAATTGGTTTACAACCTCTTTTCTATCCTTCAAAGGCTGGGAACAGCGCGCGTTGGGTGAGCAGCAGCAACCCCAACAGGCTGGAGGCCTTGTCCTTACGGTTTTCGATAGCCTCCTCGAGCAGTGCCCGGGCGTCTTCTTGCGTGAGTTTTAGCGTACCGGTAGCAAGTGCAGCGGCAAACTCCAGGGCGGCATCGCCGTAAGTCCGCTCCCAGCGGGCAAATACCTTGGCGATGAACTCCTTCATCAGCTTGCTCAGCTCCGGGCTTGCTGAGTAGTCGAGCTCTGAAGGTAGACACGCCCGGAGGAATGACGCCTGTAGGACGTTGTCGTTAAACCGAAGGAAGCACTCCGGTGATAACACCACGGACTCATACCCCGTCGGCAGAAGGCGTAGCTCATGATCGTCGTGTTCGCGAGCGAATTGCAGAACTGCAGCAATCGTGAAGAACACTGTGCTTTGCGGTACGTTTGGGCAGTCCCGACCCACATTGCTTGAGGGGTCGAAGAACAGAAACCCATCCGACAAGGCGAGCGCGCTGCCATCATGTTTTGGCAGGAAGTGGTGCTTGTGCTCCTCAACAAGCTCAGAGGCCTCATCAATAGCCTCATGACGAACCTTTTCCGCGACTTTGGGCGTGAAGCCGACGTCATCGACCTGCCCGGCTGACGCAACCGTGATCAAGCGACTCCAGGCGTTCTGTTTCCCGTCATCACCAATGGGTAAGCACAGCCAGTTGGAAAAGCCATACTCCCGGGGCGTGGGGTTCTTCATCAGGAAAGTCTTGAGGAGCGCCCAGGCTCTGGCGCTCTGTGGAATCCCGATCGGTGCAAGGAATCTGCGTGGGACGGACGCGTCCATGTAGGCCCGCAGATCACGACTGATCTCCCTTAGAATGCCCCCGTCGCGCGCTACCACTGTCGCGACAAGCACCCCGGAGACGGTCTCAAAATCGACTTGATCAAGTTCGCTGTAAGGCACGCATCGGATTGACTTGGTAGCGCCCCATTTCTGACTGAGCATCTCATTGGTCACCTCGCCGAGTTTTTTCGACCCGTCATCGTCGGCGTACACAATTAGGTTTGTCGCCATAGAGACCGACCAGTCAATTTCAGCGGTCAGCCATTTCCTGAATTCAACGTCCGCTAGCAGCAGATCAGGATTGAGCGTCAACAGCTTGCGAGGCGTGCTCGACCGGTTGAATCCAATGATTCCCCCCATACCGAAATACTTGTGGAATTTGGCCAGCCGTTTAGGGTCATGCTTCAGGGATATTGTGATCGATTTGGGAGGCTTTGATTTCGCCGAGAAGTTCTCCCCTATGATCTCGATTAGCGTGCAGCCTTCCTCCGCCTTGACCGGCAGTGGATAGTCAATGTCGTCCAAGGCGACCAGGACACCCCCGTATCGGCCATCCGCCGTGCGATCGATCAGGGTGGCAACGCAATCCCCTGTGAAACCCTGCTCCCCCATCTGCTTGGCCATGCCGCCGGACGTGGAAGCCGATACCACGCAGAAATAGTCACTTGCTGGAGGGTACATTGTCTTGAGTCGCTCATAGGAGTGAAAACTCATGACTTCGGCCTTACTGTCCAAGCGACCAAGCGCATTCTTCACGAAGGCGTAAATGCCCATGGTGTCGATGTACACCTTGGCCGCTTGGCGCAGCCTGACGCCGTATTCGAGTGCGATCGCATACCCCACCACGCAAACTTCGGCCTCATCACTCGCCAGTTCTCGGGCCTGGATAAACACATTGTTGAGCGTGCCGGATGGGTGCTTGAAAGAATGCGCGGACGGAGCAGAATGAATGACGTTGTTCTTCTCGATCAGCGTTCTTAAACCATCTCGCAAGAGAGTGCTCGGATCATAGTGGTAGACAAGTTCCTGGCCGCCCAGCACATGAACGTTGAAGCTCGCGCCATTCCACTCTAAGAACACGTATTCATGGACGCACACACGCGCGTTTTTTACGCCACGCTTCAGGAGGTTGGCCAGGCGGTCTTGATCGTCAGCCCAACTGCTGTTGTAGACCGACAACTGATCAGATGTTCCCACGATGTAGACACAGTCAGGCAGATGTCGTTGGGCCTTCAGCGCGTCTTCGATATCAGTGAAGACGTGCTGTACCGAGAGCTCCGAATCGTTGTAGCAAATGACCAACGCTTCATGACTGCCGCTAAAGTCGCTGACAGCGGAAATCCATTGATAGAAACGCTCCATTACATGCCCCTCAATGGAATCATAATGGTGACAACGGCCCCAGCAACGGGTGCCAGGTCGGTGTTGCCCCAATCCCTGAAGTCGTCAGGGTCACGCTGCCGATCGTTTTCTTCGAACTGGTTGTAGATGCACAGCCGGCCAGAACGAATACGGATTAACCCGCCCACCTTGCGAAGCTCATTCAAGATGGCAGGCAGACCTATCCCCGCGGCGTCCAGAGTCTTGCTGGACTGACGCGGCTGCAAGCATTTGAGCAGATACCCCCGCTCATCCTGGAGCGACATCTCTCGCACCGCCTTACCGCTCATTCTGGAGGCAAATCCTGGGCCGGAGTCGAAGAAGCTGATGTGCA
Source organism: Pseudomonas sp. CFBP13509 (assembly GCF_005233485.1). Taxonomy (NCBI): domain Bacteria; kingdom Pseudomonadati; phylum Pseudomonadota; class Gammaproteobacteria; order Pseudomonadales; family Pseudomonadaceae; genus Pseudomonas; species Pseudomonas sp. CFBP13509. The sequence goes on from NZ_QGAA01000008.1 coordinate 298,826, forward strand.
ACGCCCGCAAGCTTGTCTTGTTATTGTCGGTGGTAGAAGATTCTCTCTGCCAGTAACGGCGCAAGTCCTCACTGCCGTCGAAGTCTTCGGCAAAGATGTCGTCCTCAAGACGCCTCCAGCCGATCATGACGCCTTCAACGTGGGCAAAATACGCGTTGCCAAGATGATCTGAGGTCGCATGTTCCTGTGTGTTGGATACAAGCTCAGAACAGAACAGACCTAAGCTTTCGATCAATGATTCTGGAACACTGGTGCGCCCGCTCTGCTTGTTGACAAAGTCAATGAGCCTGCGCATCTCGGTGGTCATTTCAGATGGAGGCTTTACCTGACCTGCAGCGCTAAACAGCGGTCGCAGGTGCTGAACCTTCGATCCCGCTACACAAATCAAATCGACGGCCCGGCCATTTACGACGTCCTCGTACCGACCTGCATCCATGGCCTGCATTCGTTCTACCGACTCTTGGAAGACCTCTCGGCGATTGAATGTCAGTTCGCCTAGCCGGATACCCTTGGAAAGACGTAAAGCTGCGATACCTGGCGAACAGTTAGCGAGGTTGTGTAAGAGCGTTTTAACATCTGCCTGCGGGTTAAAATCCAGGTAGTCGCTCTGCAGCTGCTGTCGGGCCAGGGTGACGATCAGTTGGAGGCGTGCGGCATCATGCATGGCGCCACGCCGGGCGCTGAGCATGTCTGCCTGAATGAGGAATTTCTCCCCCGGACGATCGCAGATCTTGCGAATGGCCGCCTCGATGTCTTTGAGCGTACGCGTCTTGCCAATGTTGATGGATTTCAAGCCTGTTTCTCCGATCAAGCGTCCGCTTTGCCGTTAGCACCAAGAAGCAAGTTTTTGATCTTGGGCTCCGGTTTCCAGTAATTCGGGCCTTTGAGGAACTTGCCATTTTCATCGTAGATCGGCTTTCCATCCGCCCCGAGCTTGCTCTCGTTGCTGTCCATGATGATGTCCAGCACCTCCTCGAGCGGTAAGCCGTACTTCAGCGCCTCAGACCTGCAGTAAACAATCACGTCGCCCAACAAGTCGGCAATGGCGGCCTTTATATCGATTTCAGCATCGCCTTTTTCGATCTTTTCGACGATTTCATCGATCTCATGAACTTCAGCCATCAGCGTGGCTTTGAACTTCTTGAGCTTGTCCGCAGGATCGGTCAGTAGCGTGGGCGTGCCGTTGATCGGCAGCTTGTACATCTGATTCATGGCATGAATTCGGTCTTTAAAAGGCTTACCCATGAATGCTCCCTTATCGATTAGTCAAAAATTGTAAGTGTGGGCTGCGGGATGCTAAGCGCAAAAAATCAAGGCTATGCTCTGAGCCACGTGACCACTGGGTCAGGGTTGGTTGCTCTGGCTGCATGCACCCTGCCTCCGGTTAGCCGTGAGGCCTTAAGCATACACGGAGGGCGCCGAGGAACGGTTCATACACAGGAGACCTCCATGTACATTTGAAAACTCATCGTCTCACCCTACTGATTTAGATCAAAAGGCCAAGTTGACGAAAGCATGCCCCAGAAGTTTTGCACAGCGCGCCCAGCATGAGTGAACGACCTAAATGGTGATTAGATTTAACGAGGGGATCGCAAATGTGCTCGTTTAGGGACGGTTATCGGGGGGGGGCGGTACTTCAAAACCCAATTGTGCCAGTACAGGTCGATCCTCTTCTTTGAGCTTTTTTACCGCCCAAATCAACATATGCTGGGGCCTGGAACTCGCCACATAAGCGAACCTTGCGGCTTCCGATCCGCGATCTCGCAACCAGTCTTGCCAATGAGACTGGTGCGGCCCGGGCTGTTGGGACGAAACCACCACAGTGACATCGTGAGTTTCGCCCTTCACCTGGTGAATAGTTTCGTAGCGCAACGTGTCTGGTGGCCCCTCCAGTACCTCTTGGCTCAACACTCGCACGGAGACTGGCTTATCACCCTGCCCTTTGCGAGCCACAAGGTTCAAGTTTTTCAGGACATCCAGCTCCTCCAGTAACTCCACAGGTACGAAAGGTTGATTCGGGAGCCGTCGGATCGCCAGCTTTGCAGTGCGCACCCAAGCAGACCAAGTCTGATCGGACTTGCCAGCACCATTGGCGACCATGAATTTCAGGCTTTCATGGAGGAATTTCCGCCAAACAAGCTTGGACTCCATGACAATGGGGCAATAGGGGCCGACTTTGGTGACCTGCAGCTCGAGCTTTTCGGCCAGCCACTTTGCAAACGTCCTCAGGCTTTGCTTGATGTCCTTAAGGTTACCTGTGTTGGCGCTGATGCACGCGACTGCCAATAGTTCGATGCCTTCGAAGGTCTCACCATTACGTAAACGCTGCAGGGTCGTATGACCTCGGGCCACCAGTACCACTTTGGTGTACCCCTGTGTCATGGTGCGAATCGTAGGCAGCAGCTCAGAGGGGCACACTTCATATTCGAGTATCCGTGGTTGCAGGGAAGGAATATCTGCATTGCCCATGATCCGTTCGCCGCCAAGGATGTTGGTACACAGATCGACTATGACCTGTCCACTCCGCCAGTTCGACTTGAGCTCATACGGGTCGAATTTCAGCTTGACCATGAGGTCGGTGACATTCTCTGGGTTTGACTTGCGAAAGCCATAGATTGACTGGTTCAGATCACCCACGAAATGGAACGCCATACCGAACCGTGCGAGATGCTCCACGATTCGCAGTTGCTCTGTAGAGAGATCCTGGCATTCGTCCACGATGAGCAGAGGAAACCGGCGCGCGATCCGCGAAAAATAGGGGTCGAATTTCCTATCCTTGAATGCCTTCAGGGCAAGCATGTCGATGTCACCAAAAGTGGCAAAACCTCCTCGCCACAGCCGCTTCTTAGTGGCAATAAGATCTTTGCAGGTATCATGATTAAGGGTTTCGGCGTTCAGTTGCTTATCGAGGCCGCGTTCGCCAGTGGAAAATATGAACTTGGTCGTTCCAAGGTCGTAGTCGTATTTGCACGCAGAGATCCAACGATTGCAAATGCTATTTCGCGTGCGATAGATGTTCGCTGCTTTGTCCAGAATCCGAATGCGAAAGTCACCCTCCCTGCCGGTATATCCCGTCATCTCACTGGCAATGCTCGCCACCAGCCGGTTCAGCACAAAGCTGTCGAACGTAGCGATTAGATGAGGTTTGCCGATCGGCTCCCCCAGGTACCTATGAACCCTGTTCCTGAGTTCGTCCGTGGCACTGTTGGAGAACGTCAGGACTGCGATGCCCGATGGTGACCGAGACCATTCTTGGACTATTTTGGCCACCATCGCGGCAACCACTTCCGTCTTTCCGCTGCCCGGGCAGGCCTTGAGGTAAACGTGCCTATCGAGCGGTGAGGCGAGATAATCCAACTGTTCCTGGGTGAAGTTCATTGGGGGAGCACCCTGCGTGGGGGTTCTTCAGCAACTCGAGCGATCATGCCTGTCCATCTTCCAGTCCACAGGCCCAAAGGATGCCCAGTCGGATGTACTCCGGCACGACGAAATCAGCTGGGCGCGCCAAGAGCGCGTCCGCGAGCGCTTGGGCGTACAACCCCTTGCCGATCTCTTCGGAGTCGAGCCTGGCGAGCAAAGCGCCAGCAAAAGGGGCTTTGTCAGCAGAGGACATGGAGGCGAAATCCCGTTTTGCATCTTCCCTCAAATTCCCGGCCACCTTGCCATCCTGAACGGGCCAGAGATCTGCTGCCACATTCAGCATGGTCGTAAGGTTGCCGCCCTCCAGCGCAATGTCGTACTCGAAGGTCTTGTACTTGCCGGCGAACAACCGTGCGAATTGAGACTGATTGATCGGCCCCTGAAGCTCCAATGCCGGATTGTTTCCCAGCCGGTGATCTTCGGCATGCGGAAGGAATGGAATTGGTTTTTCCCCGCCTTCGCCATCGTCAATGATCGAGAGAGATTTTGAAGGGTCATTGTCCGTGAGTCCGGCGCACCTGATAGGCACATTACCACCAGGCTGGGCGCCCGTGACATCGCAGAACAGCTGCATGAAATGCTTGAAGTAGATACCGCCAAGGTTGATGACGGACACGCCGTAATCGTCCAAAGAGTCCCTGCCCCTCCCTTGAGCATGCAAGACGATCCTAGCCAGCTCGGGGACAACGATTGCCTCTGCAATTCCTTCGACGAGGATCGCGCCTTTTGAGAAAAGAAGATTTGACTTGGTGACGTCGAGCCAGCGATCTACAAAACGCCGGCTCTGCTCAGGAAGCCCTGTTTTTCTCAGAGGAACGGCTATTGGCATGCCTTCATTGGAGAGGTGAATCAGGTGCTCCACAGACACCGCAGCCGAAATCACAGTTGAGTGGGTTGTGATGATGACCTGGATACCTCGCGCTTCTGCCTCCGTTTTGAGGTGTCGTAGCAACCGTAGTTGGAGCTGCGGGTGTAGGTGCGCCTCCGGTTCCTCGATGAGCAGCAGCCGCAGGTAGGTCTCTTCACCACGCCCCTCCTCTACCTCGAGGACGAGCTCCGCGAGGATGGATGCAATGTACAATAAGTTGTTGTACCCCAGGCTGTTCTCCCCTAGAGATCGGAACTGGGTGGGGTCGGCATTTGTGAGGTCGGGGAAATAAAGCAGTCTCAAACCTTCAACGATACGGGAGAAGCTCACCTCGGAGAATTGGATCAATGTGCTTTGGGACAGATGCATTCCGAGCGCGGCCTTCAGGCTTTCACCGATGCGTTGGTTGGCCAGTTTGATGGCAAAGTCGTCGCTCTGAGAAAGCTCGCGGTTGAAGTCGCCAACGCGCTGCTCCAGCGCAGTTTGAGTACCGGCCTTTCTGGCAGCGTCCAACTCTTTCCGACATAGGGCCTTCAACAGTCTGGCCAAGCGTGATTGGCGCCCCTCTCGGAGCTTGCTCTCTGCGTCACGTAGTGGCGGCAGATAAACACAGTGAATCAAGTCGAGTGTTTCAGGGTCTAGGGGCTGGGTGAATTCGTGCCCACCATAAGTGTGATACTTGAAGCGTCCACGTGACTCTTGGTTTTTGGCAATGAAAGTGAGCTTCGCTTCGTCATGGTTCCCGCACCATTCATTAAAGGCAGTGGCATCCTTATCATCAAGGTCGGAAAACGTGGCCTGGATCTGGAGCTCCACCGAGGCGAAAGCACCTGCCTCAAAACCCTTGTAGAAATCCTGCTCACCGATGATTCGTTTCCCCGACTCCGAGTCATTGAATAGCTGACGCACCGCGCTAATTACACCGGTCTTGCCTGCGCCGTTTTCGCCCACCAACACGTTCAGCCCGTCGTGAAGTTCGATAGTGAAGGGTTCACCAAAGCACTTGAAACCTCTAACGTTCAAAGCACGCAGATACATGAGAATCCCTTCTGTTTAGAGTCATCCGCTGGCAGGCAGAGACCGCGACTGGATAGCGCAGGCCTCGATGAACGACCCTTGGCTGCGAATTGGCAATACGTTACACCGGTTGGCTATCGGGGCCTACGAGGTGATTGGGCTTTAGCGCTCTTTTCAAAGCGGAAATAAGGGTACGCAAGTCTGCTGCTTGACTAACTCTTGGGTACATTAGCGCCCCTCCTCACGAACTGCGCAGGGATCGTTGGCTACCCATGCCATAAGTGGTCAAGGCATTACCTTTTTCCTGCCCTACACCAAGGGTGACCGACAGCATGAAGGAACTACGTTCCAGACGCCGGCGCTCACAATGCTTTGCCCCGTGGAGGCCTATATCAATTGGATAACGGTTGCCGGGATCGCTAAAGGCCCGGTGTTCCAGCGGATTGATCGCTGGGGCAACCTGTCAGGCAAAGCTATGCAGCCGCATAGCCTGATACCCGTGCTACGCCGCATTTTCAAAGAGGCAGGATTGCCAGCGGAACTGTATAGCAGCCACTCAATGCGGCGAGGCTTTGCGACCTGGGCGTCCGCCAATGGGTGGGACATCAAAGGGCTGATGAGCTATGTGGGCTGGAAGGATATGAAGTCAGCTCTCCGGTACGTTGACGCTGGCATGTCGTTTGGAGGGTTTGCAGTGCGGCCAGGGGCAACACAATTGAGTCACCCCTGACGCCTGCCCCGGCTGCAACTTCCATGTTTCTGCTGCACGAAGATATGTTTACAAAGACCTGCGTGCCATGGCAGCACTTTACAACTAATCGTCCATCCCGACCTTAGCTCTCCATCCAGGGTAAGCGTACAACGAAGTCATTTATCGATCGAAGTTGTTAGGGCGATAGTCAAGAAAGATTGCTATCAAGCCTTGCTCGGACTTCGCTAGCCAGCCTTTCGTCTATCTGCTCAAGCACTTTTGCAACGGCCCACCAGTTCTTAGCCCGAGTGAAGTCGGAGTGGCGGAAAGAGGACTGGACTCCCACAACACGTACATTGTCTACCGCCGACCAAATAATGGACTGAGACTCAACGAGCTCCCAAACGGAGCCACCACTTACACCTTCCAAATCAGGAGTAAATACTGATTGACCGTCCAACGCCTGGGCCTCACGGCCATAGTCGAAAAATAAGTCCAATCCCTCAATGTAAGGCTCCTTTAAATCAGTTGGAACGTCAGGGCGCCGCTGCGTGTATGCAGTCAGAAAGCTACCATGAGTCCAGCCATTATTTTCGCCTGTAAGAGCGACGGGATATCCCGCGACGAAGACCGCCCCATTTTCGGGGTTGGCCGAAGGCGAGGCAACGTTCTGAAGCGTCAGGAACTGCCATCTTGCCTCCAAGCGAGCGATTGTCTCCTGGGAGTGCAGCTCAATGACTGCTACGTCGATCTTGTCATCGTCAGGCTTATACAATTTCATATCACCGAAGGTACGCAGTGCACCTTTCAATGGATTCTCTGGATAAGCCAATAAAGTCAGATCACTGACTTGGTCGAAGAGGTGCCTTACTGTGATGATGAACGAGCGATTTGCAATTTTGAAAAGTGTTCCCGTAGCCACAACTGCAGCGGAATGCCCTATCTCATGGAGGATGGGGATAGTCACACTCAGGACGAAACGTCTGACGAGATCTGCCTGAGATTTATCGATATCAATAGACATGCTAAAAGGGACTCAACTTCATGGGCTCAAGGTTCTCAAATGCATGCGAAAACCAACATTCTTGCGGCTACTTACAACTTAGGAGCTAGGTAACTCAAACCAAGGCGGTACGAGCTTCTTATCGCGCCATTCTTCAGTGAGTACCACGTTAGGAATTCCGCCCCAAACACCTTCATCGGCATGATCGAGAACGATAATTTGTAGGCGACCTTCCGAGCTGTTGACTGCTGTAGCCAAGGCCCTGAAAACCTTGCGCACGGCTATTCGGTCTTCGTCGTCAAGCTCATGCTCCTCGTCAGTCTGGGCGGCGCGCTTTACTGGAAAGTACACCTGACTAGGCTGGTCGAAAATCAGAAAGTGAGGTACTGGATGCTCAACGGTTTTCTTAGCCAAGAACAGTTTCTGCAAGGCCAGCAGCATCGCGACATGGTATGCGAGCCAGTTTGCGCCACTACCGATCTCCCATAGAAAATCATCACGCCCATCATGGCGCACCTTGATCGCAAGGTCAGTGATCGATAGACCGATTCGGGCATCCTTCCACTCGGCATCAAGAACCGGCGTTATCTGGGCGCAGTAATCACTCAGTGTGTTCAAGATCTTGCGAGTTTTATCTCGCACTTGGTCAACAGAAATCGATGGTGCTAGGGCTGCTATCTTGTTCTCAACCTCATTCAGCCGTTTTGCCAAGCCCTCGTCCTGTTGCGCCGTTTCATAATTCCGAACAGCCTCCTGGAGCCGACCAAGATATCGATCGATGTCGGACTGGCGCAGAGCCTGACCTTTGGCCTGAGTGTCGAGGGCTTCAATGGCCTTGATCTCTGTTTTAATTGCTTCGAGCTCCTCAGCATCGATGCGCACCGCGCTGCGTAGCCGGACGAGCTCACTTTCAACCGAAGCAGATACTACGGGCGTTTGTTCCGAGAGCGTCTCTATGCCATGCAGTGCCTTACACAATGCGTCTAATTCACTAGACGCTGACAAAGTTTGTGATCCCAGAATACAGGGGGACGATTGCTCGACAACTAAGTCTTTCAGCCACGTCGAGAGCGACAGCCGCTCTTTCATGGTATCAAGCGCCTTGAGGTAAGCGTTGGCATCCCCCCGAATGCGGGTCAGCTCGTTAAGCTTTTGACGACCGGTAAACAGGTTCGCGGCGATGACGTCTTCCCGCTTTCTCAATTCGCCTATGGTCGTGATCGAAGCCTGAAGCGCCTCGAACTTGGGTGCTGCATCGCGAGAGGTTTTCTGCAGGATCGAACTGAGCTGCTGAATCGCGGTAGTCCAATCCTCCGAGAGCACCGCATTGTTCGGTACTAGCCCGTACTCTCGAGCTTGGTAATACCAACTGCGAGCCTCGGAGCGCAACCGCGCAGATGCATCAGCGAGCGTTTTGAGCTCTGACTGCAGCTGCTTCTGCTGACGCTCAAGATCTTTCATTTCCCAAGATGCAACCAGCGTTTGAGAGGTGACGGCACCCAGAATGAACGGAAAAATGTCCTTGAGCTTCTCACGGTGGCCTGTGGTATCAGCCTTGTAGAAAAGGACGTCAGGGTTAGCCACTATGTTTTGCGGCTGGAAGGTGAACGCCATCAAATCTCGGAAGCTCGGACGGGTTTTGAATCCGTAGCGAACGTCGTCTCCAAAACCAAGATTCGGCAGGCCCGACAACCTGTTCAGGATGTCCTTCACACTGCTTCGGTTTGTGTTTTTGCCCTCAATCCTTTCAGGTATAGAAATCTGATCACCTTCCAGGGCGAACATATCATCCGTTGATCGTTGCTTGCCCGGTTCAGCACGTGCGAAAAGCTTGAGTCCTTCGTCCGTATCCACGAGCAGACCAAACCACCCGCAGGTATTGCGAATAGTTCCAACAGGAATCCCACATTTTTCCGACGCTAGGCAGTAATCGATAATCGGAATAACCGCCGACTTCCCTGCCTTTGACGAACCGCTGATCACGTTCACTGCTCCGGGCGTGAACGTCAACTCTCGATACTGAAGGCCGTTTTTTGGCCACAAAATCAATTTTATGATCTGGAGTTTCATTAAAAACCTATCCGTAGTGCAGCCTGGACTTCCTGAAGAGTTAGCGAACCACACCACCCGCCTAGCTTGTCAGCGTGCTTCCCAAGCTCCCTGACAGCCAGTGGAGTCCTTGAGGGATATCGCTTGGTCGTGCAGTCAACTGAAGCGGAAGTTACGTTGAGTGTCAGCAAACCGCACTCAAGTGCGATAGACAAACTGGACAGGGACGTGGGTCGCAGCATCAGCATCCTTCGTTGCAATGTCAGAAGCACCTCTTGATCCCTGGAGAATTTCGATGCGAACAGTCGCAATCCGGAAGAGGGATTTGTCCCTGACATTACTGTCCTGAGCGTTTCGTTAAACACAATCGGTAACACAGCGAAGAGTAAAGGCAGCTCCGGCAAACGACCGGCGCTCTGACGGACGAACCCTTTAACAAACTCCCACATCAGAATCGCACCGAGTGCAGGGTTCTGCACCAAGTACACCTCATCAAGGCTATTGTTCGCCTTGCCGTATAGTTTTGTAGGCTCCATCCTGGTCAACCTGTTGGACTTATTGTGGTTGGTCGCACTGCGCAAACGGCGACCTTTAGGGGGGGCGCGAAGTGCATATGCATATTCAATGTATTTGCTTCGCCTGCGGGTTCGACAGAAGCGGCTCAGTCCAGCACATATCGAAAATCAGTCATCGATCAAATCATTGAATTGGGGGTGCCATCCAATGTCTTTACGGTTTGAAAAATCGTGGTAAGTCCCGCGAACGAAAAAACCCGGGGAGTCGACGTCGTTAAGTTCGGCGTTGTCCACCATGCATCTGAGGTGCAGCAGCTGGCCTTTGTCGACGTCCGAAGCGGTAGCGTAGATGGAGAGCAGACGAATTTCCTTACTGAAAAACTGCCACTTTTTCAGCAAGCTTTTTTTGAAGTCGTTGAACTCCGGCTCGTAGACCAGACCTCGTTCCCCCCACCGCACCTTATTGGTTGTCGACTGCAAGTAGTCCGACATGGCATCGGCGCTGTCCTGTTCCATTTCAATCAGCTCAAGCTGACGAATCAGCGTAAGGGCGTACGGCCGACCCTCTTCGATCTCCTGGGCTGTCGGTGGAGGCAGCGTGTATTTCAGAAGATGGTTAAACGAGAAACGGCTATTGTAGGTCGACATCCAATCGCTGAACTGCGAACGAGCGAGCACTGCTAGCTGACCGCCTGCAATCAGTACGTCTGAGGTGTTTTTCACCCACCCGATTGCTGCATGACAGGCATCTTCCAGAAGGTCATCTGGCACGGCTAGAGATAGGTAGCCCTTGATCCCTTCAACCAGTTGGTCATTCCCTGTTTCGAGCTCAAACGCCATGACCAAATTCGCACGCTTGTCAGGATCGTAGCTTAAGAATTTCTCGATATATGGCTTGCAGCCCGCTGGCTGCTCGTCTTGAAAGGATTGACGAATCTCGCGTACCACGTGCTCGACCTGAGGCTTGGTATGCGCGTAATGCAGATCGTGCGCGAACGCACCCTCTTTCCTTTGCAATACATAGAGACGGAAGCGAGTTTTTCCAAGGTCGATTACACCCGCCTCAATAGCATCGATCCAGTTAGAAAAAGTCTTCCACAAATCTTTAGAGAAATTGGCAATGGGGTTAGTAGCAATACCGCTCTTGGATTGCTCAACCATTTTCTTGCCGTCAGCATATTCAACGTCAACGTCGTCTAAAACTTCTAACGCAACGAACGAGCCCCGTGGCGCCTCGCACAGATGTAGGCACATCCGGGTGGACTGCAGTGAGTACCCAAGGTAAGAGCCAGGTCTGCTCGATTTCAGAGAGGGATTTTCTCTCACTACCGTGATGCTTTCCTTATCCATACACTTTCGTCCTGAATCGTTCGTTCGAGACCACTGCAGCCTGAATCTGATTTCTCAGTGTCTACGCGGTGGATTGTGCGCGCTCTCGAAGTGCAATCGGAGCGTCCCCAACAAGGGGGTGAGGTTGCAAAGTCTGAATTCGCAACGGCCCAAATGGGTGACACGGCCTTTTGACATCGGTTCTTAGTCCTTGAGCAACGGGTATGGATGCTCACAGGTCTAACTGGCAATTCCAAATCGCCATCATGTTAGCCTAGTTACGTATCTGGTGAAAACCGTCGTTAGAATGACATTGGCCCTATGGGTGTTCGTCCGATACACCTGCGCGCCTCGCTTGCCCCACAGCCCACAGTATTGTCGAGTGGAGGCTGAACCTGACTGCACCCATTTAGCCGACAGTTGCAACTGCTCTGCTCCACCCAGAGGTTGATGGTTTTTCAAACGTGAGCATGAGCCATGCTCGGTTATCCATGCAGAAGTAGGCTACTCCTCTCACGAACTCTCAATCCGAGCTAGCAAGTATCCTCCCACGCACAGCTGCTCAAACAACCACGAAGCGTCCTCAACGCTGAACTTGAATACCCTATCTTCGATCCCCAAGATCGGTACGAATAGCTCGCCGTTCACCCCTATGAAAAGCTGAAAATAGCTTTGCGAATCTGGATAGCGAAACGATCCAGATGCTCCAAAGAACATTCCGTCCAAGTCGTACCCGTGATTGCACAACCAATCCTGCTGTGTGGACTGAGTACGAGACACAATCAGTTGGTGAAATAGCTTACCAAAATCCAATATCAGCGGATTAGGGATACCAGTGAGGATTGCGCTCCGTTGATAGAGCGTTTTGACCAAGGTCGACAGCCCATCAGCTAGCTCCCCGCATTGCTGAGCAGTGAAGTCATATTCAGACCCGTCTAGGACGAGCTTTATGTGGCTATTTGCGAGTTCAACAGATGCTTCGAACCACCTAGCTTCCTCACCTTCACCTTCACCTTCACCTTCACCTTCGTCTTCATGAGATAAAAATTCGCGCTCGGCCCTGAATCTAATAGTTTCTGCAGAATCATGCTCTTTCATCATTTCCAACACAGCCCTTTTCCGTGAAATACAAACTTAAACGGATTTTTTCGAGCAAAACTTTAGCGCTGCGCAAAATTACTTTTCAGGCAGATGTCTTTTTAATCCCACCACTCAAGTTTCGAATTTCGCCTCCGTTTAAATAGTCATGCGACATATTTTCTGAGGACTATCGAGACCATGAGTACAAAACTGCCGCCGAACAGATTCTTCACGTTCAAGGATGGTTCGCCCGAGGGCGAGTTGGACGAAGTTAGGCTCGCCATCTTCACTCGGCCCGGCATTGCCGAGGGTGAAGTCATAGACGATGACAACAGCTACGCAGTTCTCCTGGATACAGAATCCAATGGCGTAATTTCTATCAAAATCGATGAGTCGCGCTTTAGGTTCACGCCTAAGCAGGCGACCGCGTTAGCCTCAGCACTTACTGACCTCTCGAGAAATGACGTATGATTTCCCGCCTCTGCTCTGTGCAATCGGCTCTGCGAGACCTTCATCATGGATGGGTGATCATTACGGGCCGGAAACCGTGTAAATCCTTGCTGAGGAGATAGCGATTGGGGGGTTACCGGCTTGGCTTTGTGCGTGCCCCTGCGGGAATGGCTGTCGTGAACCGAGCCTGGCGGAGCCAAGTCTCGACCCTGCCGGGCTTCCATCCTCACGCCTCCAGCCGTATCGGCTTGCGCGCTCCGCTTGCTGTTCAATCGGTTGAGCATCGTCTTTTATTGTCACGGATCTCGAAACCCCACCGACGTCGCGGGGCTAAGGTTTTTGCCTCGAAGGGCGCCAACTTTTAAGCACTTTCTTCCTCGGCCTGGAAAACCTCGATGAGCTTCTGGTTGTAGTCATCCAGATAGCTCTGAAGCCCGTCCCTGTCGATCAGCCGGACGCCTGCTGTGCTGGCCAGCTCTTTAGCTGATTTCGTGTAGTAGGAGTTCGTGACTACCATGGCCTCGTCGCACCCATAAAAGGCTTTTGCGGAGATGGCTTGCTGCACAGCCGCATTGCCTACGGAGCCCGAGTAGTTCTTTGCCTGGATCACCATGTTTTTGCCGAAGCGGCTGACGAAAAGATCAGCCCCTTGGTCAGCCGTCTTCTTGGTCTCTTTAACGTCGTATCCAATGGTTTGGAATATTTCAACCAGGAAGGCTTCAAACTGAAATCCGTCCATAGCGTCCACTAGGTACATGGTGATGAACTGGTTAGGATTGAAATGCTCCAGCTGAGATCCCAGGCGCTCGACGAGAATATCGAAATAAATCTCCTCGCAAAGGCTCAGGCCATTACGAAAAACCTGTATCGGGAGGAGTGGAACACCAGATGTAGAATCCGCCTGGGGATTGAATTGAACATTGGGGAAAGCAACGTCATTTTCCCACAGGTAGTAATAGAACAAAGCCAAGTCAGACCTGAACGTCGTTCCTGCCTCTTCAATCCAAGAACGTAAGGTGTCGGCAAGATCAGTTCGAATGTGGCGGGTCAGCTCTCTGGAGAACCCCATATAGTCGGAGTTGAAAGCTGTGGTCTGCAGCAGCTTGTCCAAGAGAGATGGAAGCCCTTCAAGCTCGTCAAAGCCTTTGCGAATCAAGACCTCCCTGAACAGCTCTCTCTCGCTGTACACACCATCCAAACGTGGGCCGGGCACGCCTGCGTCATCGCTGCTACCTGCGCTTTCGCGAGTCGTGTGAATGAAGTTCGTAAAGTATGGCTGCTTCAGCTCCGCGTATTTTCTCAATACGTTGTTCAGAAGATCGTTCAGTTGGGCTTGCTCCTTCTTCTTACCGAAGAAGTCTTGAATCAAGCCTTTAGATCTGTATTGAAAGTCGGGATAAAACGAAGGATCCAGCGGCGTAAGGTGTCGCAACGTGAGCTCTGATGACGGCGAGACCTGAGAGCCCATGCACCACGGGCATGCGATCTCGAAGGTAGTCCTGTTGCATCCGTTGCATTGGTAAATCATCGCGTCTATCCCTTTCATGAGTCGTCACGCGGCTAGCGCGTAATCACGCTTGCGACAATATCTGAGTGCCATTAGCACGTCCACGCGTTCGCGTCCGGTTAGCGCCTGTTTGCGTCGGCACAAAGAAAATTCCTATACGGCTCAAGGTTTCTCAAAACGAACCGTTTTTCATATCTATGACATCCAGAGAAACCGGTTTTGAACCTACCAACGATCGCATTTGCACGCTCCTTGAAAGGCGCCGTGCCGTTTGCCGAGACCATCCAGGGTCATCGTCAACGCAGGGCGTGGGAGCGCTTGGTCAGCCACATCGCGTCCTCTGACTCCCCTTCGGACTTTGACAGAGCTGCTGCCTTCGCTGAGGGCTATGCGCAAGCGCTGGTCGATGGTGAGCAGATCGAAATCTCAACAGAGCGTGACTTACTGATCATCTCAATCGTTGATGAGTGGCGGCGTCATTTCATCCGCACCAATGGTTCGTCCACCTTTAGCACTCCCCTCCTCCAAGGACATTCATGACCTCCAAGTTCCAGCGCTTCGCAGATGACGATACTTCAGATCCAAGCATCCGAATGCCTCGTCAAATTTTGGCAACCAGCACCAACCAATATCCGATTGACGTCGTTGTTTCTCGCTGGGAAAAACACCTGGTCGAGCCATCTGCTGCTCACGAGAAGTATCCTTGGGCTGCAGGGTTCGTAATGGGCATTCCAGTTCCGTCTTGGCATCGCCCGGTAGTATGGAATCTGGGGCAAAAGGCTCGGTTCATCGTTTCTGTGTGGTCTGGAGGGGATCTTGGAAGCTATCTCACTAATGAGTGGTGTGATTTGGTTGCGGGGCGAGTAATGGCTGAGAGCAGCGATATTTTGATCGATGGCTTGCAGCGGTTGCATAGCCTTGAGGAGTACCTTCTTGATCGCTTGGCAGTCCCAGATGCTCAAGGGCAACCGAGGGTTTGGTCTGAGATTGGCAATGGCGAACGGAAGCGTTTCTTGTCGACAGTCTTCATTCATGCGCATGTATCGTCTGATGACGAATTGTTGTTGCGAAAGACTTATGACCTTTACGCCATGGGTGTAGCTTCTCGTAAGAACGATCAGCGCGCGGTTCGATAACCGTTAGATCCTATTTTTGGGGCATGCCCCTCTGGGGGATGGCTGTCGTAAACCAAGCCCCGTCTATCGATGGGTCTTGGCCCTGCGGGCTTCCATCCTCATGCCTTCGACCTTCCAGGTCTGCGCGCTCCGCTTACATAATGACCAAGGTCACCACCTAGCTTGGACATTTCTTTCTGCTGCCACATACTGGTCTCATCCGCTCAGGAACGAGGCTCAGCGAATGGCATGGTCATTTTGGAAAGACAAACGTCCTGAATGGATTCAGGCAGAGGAGCGAGCCTTCATCAAGGCAGCCAACGGTTTGAAAACTCTCAAGACAACACCTCGCGGTGGGATGAGGATTGATCCTGAAGAGCTCAGAGACCAGATTCTCGCCTCTCGAGAAAAGTACAAAGATCTGGTTCAGAAATAGGGATACCGGGTGGCCAGCCAGTTTGGAGCCTCATCGAGAGTAGGCTGACCTGCTTTTCATCCTCGCCTGCGCCACCGAACAGACGCCAGCGAGGCTCGTATTTACCTCACGAGCTGACCCTCTGGCGTACGTGGCAGTCGAACACCTCTATGTAGCTCGCGCCGACTTCCATGAAATGGAGGCTCCATAACAACTGCTGAGCATTTTCTTAACCGCTGCGCCGGGCGCATACTACCTGCCTTGATTGCGTACGGGCAGCATGGATGAAGTTTGTTCCTGGCTGTTCAACCTCGTGACGTTGTCATTGCAGTCATTCTGTGCGGAAATCTTTCGATTTAAGGCTTCGTGATTTTTTGGCAGGCGCTAAGCAAGACCTCGCTCAGCCAAAACGCATCATCTTCAGTGAACGAGTAACACATAAAAGGAAATACCAACTCATAACCCCCGCCCTCAATTGTGCAGACCACGATTGACGTGGTGCCTGAGGGTGACTCCTCACAGACGTCTTCGCTCGCATCTTCAAAGTAAGCGTCCGGCAGACACACCTTGACCACACCATTCTCCCCCGTGCTCCTCAAAACCACGCTCATTTGCAAGGCTTTAGTAAGCGCTTGGTT